>DXXK01000050.1 GCA_019416425.1 Bacteroidales bacterium
GTCTAAAACTCAAATAGTAGACTATAGGTGTGATTCACGGTGCAAAGATAAGAAATTTCAGACAAATCACAACCGCTGTCCATATCTGGAGGAATGACCCCTGGGTGTGATTCACGGTGCAAAGATAAGAAATTTCAGACAAATCACAACATGCTTGCGGTAGAGAGGATTCAACTCTCTGGTGTGATTCACGGTGCAAAGATAAGAAATTTCAGACAAATCACAACTCGGGTTAATTATACACAGTCTTAAATTTCGGTGTGATTCACGGTGCAAAGATAAGAAATTTCAGACAAATCACAACTGTGAATTTGAGGGATTTATTATTGTTGTTGGTGTGATTCACGGTGCAAAGATAAGAAATTTCAGACAAATCACAACCAATTGATTATGGATATATTCAACAAGGATGGTGTGATTCACGGTGCAAAGATAAGAAATTTCAGACAAATCACAACGGATGACTCTAAACATAATTCACATACCAACTATTTTTTGTGATGTGGAAATTATATTGTATTTTTGTAAAATTTTTGATTCCTATTATGAATATAATATGTCTTGATATTGAAGCCACAAACAAGGGTGAAATATTAGAAATGTCGGTCATTAGATTTGAAGACAATGTAGAGATTTATCATAGTTATTTCAAGCCGGTGCATTCCCAAAATTGGCCAACAAATATCCATCATATTACTCCTGAAATGGTTAAAGGAGCACCTATATTCAGTAATGAGAGAAGCAATATTCAGCAAATTATAAATAATACAGATGCGATTATAGGTTTTGCATTACATAACGATACTAAATATCTAAGGAATAATGGAATAATCATTCCTAACGATGTATATTTATTAGAAGTCCAGGATTGGTTTTGGTATTATAAGGGTAAAACAATGGGAATTGAGCTTAATGCAGTTCCCAGATTATCAAAATGCGCCGAAATACTGGGCCATGTTTTTTCTGAGGAAAAGGATGCTCATTCAGCAACAAATGATACATTGATGACAATCTGTATTTTCAAAGATTTGTTATCAAACAACTTAACGAAAGACATCAATGAAGGCTTAATCCAAGATTTCGAGAAGAATTTAGAAATTGAAAAAAGATTACATGCCGAGAAGATTGCTAAAGGTATTATCTCGCTCATAAAATGTACAGAAGGATATTACATAAAAAATAATGCCATTGGAACCAATGAGACTAATGAACTAGCCATAACAGTTAATAGCCGCTACATAGCAGAACATGATCTTCGAGAAAAATTCAGAAGAAAGGAAATTATGCCCAATAGTGGCATTTACAGATTGAATGATTCTGATATAGAATATTTCCTTCATTATTCAAATGTCTATGATTATTTAAAAGAGGCATCTCTACGCTGTATTTATAATGCAAAGAAATCACATAAGAAAAATCTGAATTTCAACATTTTCTGATTTATAGTAAGCCTACGGTTTCACGCGTATTGGAAGTTTGACTAAATAGCAGCAAGAAGCCGGAGCTTTGCACAAGTATGGGCTTCTTGCCGCTATTTTGTGGATGTTTGGGTCAGGTCAATCAGTGGGAATTGATAAAATTCCGGAACTCCTTGAGGTTTTTTCCTATTATAGAAAAGGTTGAGGCGTCAGACCCAACTTGGGAGAATAGTCGTCGAATCATTTTGCTGATGTCAGCAAAATGGTCGGGACAGTGCTTAGGCCGCTGATAGAGATTCGTTGGCCATGATTCAGGCGGATATTATTGATTTTCCAAAAACTCAGATAACATGGCAAGGGTGAAGACAGTGAAATTGTGTTGCCCGCTCAACCATCGTGTTATCTCGCTGGGTCGTTTCCCGATTTGGTCGGCAAACTGTTTCTTTGTCAATCCGCGCTCTTGCATCAGTGCATCGATCTTATTGGATATCGCGAATGACAGATTGATTTCTTCTTTTATATCCGGTGGCACCTGACGGACCATTTCCCGGTATTTGTTTATTATATCTTTCATATCAATTTGCCAATCATGGATATTATCAAAAAGTTATACTCAAAATGCTGAAACTCATTAATGCTGGGATATGGAGTTTATTTATCAGTCAAAATGCTCATTGCCAGTTTATAGTGAGCCAGGCGGCGTTTCCTTTTTTCGGGATCCTCGATGCGTTTCTGGTCATCCTTTCCTCGAAACGACGGCCATCCTCACCGAACAGGATCTGGGTTTCCTTGATTGGTCGTGACACGGGAAGATTACCAGTCGCCTTGGCTGGCGGAGGAGGCGCCGGACATGGCTTCCTGAAGGGACTTCAGGAAACTGTCGATGTTCCGGGTGCAGAGGGCGACGGCGCGTTTCTGCATCTCGGCGTTCTGGATTTTGCGGAGTCCCTTGACGTTGGGATTCGGTCCGTTGACATATACCGGTCCTTCGGACCATCCGTCGCGCACCGCTTCATGGTTGAAGTCCGAGAAACGGACGCGATAGCGGCCGTCGCGCGCGGCGATGTCGATGGTGAAACGGATGTAGCCGGTGAGCGAGCTCAACGTTAGATGGTTGACCTCGAAGCCGAGGGTGGCTTTGCTGATCAGGTGCTTGTTGACATCATCGTCCAGCTGGATGATGTTGGTGGCATTTGGCATGTTGTTGGCAAGCCAGTTCTTGGCTTTGCCGTAAATCTGGTCGGCCGTTAGGCCGGGAGCCTGGAGGACGGTGTCGCATACCAGCGGCTGGCCGGGTGTCTTATCTTTGGCGGATACTGCTAATGCGGAAATCAGGACCGCAAGCACAAGCAATATTTTCTTCATAGTTGCAGGTTGTTTGGTTAACGACTGCAAATATACGAATAGAAACGCACACTGCCAAAAGAAAGGATCGGCATTATAGGTCGGAGTAGGGGAGGGAGAAGGGGTCGTGGGCGGTGGGGTTGCCGGAGGCGAGGCCCTGCTTAAGCCAGCGGACGCGCCATTCGGAGCGGCCATGGTTGAAACTCTCCGGCATCTCATGGCCGTAGGCCTTGCGCTGCAGGTAGTCGTCGCCGATTTTCGACGCCACGTCCAGTGCCTCCTCCACGTCGCCGGGCTCGATGGAGTTGAACATCTCGTTGTCCTTGTGCCCCCACACTCCGGCGTAATAGTCCGCCTGCAGCTCGATGCGGACACTCTCGCGGTTGGCCTCGGTCTCCGACATGCGGGCCATCCTGTCGTGAGCTTTCGGAAGGGTTCCCAACAGATTCTGCACATGGTGACCGACCTCGTGCGCTATGACGTAGGCCCAGGCAAAGTCGCCCGTGCCGCCGATGTCGCGCTGCATGTCCTTAAGGAAGTCCAGGTCCAGATATACCGTCCGGTCGGCCGAGCAGTAGAACGGACCGACCTGCGACGTGGCGTGGCCGCATGCCGAATTGACCGACCCGTGGAACAAAACCATCTTGGGCGGCTGGTACTCGCCCCAGCCCTGCTCGCGGAACACCTTAGTCCAGACATCCTCCGTGCCGGCCAGTATCACCGACGCAAAATTGGCCAGTTGCCGGTCCTCCTCGCTCTCGGTGTATTGTTCCTTGTTCTGCGTCATGGTCTGCTGTCCTGATATGTTGCGGACCACGTCCGACACACTGCCTCCGTTCAGCAGTGTGAGTATGCCAACTATCAGTACACCCACGATTCCGCCGCCTATTCCCACGGCTTTGCCCGACACTCCGCGCCGGTCCTCTACATTGGAGCTGGTTCTTCTTCCGCCAAGTCTCATAACTTCCCGAATTTTATAGGTTTGCTAATTCTATAACGGACGTCCTGTCGTCAAAGTTGTATCGCGTCTGTATAATGCTTCCGGCTCTGTGCGGGGCAAGAAATTGCATTATATCCGTATTGTTGCTAAAAATATTCCTTTTGGGTATTGTCTGTAATGACTGTTATATGTAATTTTGCACCCGATTTGAGATTATGGTCGGGTCGAGGATTGTCCTATTATCAACAATTCCAGATACCCTGAGATTAATTTTGACTGGGAATATTACCCTTGATTAAGTTAAAACAACACACAAAATAGTAACATTTTTATGAAGACAAAAATTTCTTTGTTCCTCACAGTCATGGGTGCCATCGGTATGCTGGCGTCCTGTAATGGCAGTGACTCGCCCGAGGTTCCCGGTAGCGTGCTGAACTCCAAGACCTATACCACTACAGCTCAGGATCTGGCCATCACCGTTGACGGCGAGACCCCTGCCGGAGCCATGACCGCAGACTTCGCGCCCACAGCCGAGGGCACGGCAACCATCACGGTCAAGACCGACGAGATGCCCATCAACGACTTCCTGGGTGACATCGGCAGCGCGCTGCCCGAGCTCAAGGTTCCCGCCGCATCGTTCATCCCCGGTGCCAAGGAATTCACCATTCCCGTCACTCTGGCGGGCAGCGCCGACAACTGCACATTCACCGGCAGCGGCGACACTGAATACTGCACATACACCTACGAGGGTTCCGTCAGCGCCGAGAAGCTGACCCTGAACGTGTCCGGCATCAAGCTGAAGAACACCTCCCTGGCCTGCACGTACAACATGCCTGCATGGAACAATGACGTACCCGCGCTGCTGCGTGTCAACTGGCAGACACCCAAGAAGATCTCCACCATGTTCGGTGAGCTGCCCATCAGCACTCTCGTCAGCCTCAGTCTGGCAATGGTGCAGGTGGATGTAGACGGCCAGTCGGTTTCCGCAGCCGAGGCTTTGACCAAGGTGCTTAAGAACGTGACCTTCGGCGAGGACGGCAGCGTAGTGGCCGAGTATCTGGACACCGAGGCCGAGAAGCCAGCAATGACCAAGTCGCCCAAGAATGTGGCCCGTTACGTTGTCAAGGATGACAACACCATCCTGCTGTTCCTGGATCCCGCCGCAATCGCCGTCGCAAACATCAAGAACGCCGAGAAGGGCGCCACCCGTGCTGATCTGGACATCGACGCGCTCCTGAACAAGGTGATGACCGACATCGTTCCGATGATCGCCAACGGTCTTCCTGTTCATTACGGCAAGAGCATCAAGCTGGACGAGAATGGCCAGAATCCGGTTGAGGTGGATGATCCCAACATCGTAAGCTTCTACCTCGGCACCGAGACTCTGTTGCCCATTCTGAAGATGGCCGCTCCCATCCTGTCCGACCAGCAGATCATAGACGCAATCGTCGAGATCGCCTCGCAGGATCCCACCATGGGCGGCATGGCATCGCTGATGCTCCCCGGCATACTCCAGGCCCTTCCCGAGGTGATCAACACCACGACCACTGTCGAGATAGGCATCAACCTTAAGAAATAAATCCGCGCAGGGATTCATTCCTGCATCCTACCGGCGGTCCGCAACCTCGCGTTGCGGGCCGCTTGCTTTTTGATTTGCAGATGATGGCAATTTGAATTAATTTTGCAGAAAGATTGTCGCATTATGATTGTAGTGGAATATGTGAGGTGGGTGTTTGAGGAAATCAATTCGCTGGAGCTGAACCTGACCAACAGTTTCTTCCGGCTGTTGCTGAGCATGCTTCTGGGCATGGTGGTCGGCGCCGAGCGCAAGCGCAAGGGACAGATCGCCGGCATCCGCACGTTCGCGCTCATATCCATGGGCGCCTGTCTGGCCATGCTCCTGTCCATTTATGTTCCGCAGGTATATTACGGCCTTAAGAACGGCGACCCAGGCCGAATCGCCGCGCAGGTCATAACCGGTATCGGTTTCCTGGGGGGCGGAGCCATGATCCACATGAAGGGAGCCGTCCGTGGCCTCACCACCGCCGCCGGCATCTGGATGACCGCCATCATCGGCATGGCCGTCGGCATCGGAATGTACGTCTGCTCGCTTATGGCCACCGGACTCGTGCTGGTGACGCTGATCAGCTTCGAGCAGATCGAGAAGCGCCGCAAGCTCGGTCAGGAATCCAAGGTCATCGGACTTACCGTCAATGGTATAATCAAGGATGTGGAGCCCTACCGCAAGGTATTCGACCAGTACCACGTACACCTCTCGACATACTACCTGGAATACAACTACGACGCACAGACAACAGAGATCAACTTCGTGGTGCTGACCCATGCTTACGAGAACCTGCTGCCTGTCCTGGACACAGTCAGCAAGGTGATGTCTTCCAAGAAACTCACCTTGTCCAGCCAGCTCGACATCTGACACGGTGTGAATTTTTCATAATAAATAGGGGAGTGTGCGGAAAAATTAGTATATTTGCAGATTGAAGTTGGCGTATACGGTTTTGAGGGACGTCAACCATATATGATTTTGAAAATTTAGACACAAAATATATGAAGTTTACTGTTGAAGGCAAGTCGTTCCAGCAGCAGCTGCAGGCCGTCGGCAAGGTGGTCAACGCCAAGAACGCCTTGAATATCCTTGATAATTTCCTTCTGAAGGTTGAAGGGGAGACACTCAGCATCACCGGCTCGGACCAGGAGAACGCGCTGACCGCCCGCATGATCGTGACGGAATCCGAGGGCGACGGCATCGTGGCCATTCCGGCACGCCGACTTCTGGAGGTCACCAAGGAAGTGAGCAACCAGCCCGTCACCATCACCGTCGACGACAACAACAAGATCGTGCTGCAGTTCCTGAACGGCTACTTCGAGTTCATGGGCGTCCCCGGCGAGGACTACCCCCTGCCGCGCAGGCTGGACGGCGAGGTCTCCGAGATGACGCTGCCCGCCAGCGTGGTGATGAAGGGCATCAACAACACTATGTTCGCCACCAGCCCCGACACCGTACGTCCCATCATGATGGGCGTGCACTGGGACATCCACGACACCGACGTGACTTTCGTGGCCTCCGACACGCACAAGCTGGCCCGCTACATCAACAGCGAGGCCGCTCCCGGCCTGACCGCAGCCTTCACGATGGCGCCTAAGGCGGCTGGTATCCTCAACAGCCTTATCACCAAGGATATGGCACAGGTCAAGGTGACGTTCGACGCCAAGGGATGCGTCATCGACTTCGGTGACTACACGCTCACCTCTATGTTCATCAACGGCCAGTATCCCAATTACAACCGAGTCATCCCGCAGACCCAGCCCTTCACGCTGACCGTGGACCGCGCATCGCTCTTAGCATCGCTGCGCCGCGTCACCCTGTTCGCCTCCAAGGCGTCCAACCTCGTGGTGATTGCCATCGACACCAACCAGATCACCCTCAAGGCCCAGGATGTGGATTACGGCCAGACCGCCGAGGAACGCGTAAACTGCGACTATGACGGCAACCCCATGACCATCGGATTCAACGGAGTCTTCATGATCCAGATCCTCAACGCGTTCCATTCCGACGCCGTGCAGCTCCGCCTGTCGGATTCCGCCCGTCCCGGCGTCTACGAGCCGATGCCCCAGGAGGAGGGCGAGAACATGCTGGTGATCCAGATGCCCATGCAGGTGTTGTGATAACCCCTCCGAACACTCTGAACCGATACAGTCAACATGAAACTGAATCTTGAGAAGCCGCTGATCTTCTTCGATCTGGAGACCACCGGCACCAATATAACCAAAGACAGGATCGTAGAGCTGAGCTACATCAAGCTGTACCCAGACGGCCGCGAGGAGACGCGCGAGCGCCGCATCAACCCGGAGATGCATATCCCCGAGGAGAGCACGGCCATACACCACATCACCGACGATGACGTCAAGGACTGTCCCACGTTCCGCCAGGTGGCCAGGTCGCTGTCCGACATCTTCGCCGGCTGCGACATCGCCGGATATAACAGCAACAAGTTCGACGTGCCTCTGCTGATCGAGGAGTTCAACCGCGCAGGCATACAGTTCGACATCGAGGGTCGCCGCTTCATCGACGTGCAGAACATCTTCCACAAGATGGAGCAGCGCACGCTGGTGGCCGCCTACAAGTTCTACTGCGGGAAGAACCTGGAGGACGCCCATAGCGCCGCCGCCGACACCCGTGCCACCTACGAGGTGCTGATGAGCCAGCTGGACCGCTATGACACGCTCAAGAACGACGTGGCCGCCCTGGCCGACTTCTCCGGCTCCGGCCGCAGCGTGGACCTGGCATGCCGCATCGTACTGAACGACAATGATGTGCCCGTGTTCAACTTCGGCAAGCACAAGGGTAAGCCGGTAGTCGAGGTGTTCCGCCGCGAGCCGTCGTTCTACGCTTGGATGATTGCCGGCGACTTCCCCAAGAACACCAAGGATGTAATCACCCGCCTCTATGCCGAGTCCCGTAAGAAATAAGCACATAGTCCTGGGCATCTGCGGAGGCATCGCGGCCTACAAGTCCGTGACGCTGCTGCGTCTGCTGGTCAAGAACGGCGCCGAGGTGCAGGTGGTCATGACACCGGCCGGACGCGAGTTCATCACACCCGTAACGCTCTCGTCGCTGAGCCGGCGCCCGGTGGTCAGTGAGTTCTTCACCGCCAACACGGGGGAGTGGCACAGCCATGTTGACCTGGGCCTCTGGGCGGACCTGATGGTCGTGGCGCCCTGCACGGCCTCCACTATGGGCAAGATGGCCCACGGCATCGCCGACAACATGCTGGTGACCACCTATCTGTCCGCACGCGAGCCGGTGATGATCGCACCGGCCATGGACTTCGACATGTACCTGCATTCCACCACGCAGCGCAACCTGCGGCAGCTTGCCGCCGACGGCGTGATGATGGTCGAGGCAGCCAGCGGCGAGCTGGCCAGCGGACTTACCGGCAAGGGCCGCATGGCCGAGCCGGAGGAGATATTCCGCCGTATCGAGGAATTTTTCGGCAAGTCGCAGGACCTGGCTGGCAAGAAGGCCGTCGTTACGGCCGGCCCTACCTACGAGCGTCTGGATCCGGTTCGCTTCATCGGCAACTTCAGCAGCGGCAAGATGGGCTTCGCCATTGCCGATGAGCTGGCGAGCCGAGGCGCCGAGGTGACGCTGGTGACAGGTCCCGTCGACCTTAAGACCGACAATTCTGCCATCCGTCGCGTGGATGTGGAGAGTGCCTTGCAGATGTGCGGGGCCGCCACCCATGCCTTCGCCGAGGCAGACATCGCGGTTTTTGCAGCGGCCGTGGCCGACTACCGTCCCGAGACGTGCGCCGACTGCAAGATCAAGCGCGAGGGTGTGGAGACACAGACCCTCCGGCTGGTGCGCAATCCCGACGTCGCCGCCACCTGCGGCGACATGAAGCGCCCCGGACAGTTCACAGTCGGCTTCGCCCTGGAGACCGACGACGGTGTCGCCTCCGCGCACCGCAAGCTGGCAGCCAAGAACCTGGACATGGTGGTGTTGAACACTCTGCAGGACGCCGGCGCCGGATTCCGTACCGATACCAACCGGATAACAGTATTTACTAAAAATAGTGAAAACAGCTATCCGTTGAAAGATAAGCGCGCCGTGGCCGTTGATATAGTAGATGAAATCGTAAAGAATTACTGCAAGGAATGAAGAAACTGCTGGTGCTGATGATGTTGCTGATGACTGTGCGCGGTCTCCGCGCGCAGGAGTTCCGTGCGACCGTCGAGGTCAACACCCAGAAGATCGAGGGTACCAACAAGAACGTCTTCGACCAGTTGCAGGAGTCCATGAACTCCTACATGAACGAGACGCGCTTCAGCGACGCCACCTTCTCGCCGACCGAGAAGCTTGAGACGCGCCTCTTCTTCACCATCTCCGAGTACGACGGCACGCGCATGAAGGGTGACCTGCAGGTGCAGCTGATCCGGCCCGTCTACAACGCCACCTACACCACCACGCTGTTCAATTTCAAGGACAACAAGATCGAGTTCAACTACAGCGAGGGCGACCCGCTGACCTACAACGAGCAGCAGCCCGAGAACAACCTCACCGCCATCCTGGACTACTACGCCAACCTGTTGCTGGCCATCGATTTCGATAGCTTCTCGCCCAACGGCGGACAGCGCTTCTATGACCGCGCGCAACAGATAGTGCAGTACCAGCAGAGCAGCGGCGAGACGGGCTGGCGCACTTTCGACGACACCAAGAACCGTGCCGCCGTGCTGGACACCTACACCAACTCCAATACCGGAGGCATCCGTGAATTGTTATATCAATACCACCGCAAGGGACTGGACGAGATGGTGACAAGCCCCGACAAGGGCCGTGCGGCCATCACCGAATCGCTGCAGCAGATCAAGAAGGTCTACGACGTGGCGCCCATGTCGGTGGCGCTGTCCATATTCCGCGACTCCAAGCTGGACGAGCTGGTGAATGTCTACAGCAAGGCCCCAGAGACCGAGCGCGTCACGGTCTACGACCTGCTGCAGCCCATTTACCCCACGGAATCGGAACGGCTCAACAAGATAAAGACTCCCGAGGAGACAAGATGATATGCTGAAGCGACTTGGAATACGCAATTACGCGCTGATCGAGGGCGTGGACCTGGAGTTGGGGCCGGGCTTGACGGTTATAACCGGCGAGACCGGTTCGGGCAAGAGCATCATGCTCGGGGCGCTGTCGCTGCTGATGGGCAATCGCGCCGACTCGCGTGTGGCCGGCGGCGGCAAGTCGCGCGTCGAGGCCGTGTTCGAGGATGTGGACCCCTCGATGCGGCAGTTGTTCGACGAGAAGGGCATAGACTGGATCGAGACTGTCGTGGACGGTGACCGCCACAACGAGATCACCATCCGCCGCGAGATCGCCTCCGAGGGCCGTTCCAAGGTCTACATCAACGACACTTCCGTGACCCTATCCACGCTCCAGGCCATCGGCACCCGGCTGGTCTACATCCATTCCCAGCACGCCAACGCCACCCTGAGCGACCCTGTGGAACAGCTCAAGACCATAGACGTCTTCGCCGACAGCGGCGATCTTCTGGAACAGTACCGCGAGGAATTCCGCCACTTCGTGGATGTGAAGCGACGCATCGACGCCATCAAGGCACGCATAGCCAAGAGCCGCGAGAACGAGGAGTTCCTGCGCTTCCAGTGCGGACAGCTGGACACCCTGCGTCCGCGCCGGGGAGAGTTGGCCGAGATCGAGAAGCGCTACGAGGTGCTCTCCGACGCCGACCAGATCAAGGAGCAGCTCACCGTCCTGAGCCAGCTGCTGGGCCAGCCCGACCGTGGACTGGTGGCCGAGATCACCGAGGCCCGCGCCATGGTGGAGCGGCTGGACTTCACGCTCTTCGGCAAGAACGCCGAGGAGGCCGACCTGCCGGCGCGCATGGAGGTGCTGCAGACCGAGCTCAAGGACATAGCCGAGACTATCGAGGACATCAACGCTGCCGTCGACACCGACCCGTCGACATTGGGCAAGCTGTCGGACCGCATGCAGGCCTACTATAGCGCCGTGAAGCATTTCCGCGTCGGCAACGCCGACGAGCTCGTGGACCTGCACGAGCGCCTGAAGCGCGAGCTTTCCGAGATAGACTACGGCGGCGAGGAGCTGCCTAATTACGAGGTAGAAGCCCGCGCCGCGGCCGGACGCCTCAAGCGTATGGCCGGGCAACTCACGGAGATGCGCCGCGGTGGCGCGCGCATATTCTCCGAACGTATACTTGCAACCGCCCGCACCCTGGGACTGCCCAACCTGCGGTTCGAGGTGTCGCTGACGCCGGTCAAGATGGGCAGCACCGGCCAGGACCGCGTGGAGTTCATGTGCGCCTTCAACCGTAACGCCGGACTGCGGCCTGTGGGCGAGACGGCATCGGGCGGCGAGATGTCGCGCCTGATGCTCAGCATCAAGGGCGTCATGGCTGACAGGATGAACATGCCCACCATCGTGTTCGACGAGGTGGACACCGGTGTGTCGGGCGAGATAGCCGAGCGGATGGGCCAGATGATGCGCGCCATGGGCGACAGCATCCAGGTGATGGCCATCACCCATCTGCCGCAGGTGGCCTCGCAGGGTCTGGACCATTTCAAGGTCTACAAGCGCGACGAGGGCGACCGCACAGTCACCCATGTGGAGCGGCTGCGGGGGGAGGCCCGCGTGCGCGAGATCGCCTCGATGATATCCGGCAGCACCGTCACAGACGCCGCGCTGCAGAACGCCCGCGCCCTGATGCGTGACGCCGGAAACCCTGTTGATTGATGTGTTGTTGAAAGGTTATGGAAAAGAACGATTATATATTTGGAATACGCGCCGTTGACGAGGCGATCGAGAGCGGCAAGACCATAGACAAGCTTCTGGTGCGGCGCGACCTGGAGGGCGACCTGGCCCGCGATCTGCTGGCGAAGGCCCGGCAGTACGGCGTGCTGGTGCAGAAGGTGCCGGTGGAGAAGCTGAACCGCATCACGATGAAGAACCATCAGGGCGTTATCGCCCTGATGTCGGCGGTACGTTACCACCGGCTGGAGCATCTCGTTCCGCAGCTCTACGAGTCGGGACGTACCCCCTTCCTGATGTGCCTTGACGGCGTGACCGACACGCGCAATTTCGGCGCCATAGGCCGTACTGCCGACTGCGCGGGTGTTGACGGCATCGTCATCCCGGAGCGCAACTCGGCGTCGGTGACGCCCGACGCGATGAAGACCTCGGCCGGTGCGCTGCTGTATGTCCCCGTATGCCGCGAGCGTGACATACTCACCGCTGTGCGCATGCTGCGCGACAGCGGCGTCAAGATCGTAGGCGCAACCGAGAAGGGCGCCCGCAGCTACACCGACATCGACTACACCGTCCCCGTGGCCATCGTGATGGGCAACGAGGAGCACGGCATCAGCGACGAAGTGATATGCCAGTGCGACGAGCTGGCCGCCATACCGATGGCCGGCAATATCGGCAGCCTCAATGTGTCGGTGGCCGCGGGAGTGATGATGTACGAAGTGGTGCGTCAGCGCGCCGCCATGCTACACTGATTTGGCGAATTGATGGATTTAATGTAATTTTGTGCTTTGAATGGACAAGAGCGTCCAGAATATAGACAATGATTAATCGAGTTCTAATACGTATCAAGGTCATCCAGATACTCTACTCCTGCCTGCTGGTGGGCCAGAAGTTCACGCTGGAGGAGCCGTCGGCCGAGCCGAGCCGGGAGCGCGAGTATGCCTACAGGTTGTACATCGACCTGCTGGCGATGGCTGTCATGATGTCACGTCAGATTGAGTACAGGAAAAGCAAGCCGTTGCAGGACACCCGTTTCATGAAGCGGATTTCCGAGGACGACCGTATCCGCCGTGCCGTCGGTGCCCTTGTGTCCGAGCGCACGCTGGAGGGTCTGGTGATCGAGCTGGCTGACAAGGTCAAGGATTCCGGCCTCTACAAGGGCTATCTCAAGGATATGGAACGTGGCGACGCCGGTGCCGAGGACACCTTCTGGCGCGAGTGCTTCCGCCAGATCATCCTTCCGGACCCGGATGTGGCCGAGTATGCCGCGAGCCTGGAGGGCTACTCCCTGAAGGGCATGGAGCGTGCCCAGGAGATGGTGGCCGACACACTGACCAATTTCGCGACATCGCAGGACAGCGTTCCAGATGCCCTCAAGACACTGGCGGGAAGCCTGGACGAGGCGCACGACCTCTACTTCCGCATGCTGGCCCTGGCCGTGGACCTGACCTATAGGCAGGAACGCCGTCTGGATGAGGGACGCCGCAAAAAACTCCCTACTCCCGAGGACCTGAACCCCAACATGCGTTTCGTCGAGAACCGCGCCATCGCCGCCCTGCAGGAGAACGACACCTACCGCACGTACGTCGAGAAGCATAAGATCGACTGGAACGCAGACAACGCCATGGTGATGGACATGCTCCTGAAAGCTGTGGTGAATTCCGATGTCTACCGAGAGTACATGGAGGCTCCGGAGAGCGACATGAAGCGCGACGCCGAGCTGTGGCGCGACCTGTTCCGCAAGGTGCTGGTCAACAACCGCGACTTCCTGGAGTACCTGGAGGACAAGTCGGTATTCTGGAACGACGACGTCGAGATCATGGCCACGTTCGTGATGAAGACCTTCCGCCGTATCCAGGAGGGAGCCACGGATGCCGTCACTCCGAAGTTCAAGGATGACGAGGACCGCGACTTCGGTCCGCAGCTTCTGCGATACGTCTACGGTGGCCGCGAGCGTTACGAGGAGTGGATTGCCCAGGCCGTGGCTGGAAGCGAATGGAAGGCCGACCGTCTGGCGTTCCTGGATGTGGTGGTAATCATGACCGCGCTGGCCGAGATGATCAACTTCCCCAAGATTCCGCTGAACGTCACCCTCAACGAGTACATCGAGATCGCCAAGTCCTACGGCTCGGCCAAGTCCGGACAGTTCGTCAACGGACTGCTGGCTAACCTGATCAAGAAGCTCCAGGAGGAGCGGATCCTGCTGAAGAAATAAATCCAAATCCCGATTAACCAAGATTAATTCCTATAAATCCCGATTCAACCCGATAAATCAATAATCCCAAATAAGACTATGACACCAACAACAGTATTGGCCCAGGCCGCTGCAGGCGGAGGCTCAAGCATGAGCGGAATCATCATGATCGTGGCTATGATCGCAATCTTCTACTTCCTGATGATCCGTCCTCAGAACAAGAAGCAGAAGGAGATCAAGCGCCAGCGCGACGCCATGAAGAACGGCGACCGCGTAGTGACTGCCGGCGGCATACATGGCCGCATCCGCGACGTCCGCGGCGAGACCATCATGCTGGAAGTTGCCACCGGCGTGACGATTCGCGTCGACAAGACCAGCGTGTACCCCGATCCCTCCGAGCCAGTCAAGAACTATAAGAACGAGAAGGGCGATAAGAAGGAGAAAGGCGAGAAGAAGGCTGACAAGCTTGAGGACAAGAAGGCCGACGACAATCAGCCCGAGGCTGTGGATGTCGCTGACAAGGATTGACTGTCCGGCAATCCGTATTTGATACCTAACACCTGACCGCAATGGCCGTGAGGATGGGCAGATTCAAGGTGAACTGGCAGAGTATACGAAACTCCGCCGCGTCGCGTAATGTGCTCGTCTTTCTGGTTTTTGTCGTTGTCTCGGCATTGTTCTGGTTCATACTGGCACTGAACGACAGCGTGACCAAGACATTCAACGTCAGGTTCAATCTGGAGAATGTCCCCGATTCGGTGACGTTCATCAACGATCCTCCTGTCAATATCCACGTCACCCTGCGTGACAAGGGCACCACCCTGATGCGCAGCGGTATCGTGAAACGTCCCGTGATGAACGTCAACTTCATGGACTACGCCAACAGCGGCATCTTCCGCATGGGCCGCAACGACGTGACCGCAGCGCTCAAGTCCTCGTTCGGCAACGGCATCCAGATCATATCGGTTTCCGTGGACTCCGTACGCTGTTACTATACCGAGCTGCCGGGCAAGCGCGTACCCGTCGTGGTCCGTGCCGACGTGACGGCTTCGTCCGGCAACATCATCGCCGGCGCGCCTGTGCCCATGCAGCGCGGTGTCCGCATCTACAGCTACGGTCCTGAGGTGGATTCCGTCCATCAGGTGTGCACCGAGCTGCTGACTCGACGCGATCTGGAGAAGTCCCAGATATTCGAGGTGCCGTTGCAGAAGGTACGCGGTGTCCGCATCAAGCCGGACATGATCGGCGTGCAGGTCAACGTGGAGCCGCTGGTGCACAAGGAGGGCTACGCCGTGATCGAGGCGCGCGGGGTCCCTGCTGGGGAAAGCCTGCTGCTGTTCCCCAACCGTGTTCCGGTGTCCTACTATGTGCCTATGAGCATGTTCAACGACGCTGACGTTCCCATCACGGTCTATGTGGACTATACCTATACGCGGAGCACTACGGGCAACAAGCTTCCGGTTGAGATCGGGCAGGTGCCCGAGGGTGTCATCACTCCGACGGTGATGGCCGACAGTGTGGAATATACATTGGTGCGGAGATGAGGCGGCTTATCGGACTGACCGGAGGCATCGGCTCCGGCAAGAGTGTCGTGTCGCGGATACTCCGTATTCGCGGCTGTCCTGTATATGACTGCGACCTCGAGGCGAGGCGGCTGATGGATGGTTCGGAGGACGTATGCCGCCGGCTTAAGGACCGCTGGGGCGAGGACATCTACGATGCCTGCGGGCGTCTGGACCGACGCCGCGTGGCCGAGTATGTCTTCGGCGACGATTCCGAGCGGGCATGGCTTGATGCGCTGGTCCACGGTCTGGTGCGTGACGATGTTCGCCGCTGGCAGGACCGGCATGCCGCCGAGCCGCTGTTGTTCGTAGAGTCAGCCATACTCTGTACTTCCGGCTTGGCCATGATGTGCCGTGAGGTGTGGGTGGTCACCGCTCCGGTTGATGTCCGGATGGCCCGTATACGGATCCGCAACGGCCTGACCGAGGTCCAGGCGCGTAGCCGAATCGACGCTCAGCGTCATGAGGCGGATCTGCTCCGGGAACTCCCTTCGTCGCGGCTGCTCGGTTTCCTGAAGATTCCGGTCCGTTCGGAGATCAACAACACCGATGACTCGCAGCTGCTCCCGCAGCTGGACTATCTATTGAATCAAACCCTAACACACATTTAATAAATTATGTTGAAGAAAATCATCTCGATCACCGGCAAGCCGGGTCTGTATCGTATATTGAGCCAGGGACGAGGCTCCCTGATAGTCGAGGACATCGACACCCAGCGCCGTCTGCCGGTGCTGGGCCGCGACCAAGTGGTGTCGCTGGGCGACATCTCCATGTACACCGAGAGCGGCGACACCCCGCTTGGTGACATACTGGACAAGGTCTATGCCCGTTTCGAGGGCAAGTCCGTCGACGTGAAGGCAATGGACAGCGCCGCGCTGCACAACACCTTCGGCGAGATCGTCGAGGACTACGACCGCGACCGCGTTCGCGACAACGACATCAAGAAGCTGTTCAAGTGGTACAATCTCCTGATCGCATCAGGCATGACCAGGTTCGCCGAGGAGGAAGAGAAGGAAGAGGAAAAATAAATTCCGGAGCAAAAAATAAAGGCGGCACGAATTCGTGCCGCCTTTATTTTTGCTCGGGATTCTTACTTCATGTATACCTTGAACTTGCGGATGGATCCGGGTGCGCCCGTTTCCATGCGCGGCAGGTACTGGATGGCGGTGGCGCTGACGGGACGGCCCAGGTCGATCACAACCACGTGCGGAAACTTCACGCCCGGCTTGGACTGCCAGTAGGTGGATTCCTGCAGGTCGAAGATCTTGTCGCCTGTGCGGTTCACGCCCTCGGTGTTCTCGCTGCTGACGTAGTCGGCGACCCAGCCCTCGCGCGGCAGACGTTCGCCCTTGTTGTCCAGGACGTACAGCTCGGCGATGCTTGCCTCGTCGCCGCCGTTCCAGCCGTCGACGGCCTCAAGGATCAGGTAGCGGCCCTTCACGGCCTTGCCGAAGTCGGCCTGCTTCCAGCCGTTGCCCTTCTCGAACTCGGCCGTCAGCACCGGTGTCATCTCCTCAAGTCTCGGAGCCGTGCCGTTGGACTTGCGGTTCTTGTAGGGCAGCTTGTCCCAGATGGGGGTCTTAAGGCCCTCGGCCTTGGCGACCTTCGGACCAACTACGTCGAACACCACGATCTCGTTGTCACCCTTCTTAAGCCACGGGCCGGGCAGATACAGCGTCTGCTGCGGGCCGATCTCCCAGAAGCGGCCCAGAGCGTGGCCGTTCACGTAGACCAGACCCTTGCCGAACTGCTCCATGTTCAGGAATGTGTCGCCGGGCTTGCTGACCTTGAAGGTGCCCTTGTACACGCCGATGGGCATGCGCTCGCCGGGAGCGTAGGCAGGCAGCGGGTTCACGCCGTTGGCGATCATGTTCTCGTAGAACTCCAGCTCGTCGGGCAGGGTGTAGACCGTCCAGTCCTTCAGGTCGCAGACGTAGTCGCGGCCGTCGCGCTGCTCGGTGATGGTCACCTTGTCGGTGATGCCCTTGAAGTCCTTGATGGCGCGTCCGAAGTTGATACGGCCCATGGCCTCCACCAGGATGTCCATCACGGCGCCCTTCTTGCATGCGGGCAGCATCAGTTCCTTCTCGCCCATGCGGCGGTCCAGCTTGCCGATGTAGTTGCCGTCGATGAATACCTGCGCGTAGTCGTGCGCGTCGTTGACGGTCAGCACGGAGCCCTCCGGAACGGCGGGCAGCGTGGTGCGGTACATGATGGAGCCGTAGCCCTGGTCGTATTCCTCCATGGTCTTGATGTCGGCGTCCTGCTTGCCCTTGGGGAGGTTGCTGAACAGTGGAGCAACCTGGGTCAGCCCGAACTCGGGTATGGCGATGGTGGGGATGGCCTTGGGCATGGGAGCCTGCTTGCCGGGGGTGTACTTGGCCATAGCCTCACGCAGCGCATGGTACTTGGGTGTCGCCGCGCCCTGCTCGTTGATGGGGGCGTCGTAGTCGTAGCTGGTCACGTCCGGAGCGAAGCCGGGGGAGTTGGCGCCCGCCCAGTGACCGAAGCTGGTGCCTCCGTGGGTCATGTAGAGGCTGAAGCTGATGTCCTTGCTCAGCATCTCGTCGATGCCTTCAATCATGTCCTTGGCCGGACGCGTCTCGTGGTTGGCGCCCCACTTGTCGAACCAGCCGCTCCAGAACTCCGAGCACATCAGCGGCGAGTCGGGACGTACCTCCTTAAGCTTGGCGAACTGCTGGTCGATGTTGGCGCCCGTACCGAAGTTCATGGTCCAGACCAGGTCGTCCAGACCGTTGTTCAGGAAGTTCGACGACCAGTCGCACTGGAACAGCGTCACGTCGTTGCCGAAGTTCTTGCGCAGCATGTCGCGGATGTTGGCCACGTAGGGCTTGTCGATGCCGTACGAGCCGTACTCGTTCTCCACCTGCACCATTATGATGGGACCGCCGTTGGCGATGGTCAGGTCGCCCACCTGCTCGGCCACGGCCTTCTGGAACTTGTCGACGCGCTCCAGGAAGTAGGGGTCGTTCTCGCGCAGACGGATGTCCTTCTTCTTCAGCAGCCACCAGGGGAGGCCGCCCATCTCCCACTCCGCGCATACGTACGGACCGGGACGCAGGATCACCTTCATGTCGTTGGCCTGGCACAGCTTGATGAACTCGCGCAGGTCGTTCTGGCCCTTGAAGTCGAACTGGTCGGGCTTGGGCTCATGCGCGTTCCAGAAGGTGTACAGACAGATGGTGTTCATGCCCAGGGCCTTCGACATCTTGATGCGGTGGTCCCAGTACTCCTTGGGGATGCGGGGATAGTGCAGCTCGGCGGCCTTCACCACGAAGGGCTCGCCGTTCAGCAGGAACGTGCCGTCGCCGGCCTCGAAGCGACCCTTGTCGGGGTACTGCGCCACGCTGACGGTCTCCTCCCATGGAATGACAGGCTTGTCGCCCTCCCATTTGATGGGAAGCCACACATAGCGCGAGTCCTCCAGGTCCTTCTTGTTCCAGCGGTCGAACATGGCCAGGTAGCAGTCTTCCTTGCCCGCGACGGGCTGCACGTAGGTGCTCTGGGCGTAGAAGGTCTTGTCGGCGTCCGGACCGGTGCAGGGGTCGCCCAATACGGCCCAGGGGCCCATGATGCTGTCGGCCACGGCCACCTGCGCGTGGTTGGGGTCCCAGCCGGTGCAGCCCGACGACAGCACGTAGTACCTGCCGTTGCGCTTGAACACCGCGGGAGCCTCGCGCGCGTCACCTATGAATACGCGGGTGAACCTGCCCGTGGGACGCAGATAGTCGTCGGTCAGCTCGTTGATGTACATGGTCTGGTTGTTCTCCGACGAGGCGAACTGGTATGCCTTGCCGTCATCGTCAACGAATACCGTCTGGTCACGGCTCATGGCGTTGTTGGGGCGGAACGAGCCTAAGTACCTGAAGGGTCCGACGGGGGAGTCGGCCACGGCAACGCCGGCGGCGGCCTTGCTGTAGTCTGCGCTCTCTACGTGTGCCCACATCACGAACTTGCCCGTCTTGGGGTTGTAGACCACCTTGGGACGCTCCAGGACCTTCGACTTGTGCAGGTCGCTGCTGGGGTCCTCCTCGGCGGGCAGGACCACGCCCTCGAACTTCCAGTTGCGCAGGTCCTTGCTGGAGTAGCAGCTCACGCCCGTCACATCCGTGCGGTAGCACTCCCACGTGGCCCAGTCGGGCAGCACGGTCTTGCCTAATTTATACTCGCCGTACAGGTAGTACGTGCCGTTGTGGTACAGCATGCCTGCGCCGTGGGCATTCAGGCGGTTGCCGTCCGTGTCAAGCCACTTCTCGCCCTGAACCAACGGTGGCTCGGTCTGAGCGGCCGGTGCCTTCCGGGCCGCGCCTGCCGACAGTCCTCCCGCCAGCAGGGCTGCCAGGCCCAGAATAACTCCACTTCTGAAAAGTCTCATATTGTATGGTTTATATTGGTTTTATTTCAAAGTCACTTTCGCGGGGTTGATCAGTGCCTTGCGGTAGTCCTCGAGGTACTGCTGCCAGCCTTCATAGGTAGGAATGTCTGCGCGGTCCCAGGCGAAACCCCACCAGTAGGTCAGAGGCTTTCCCGGCTCCACGGTGGTGTATCCCAGGACGTGGCCGCTGCCGGCCAGGGTCTTCTCGAAGCCCTGCGGGAAGATGACGCCCAGCATCGCCTTGCCGTTGTCGGGACCCTGCGTGGGGTCGCAGTATGCGATGATGCCGGTATTTTCGCTGACGAACGCCGGCGACTGGTCGCGCAAGGGTATACCGGAGGCCAGGCGTGTCGGACCTTCCAGGCCGTCGTAGTTGACGGTGCAGCGGTTCAGATGGCTCTCGCGGTCCAGGCTGATGACACGGGTCTCGGTGATTGCGTCGCCCAGTCCCTCTACCTTACGCGGCGCGAACCGTAGCCGGACGGTGAAGCGGACTGGACCGTTCTCCAGCACTTCGGCCTTGTCGTAGCACCACGCGAAGCAGAGCGAGTCGCCTCGTACCAGCGTGGCCATGCCGTCGCCGCAGGTCGGACCCACGGCGTAGCAGTCCATCCCCTTGCCGTGGTCCAGATGGTAGGTGAAGCTGTTCTCAAACTCCTTGGCCAGTTTCGGGTCGATCTTCTTGAGCGAGTCCACCTTGCGCCAGTTCTGGCCCGAGCATTGCGCGTCGTAGAGCGACTCCACGATGGGCTCGTACGTCGGGTGCTTCAGGAATATGTCATAGCCGAAGGCGCGCTCGCCCCGGCGCTGTGTGGCGGGACCGTAGACGCGGTAACCCGTCACGTTGTTTTCCCAGGCCACGTCATCGGCGCGGTTTGGGTATATGCGGCCGGTGCAGACGGTGGGGTAGGTGTGGGGCTTGCGGTCGGTCTTGACCTCGTAGTTCAGCGTGTTGCCGGCGGTGAACACTAATAGTGAGTCGTAGGTCAGCTGCGAAGGGATTTCATGTCCGGTGTCGTCGGTCACGTAGTAGTTGGTGCCTTTGAGCCGTTGCGACAGCTGGGAGACCGGAATCTCGACGGTCTCGCCGTCCGCCGGACGGTCCAGCGTCACCTTGACGCTCTTGGCGGCTTGCATGCCGAAGGGCAGCGTCGCCAGAATCGCTGATGTCAGTATTTCTCGTATCATGATTTTTAGGTTATATGCAATTTTGCAAGTATGATGCAAAATTACGGAATTTGCGGCAAAATGTACAGCTTTAATCGGTCAAAAATAAGAAAAAATCATTCAGGAAAGTTAAGAAATGGCCCAAATCGTCATCAAATCGGCCATAATGCATGAATGTATTCTGCAATTTGCCCGAATTAACCCCTTATATGTCGAATTTTATTCCTAAATTTGCATTCCGACAGAATCAAATATAATACTAAACCTAATACATGAACATGATGAAACTTAAGCATGCAGCGCTGGCGCTGCTGGCCGTGACGGCCCTGGGCGCGTCGGCCGCCTCGCCCCGGCAGGAAGCCCAGGAGGTCCGCAAGGCAATCGACAAGGTAAACACACACTGGCAGACAGTCAACAAACCGGAGGTGCGCTCCTTCTGGGACAACGCCGCCTACCACACCGGCAACATGGAGGCCTACAAGCTTACCGGCAAGAAGGATTACCTGGAATACTCGCGCAAGTGGGCCGAGCACAACAAATGGCAGGGTGCCAAGGGTACCGACCGCAGCAAGTGGAAGTACAACTACGGCGAGACCGACGACCATGTCCTGTTCGGCGACTGGCAGATCTGCTTCCAGACCTATGCCGACTTCTACAATCTGGAGCACAATCCCGAATACATCAAGCGTGCCCAGGAGGTGATGGAGTACGAGATGTCCACCCCGCAGAACGATTACTGGTGGTGGGCCGACGGCCTGTATATGGTGATGCCTGTCATGACCAAGCTCTACAACATCACCGGCAACACCAAGTATCTTGACAAGCTTTACGACTATATCCTGGTCAGCGACAGTATCATGCTGGACAAAGAGACGGGCCTCTACTTCCGCGACGGCAAGTATGTCTATCCGAAGCATAAGAGCGCCAACGGCATGAAGGATTTCTGGGCACGCGGCGACGGCTGGGTGCTGGCCGGTCTGGCCAAGGTGCTGGCCGACGTACCCGCCAGCTGGGAACACCGCAGGTTCTTTGAGGACAAGTATGTCCGTCTGGCCGACGCGGTTGTAGCCTCCCAGCGTCCGGAGGGCTGGTGGACACGCTCCATGCTGGATCCGGAGCATGCTCCCGGCCAGGAGACATCGGGTACCGCCTTCTTCACTTATGGTCTGCTGTGGGGTGTGAACAACGGCATCCTGAAGGATCCGAAGTATCTGGAGGCGGCCAAGAAAGGCTGGAATTACCTGTACGGCACGGCGATGCAGCCTGACGGCAGCATCGGTTACGTGCAGCCCATCGGCGAGAAGGCCATCCCCGGCCAGGTGGTCGACGTTAACAGCACGGCCAACTTCGGTACCGGCGCATGGCTGCTGGCCGCCTGCGAGTACGTCCGCTACCTCGACTCCCATAAGTGATTCCACCTGCGGCAACACATAGCAGATATTACACATTATATAAGATGCGATACAACAAGCGCGGCGAAAGTCGCGCTTGTTTTTTTGACGTAAGGTGATAATAAAGTAATATTTTGTCTTGTATATAAGACAAAAAAATATGTAATTTTGTCCTGTGTGCAAAACAAAATGAAATATGATTAAGCCTGAGATTCTGCGTTTGAGCGTGAGACCAGGGCGTTGGTCAAGGTGCAGTCTCGCCTGTCATGCCGTAGGAATATTATTGTAACTTACGGCGACGATGCAGTAATTGAGAAGGACGGCGTAAGGATTGAAATCCTTCCTCTGTGGAAATTCCTGTTTGGCTCGATGTGATTTATGTTGCATAGCTTTCATGAAACTTTTATTACGGCTATGCCTCCATCGAGCCCTTCGGGGTTATGTCCTTATGTTCTCCCCCCTATTGCGTAGCTCATTATGCATTGGGCGTTGCGCATTGCGCATTAACTTATGCATTTTTAATTCTTCATTCCAATCGCGCATTGCGCATTGGATAGCGTGGGTGAATTAATCAAAAAGCGTTGTTTGCGCGTTTTATCCGCGCAAAATTCTAAAATTCTGTTTAAAAATTAGAAAAATTACTTATAATTTTGCATTCGTCAATTCAGGGCCATGACTTGACGGCCTGAACTGACCGACCTTAAGAATCGATACTCAGACTTGTGCCAATACCACCTTTAATCCGAGTAGAGAACAATAAGCTAACTAACCAAAACAAAAATACCAAAACAACTAACCAAAAACTAAACCAAACAAAAACTAAACCAAACAAAAACATGAAACTACATTACGCATTAGCGGCCCTCGCGGTTGCGGCGATGTCATTCGGCGGCTACGCAGCTGACGATACCGGCGGTACCGCGGGAGAGCAGGTAAACCTGGTTGCCGGGTGGAATAACTATGGCAATCCGAACGATGGAGATAAGACACCTGCCGATTTCGGTTGGGTAATACTCAATGCTGACGGAACAACAGATGGTATTAAGAGCATAGGAACATTTGATTCATCGTATACTACTCGATTCCAAAGCGATTGTAACGGACGTAATGGGGGCTTATTCCTGCACTTCCAGAATTCAAATGCCCATCATTTCGCATATCCTATCACAGGACTTGAGCCTAATACTTCATATGTTGTATCTGTTGATTTCTATAAACATGGAAATGACGGTAACAACAAGCAGGTTAATTTCGGTGTGAATACATCAGCGGCGAATAGTGGAACACAATATTATAATGAGATTCATTATCCAAACTATCAGAATGGCTGGCTGAACGCACAATATATCTTTACCACTGGAGATGTTGTAGAGGAAAGTATGTATGTTACTTTTAATAGAGTGAATTATAGCGGCGGACAAACCCAGCATCTTCCTATCAGTAACCTGTCTGTAACAAAGTTGGATTATTCAAATGCATCATCTGATAATCCAGTAGAAGTTACCTGTTTCATCAAGAATCACAGTTTTGATGAAAGCGATGGCTTTTTCGGATGGACAAATAACAGCATGGTTAAACAGGCTAACAATTCATTTGGTTTGAAAGATGGACCTGTGTATGTTGAGAAATGGACGGGTGGAAATAATGGGACCGCTCATTTGACAGGGTCTCTCGGTGTTCGTCAAACGATAACTCTTAACAAGGGTTCATATAAGCTGACAGCCGTTGGTCAGAATCTTCAGGAGCAGAATCAACCTGCAGATCCTACTGGTATTTGGATTTATGCTGGCGAAAATCAGACATCTGTAAAGAATGCTGATCTTTATGAGGTACTGTTCGATGTATATCAGGATAACTCCGCTATTGAGATTGGCTATAAGGGTCAGGATCCCACAGGAAACTATGTGACCGTTGATAATTTCCGTCTGTATTATCTTGGCGCTCCCGCAGCCATAACCATGCCTCTTAATGTTACAGTTACTGATATAGACGGTGTAGCTGTAGAGGGTGCTTCTGTTAAGGTAGGAGAAAAGACCGCAACGACAAATGCGGAAGGTAAGGCAACTATCGATCTGACAAGCGATGAAATTGAGAACGTTGTCGCTGAAATCAGTCTGAATGGATATTATACCAAGAATGTAGCTGTAAACTATGGTGCGGCTACCGAAGCCAACGTTAATATTGTTTTGCTGAAGAGCGGCGATAACCTTATGTATAACGCATTGGAAGGTGAAAGCCTTAATGCTCCTGTAAACTGGAAGGGATACAGACGTAATGGTGAACTGCGTGCAGAGAATGATGGGCAACTCCGCGATGAGTCAGGATCAATGAGTGGTACTGGAACTCCGTATCAGTACTTTGTACGTTGGGATGGCGGTGATTTTGACCGTTACTTCACATATCCTATAGATATTCCCGAAACCGGAATCTATGAGTTCTCTCTTTCATACACTCAGAATGGTAGTTGGAATCCTACAGAAGGAAGTAATGCTAATTCTCATGTAGGTGCAGTTAATAAATTGCAGGTGGCGTTGACAACTCAGCCTGGTTATCGGTATAATGACACACAGGTATATTATCTGGATTCTGAAGGTAACCATACCGAATTCTATACCGCGTCCATGAAGTTCTTCGCCGAAGCTGGTACACATTATCTGTCTTTTGTAGGTAGCCGTGCTCTATGGCGTGTGAAGGATATGGTATTCAAATTGGTTGATAACAGCAAGACTACTCTCCATGAGGTTGAGAATGCAAATGTAGATGGATACATTGTTGAGGAAATCTATCGCGGTGGTGCATCCGTAACACCTGCTGAAAACGCTGATGTGAAGTATATCTTCGTTAAGGACGGTAACAGTAGCATCCAGCTGTATGCTCCTCTTGCCACACGCAATTTCACGGAGAACGGTACTCTCTACATGTTTGAGACGGTAGACGGCGTTAACTCCAAGGTTAAGACCCAGGTGTTCCAGTTTGCTGCTCCCGAGCTTGAGGAAGGTCATCTGCTGATTGACGGTGTTGTTAATAATGACGAAACCGTAAGCGGTAGTGAATCAAAGACCGTTACTTTTATAACCGCTAGTCCGTTTGCTATCTACTACAAGTTTGAGGAATCCGCTGCACAGACTCCCGAGGGTGAGAATGCACTTGCCGAGGGTGACGAGCATGAGGGCTACACCCAGTATAATGCTGCTTTCACTGTTGATAAGGCTGGTAAGCTGACTTACTATCCTTTCTACAACGGCATGAAGGGTGCTGAGAAGGTTGTAAATTTCGACATCCAGTCTGGTGTAGCAGTGATTGGTGTCGAGGCTGCCGAGGCAGAGTATTTCACGCTTGAAGGTGTTCGTGTTGACGGCAATGACCTGACTCCCGGTGTATATGTAGTACGTCGTGGTGCCAAGGCCGAGAAGATCCTGGTGAAGTAAGACAAACCCCATAAACCCCATACAGAAGGTGCGAAGCCCCGGGCTCCGCACCTTTTTTGGTAGTAGTGTGGAATAGTAGCGCGTCACTCCGTGCCGCGCATTAACACGGACCAAAGTCCTTATGAAATTTTCAATAGTCTTTTTGCGCGGCACGGAGTGACGCGCTACTATATGGACTCATTGCCTGACGCGGCGGGTTTTAGGCGAAATGGCAGGGGATTTGCGCGGTGAACGATTTACCCACTGTTTGGGACGATTTTCTATGCCCGTTTCTGCCGTATTTGATGTAATTTTGCACTGTGAAAATTTGCTAACAACTCGCTTTCAGACGTTACTCATAATACTTCAGGACTAACATTCATAATACTTTTAAGGACTGACAATATTGATTACCCGCGTGACCCCCCCCGGTGGAACCTACCCTTTCCGCCGGGGGTCTTCTTTTATAAAAAATGTGGCGGCGGAGAGTTGCAGGATTTGGGGAAATTTACTAATTTTGCGCAGTTAACCGAACTGACCTTAAAACCTGGCCAAAACCTGATTTGGACTAACCTAATACAAACCTAACATATAGCTGCAAATGAAATTACGCTACGTATTGGCGACGCTCGCTGTCGCCGCTGTGTCCACCGGCATGTATGCCGAGGAGACACCGGTCAACCTGATGGCCGACTGGGCCAACGGCACCGTCAACAAATACCCCGGCGAGGGAGGCACCGAGACCAACTGGGTGGCCTACAACTTCCAGGGTGACCAGACCGGCGCCGGCGCCGGCTGGCAGTACCGCAACGCCACCGGCGCGATGAACGGCTCCGGCCCCATCGGCGTCCTGTTCCTCCGCTGGAACGACCAGACTCCCTGCTGGTACTACGGCTACAAATTCACCGCCATCGAGAACCACAGCTACTCACTGACTCTCCAGGCCTGGGTAAACGACGGCAAGCAGACATCGCTCAAGGTAGGAGCCTGCGCCGCTCCCATCAACAACTCCAAGAACACACCTGTGCAGGATTTCCCCATCGACCCTCAGGCTTATGCTACGGGTAGCAACATAAACTATCCTACTGCCCAGGGCTGTCCCATCAGCTATGACTTCACGGCAACCGCGAGCGGCGAATACTACGTATTCTTCGGCGCGCTGAAATCGCCCAACAAACCCGGCAACCTGATCATAGCCACAAGCCAGTACATGCTGGTCGACAACGGCGAGGTGGTGGTCACCGCCGATGACTACAAGGCATTGCAGACCGAGGCCAAGGCCCTGCTGGCAAACGCCGACTACGTCAACGTGACCGGCAGCGAACGCACCGCCCTGAGCGACCTGGCCAACGCCACCGAGACGCCCGCCGACATCCCCGCGGCCTACAAGGCGCTGAACAACGCCATGAACACCTTCCGTAACGCCAAGGGCGACTACGACCAGTTCGCCGCCATCAAGGCCAAGGCCCAGAGCGATGCCGTCAAGGCCCTGTATGAAGGCGCCTCCTCGACGCTGATCGCAGCCATCAACACCGCGCTCGGCGTGGCTCCCGCCACAGGCGCCGAGGCCGTGGCCGCCATCCCTGCGATCAAGGACTCCGTGACCGCAGCCATCCTGGGCGCACTCACCGGCCCGGGCCTCAAGATTGACTTCCCCGGCGCCATGATGCCTGCCGACGGCGTCGTGCCCGACTGCTGGGATATAGTCAAGTACGGCACCAAGGACGCAAACTCCGTCCGCCGTATGAACAACGAGTATCCCGACGTTTGGGAGCTGTTCACAAACTACTACGACACCAACGAATGGGGAACCTCCAACTGGAGCGTGCTGATGCAGCAGGAGATGCAGCTTGAGCCGGGCAACTATACACTGGCTGTGGCCGCCCGCAGTGACGACCAGGAGAAGACCTTCCGCCTCTTCGCCGGCACCAAGTACGTGGACCTGCCCGCCGCCGGCAACTCAGGCAACTCGCTGGGCCGCGGCTGGGCCTTCAGCAAGGTGAACTTCACCGTCGCCCCCGGCAACAATCCCGAGGAGACCAAGGTGCCAGTGCTGATGGGTATCGACATCGCCGTGCCCGACCATGCGCACAGCTGGTTCTCGTTCAACAATTTCATCCTTGTCAAGGAGGATCCCGTAGAGCAGAACGAGTACAAGGCCACTCTGGCGGAGGCACAGGCGCTGCTGGCCAACGAGGAGTACGCCAACGTGACGGGCACCGAGCGCACCGCGCTGACCGACGCCTGCGTCCCTGTTGACCAGGTCACGGACTATCCCGCCGCCACCCAGGCGCTTAAGGCCGCCATCAACGCCTTCAAGGCCGCAGCTCCCGCCTACGACGCCTACGTCGACCTGAAGGCCAAAGCCGAGACCGACGCCGTCAAGAATCTGTACAAGGATGCCGCGCAGTCCTACCTGACCGAGGTTGAGGCCGGAATGGCTTTCACCCCGCAGAGCGCCGCCGACGCCCTGGAGGCCGCCGCTACCCTTGAGTACGCCGTACGCGAGGCCATCATCGGCCAGGTTGCCGGCGAGGGCACCGTCATCGAGATCGAAGGCGGCATGATGCCCGAGGACGGCCAGCTGCCCGGAGTATGGACCAAGAACGGCAACGGCAAGGTCCGCATGATGAACAACGAGGCTCCTGAAGTATGGAACATGTTCACCGAGTACTTCGACACCGACAACTGGGGTGACAAGAACTGGACCGTCGACATGACGCAGACCATATCCCTGCAGCCGGACAAGAAGTACACACTGGTGCTGGCAGCCCGCTCGTCGCAGCTCGAGGGTCAGACATTCGAGCTGTATGCCGGCCAGGCCTCCAAGGCACTTCCCGCAGCGGGCAACCAGGACAATACGCTGGGCCGCGGCTGGGCTCTGACCGGCCTGCAGTTCACCACGGCCAAGGCCGGGGAGAACGTATCGGTACCATTCGGTGTACGCATCAATGTCGGTGACTCGGACAAGCACTGGTTCTCGTTCAACGACTTCCGTCTGGTATGCAACGGCAACGCCGATGAGTCCGGCGTCAACGGCATCTCCATCGACAACGCTGCCGAGGCCGTCTACTACGACCTGAACGGCGTGCGCGTGGCCGGTGACAGCCTGACCCCCGGCATCTATGTTGTCCGTCAGGGCGGCAAGACCTTCAAGGTAATCGTGAAG
>DXXK01000051.1 GCA_019416425.1 Bacteroidales bacterium
TCTTCTCGTCAAGCCAGATGTCGTATGACTGATCTGTCTTCTCAAACCTGACCATCTCAAACAACTCATCTAACCCTTCAGGTAAAAACTGCCAAAATGCATCACTGGTTTTCATAACGCAAATTTAACACTTTTCCCTTAATCCATGCACCGTGATTTCGGCTTGTGCCGAAAATGGCATATACTCCAACCACATCGCGGCCGTTTGGATCCTTACCTTCGAGGTGACGGTAAATATCATCATATCCCAAAGGCTGAAATACGCGGTTGGGACACTCCGTGCATTTGAATTTCTTTTTGTCGCAAAATTCCCGATTCCATTCCCGACTGCATACAGGCTGATAGCCGCTCTTGCCTGTTGTTGGACTGAACCATCGCCGAGCAAACACATCCTCGCGCCCTTGAAACAAGTTGCGAAACAGATCCACCTTCTCCTCAAGTGACAACGACAGCTTCTGTGGAATTGGAGGCGCTGGCTCATCAATAGTAATTCCATGTTGAGACAGCAATGCCCGAAGTCGGGCATTTTCGGCCCGCAATCTTTTCAGCTCGTCAGACACAGTTTCATTCATGGAATGATTTCGCAACTTACTCAATGACTTCCCAAGTACCGGATTTTAAATCACCGACACGTTTAATTATGTTTTCAGACTTCAATGTATCAATGATTCTAAATAGAGTTCTGCGAGGAATATTCAAGGTTCTGGATATTTGTGTGACACTGACACGTTTATTATGCCTCATCATCTCTATTATAGCTGCTTTCCGCTGAGCATCATTATTGGTGCCACTATTGGTGCCAACACCATTAATATTGGTGCCATCTGTGCTCTCATTGGTGCCTCTATTGGTGTCAGCCCCATTATTATTGGTGCCATTCTCTGTAACATTTACTATGACATGAGGCGTTTTTTCTATGACGTTGGTGCCACTTTCTATGACATCGGCATTCTGAACAACCACCTTGAAAGTCGTGTAATCGCCAAGCAAGAATTCAGCAGGGTTACTCTTGTTCTCTTCAAGAAGGGTTGAGACTGTATTGACACCGCTACCGAAACGGTTGACATAACCGAGATTCAGCATTATCTCGGCAATGTTTGGATTGCGGTAGTCGGTCTCATTCGGAAAGTTCTCCAGATTTACTTTACCATACAGATTGCCGGGATTGTCAATCTCGATGCGGTCGCTGTATTCGTAAAACTTTATAGGGGAGTTGTTTCCGTTATATGCTCTATGCATCACGGCATTCATGGCAAGCTCGCGTATCGCCTCCCATGGATAGTTGATGCGAGGCTCTTCGCGGAGAATACTGACAAACTCCGGCCGCTTGTTCTCGATAGAATATTTGATAAAATATTCCAACTCTTTAAGCATAGTAATAAGATTGCCCTTGAAACGGTTTTCCTTCAACACCTTAGTGGCGCGAGTTGTCCCGGCAAACTTAACATACTGGATGTATGCTCCCGGAATGAAATACTGTGGGTCGTGACCCAGCAATAGGATTCCGGCATAGGTGGGGCAATTAAAACGAGTGTCGAATAGGCGCAATGATGCCATCTGCTGAATTGGCATGCGTTTATCCTTAGCTAAAGTTGCGGGCGAAACGGCTTTTGGCAGATACTCATTCTTGAACAGTTCCACGTCAATGTCATCAATCGTGGCCTCACGGCACGGACGACCATCGAAAGAAGAACTATGCACCTGTCCCTTCTCAGTCAAGATTCGTTCCTCTTCCGTATTTGCCTCAGCTTTTCTGGCACCGATTCTAATCCAAATCACACCCTTGTACCTGACGGGAGTATCTTCGCTCGGCTGAATTTCGATGACGGCAATTTCTCCTTCAGGGAAAGACTCCTTATAAACCATCATTGCCGGCGGAGGGAGAATTGTCCCGGAATTGCGGAGTCCCGCGTATGAACGCAACTGCTCATCAGTGAATGTCTGCCCATCAAGATTTCCGTTATCATCGGCACCAATCATAAAATAGTCCGGTTTCTTCGTGTTGCGGATGTCATTGGCAAACGAGCATATCGCCTCCGACATTTTCTTGGTGTTGTCAGTGGATAATGTACGCTCCACACGCTCATTCTCAATGTCGCCCAACAGCGACCTTATTTCATCTTTTGTCAGAGGCATATCATTGCTGTTATATGTGCAAAATTACTCATAATTTGTGAGTTATACAACAGCGATTTATGGATTGCCAAAATCGGCAATCATGATTGACAATTTTTCGGGAGTAACAGACTGGTTTCAATTTCGCCAGCCATGGCTGACGATTGGCTTGTTACAACAAAGGAGCGACTTGCCTGATGACCGTCATCAGTCAAGTCGCTCTATTTTATATGCGCCCTGCACCTGCGCCTGGATGCGGCCCGCTGGCAGCCGGCGGAAGCAGGTTATTCATATGTCTGCTCCACGTCGATAAAGGTATCGATTGTTGGATTCCCGAATTCAATGGCTCCCATCTCCTCGTTGGAGTTTATCACCAGATTGTAGATATAGTGCACGCCGGGATGCCATTGACTATACCGGTTGGTAGCGAGCGAGAATTTCAACAGACCATCCCCGGTTGTGCTGCCGTTGATCAGGTTCTCCTCAGGAGTGTTCTCATTGGGCCATAGCCGTTCTCCGCTTTTCACATCGTAGATGGAGCATTGTACGGCAATATAGGTGTCGCTACCCGATCCCTGACTGCGGTAGGTCAACGTCTGTGGCAGAACAAACATTTTCCCACCGCGTCCCAGGCCCACAGCTGCGATAACGGTGGGCGTGGACGTGAGGGTGAGCTGGTCTGACAACGCCTGCGACCAAAGCAGAACATAAGTCTGCGGAGTGTTCTGGTCGGTCCAGTTTCCCACCGTGGCATCCGACGACGCAGCCGCGGTCGATTCCGACGGAAAATGGAAATTGCCCCGTGTCTTGATGTTGGCCATAGCCACATTCGACACCACAACCTTCAGCTCAGGGTTGGTCGAGCTCATTTTAACCGTAAGCTTCGAGAGCGCATGCCGGAAATTGAACACCACCTGCGCGTTGACCATGCCGGCATTGCCGGTCAGGTTTGGACTGACTGCATAGATGATATCCTCCGTTCCCTGCGAGGCATCGTAAGCCACCGGCTCAAGCGGCCCGGAGGCACCCACCCACGAAGCCGGCGCGAACGCGTAGAAATCCACTGACTGCTTGGCCGGCCAGTACTGCACAGGCGAGTATGTCCACGTATTGGCATCGGTCTTCGTGACCGAGACATTGTTCATGAACACAACGGGCGAGGTTGCCGGGCCCGTGTAGGCATAGACGTTGAAAGCCGTCAGATTATTAATAGTGATGTCACCGGCCCTTGTAAACTCGGTCGACGCAGCGAAACGGATGACACCGTCGGTATTGTCCCGAACCGGCGTGACATCCTGATTGTCCGAACACGAAGTCACGGCGAGAAGCAACAATGGCAGCGCGCCTACTATAAGTCTGTTTAATCTCATATTCATATGGGCATTCAAGGTTAAATGTGAATTCATATCGAAGGCTCGATCTCTATATCGATTTCATCCCAGCCGTCTACACCGACATCAATGCCGCCTATGCCGCCGGGCGATCCTTCGTCGGGAATCTCGATTCCTTCTATCGTTATTATAACGTTATGCGCCGTGATGCTGTTCAGGTTTTCAGGCGTTAACGGTATATCGCGTGCCACCCCCTGGCCATTGTTTAGAATCACACGCAGGGACAGGCTATAGTGCGTATCCGCGGCTTCCCGAGGCGCGAAACCACATCCAAGCGCCGACATAACGGCATCCACCCGGTCCAGGTCCATTCTCATGGATAATGCAGCGCATACTTCGGAAGGACGGCCATCCTCCAAATATATCGCATCCCTGACACCCTTCAGGATCACATTGGCCGAACGTACGCGCTCCAGTCCCTTCACCTTCCGGAGAGCCACAGTGTACTGCGTGGCAAGCGAATCGGGATGACAGCGTATCAGGCCTTTTCCGCATTCCTTGACGGCACCGGCTTCGGTGACGTACCGCACGCCGCACGGCGTTACCTCAAGGTCACGGACAACGGCATCGTACAGCATTCCGGTACTACCGTAGACATCTGGCGCTGACAGACGGACAGCTGTCGCACGGGTCATTGAGGGACTTCCATTGTCCTCCAGCTTCACACCAGGCAGGTCATTGTTACATGCAATCATGCAGTACCGTCCTGCGGGAAGTTCTACCTGACCTCCGTCACGACCGGCAATGTCGAACCGCCACATCCCCCCTCTGTCCCCAATCGGATAGAAATAGATCGTCATTCCCGCCACATCGGCATTGGCGCTCCGGTCCCACTCAAACATCACATGGATTCCCTGCATGCCGCGCGGACACTCTATGTCCTTGTGCCGGCAGGAAATCGCCGACACCATGACGAGCAACGCCGTCAGCATGCAGACATATGTACGACACGCTTTCATCTTGCAGGATTGTTTGAGGAACCACGTCCCGGAAACCATACAAGCGAGATTCCGGCCCCGGTCAGTCCCCAATAATTACCATGATACTGCCGGATGCAGGTATATGAGCCGCATTGAGGCACGTATTCCGTGACCTTTCCGCCGGCATACCCGGTGCGAAGATACAGGTCCAGACTGAGACGCCCGTTCAGCCGGAACGAATATCCATAAGTCAAGCCGGCGCCGAAGGTCGGGTTACGCGCCTGCCATCCCTTGTGACCGAATTCAAAATCATAGTCATGCATCGAGACGTATATTCCGGCATGATGGCCCGTGAGACGCTGCCGTCGTGCCGAAGACCCAAACCACAATGAAACATCAATCCACCCTCCGCGCACGCGCCAGTAACGATGGCGCCGGTCGTTGCTCCACCAGGCATACACGCCTTCCAGCCCGACCGATACACGTCTTGATAACGATATTTCCACACCCGCATCCGGGGTTAGCGCGGCGTCGTACAGCAGGTTGCTCTTTATCGCCACCGGAGGGCATCGGTTTCCGCAGCAATCATCTCCATTAACACCTTGCGCATGATCCTCCTCCTGTCCATACGAGGCAAGGACAGTTATGGTTGCCAGCATGGACATGGCCAGCAGGCGTAATGCGGAAACGCAGCAACGGTGCATATTTTCGGTCACATGTAGTTTATAGTTAGCCGCATCGTATGGCGGTCAATTTATTAACACACCGTCAGCCCGACTGGTTTATTCCCGCTGCATGAACGATATCTGTGAATAACCCGTTCAATAAGCAAAGGCCATTTTGCCGTTAACCCATATATGATACTGATAGCTGAATCGAAAACGATGTCCACCGCACAGCAGGACATCACCCCGGAGGAATTCAAGGCGTCCCGACCATTGTTCGACGGGGCCGCCAATGCAATCATGGATTCACTACGCGGGCATAGTCTGGAGCAGCTGAGCGCCGAGGCAGGAATCACCATGCGGCTCGCCGCCTCGCTGCAACATATGATATACGAATTCCCCAACAAATCGCTCGGCATTCGCGCTATCAATGCATTTACCGGCGTGGTTTTCCGCCAGCTTCATCCGGTCGATTACGATGATGCCCAGCGTCGGTTCCTTAATGACAATGTCCGTATCTTATCCTCGCTCTACGGCTGGCTGCGCCCGGAGGACATCATCAAGTCCTACCGGTTCGATTTCAACAGCCATGTCGCTCCGATGGGGGAGACCTTGATGAAATACTGGAAGAAGGACGTAACCATCGCGTTAGTCCGCGATCTGCAGGCCAAGGGAGATTCGGAAATCATCGACCTGCTGCCTTCCGACGCATCCAAATGCATAGACTGGAAACTCGTGAAGCGCTTCGCCAGGGTGCACAAGGTCGATTTCAAGACCGTTGACGGATCGGACCGGATGAAGACGCCAAACGCCGGCCGGCTCAAGGAACTGCGTGGCCGACTTCTGGACGTCATCATCCGCCAACAGATCACCGACTCTGCCGAGATTGCCGCGCTTGAATCCTCCGATTTCATGCCCGCACCCGACGGCCCGACCTTCCCGTCCTACATCTCCTTCATCACCGCCTGACACAATATAAGCCGGAAGCTTTGAAATTGACTTCCGGCATTGGTAGGATCCGGTCTGATTTCAGTTTTAGAAGATCTGGGGAAGAGCGGTCAGGCCTCGGCCAGGGCTTCGAAGTAGCAGTCGGCGATTACGGTCCACTCCTCCAGGGTTCCCTGGTCCGTGAATCCCTTCTCGTTGTTGGGATTACCCAGCGATTGTTTCGCCACCGTCTCCGGGAGCGTTACTACCGTCGGTTTGACCTCTGTGTTGTGGTCGTAGAATTTGTCTATCGAGACCGTTGCGCGGTCCTCCTCGATGAGGAAGAGTTCTCCGTTGTAGGCATAGAGACCTTCAATCTGTGCGACACGCTCCTTGCCGTCCTTGGCCGAGACGTGGACTATCTCGGGAATCTGGTGGAATCCGGCTCTGGCGATATCCCAGATGATTGCGCCCAGGCCACGCGCCTGCATATCGTCGAGGAGCGACTTCTTGGCCTGTGCAAACAGAGCTTCTTCTGTGGGTTCGTAGGTGGTTTTCATAGCAGTCCTTTATTTGTTTATCTCATATTTTAATACGATTTCGGACTGTATATGGTTCTTAACTTCACTTATTTTATATAACTGTACCATTGAAATATATGGAATTTTCTCGCGTTATATATGTTGATATGCAGGATTTTGTTGCAATAGATTTTGAAACCGCCAACGGCTGCCGGTCCAGCGTGTGCAGCGTCGGCATTGTCGTGGTGCGTGGAGGCGAGATAGTCGATAGGTTCTACAGCCTGATCCGGCCCACTCCCAATTATTACACCTTCTGGACCACCAAGGTACATGGACTGACCCGTCAGGACACCGACAGCCAGCCCCGGTTTCCCGAGATCTGGGCTCAGATCGAGCCCTTGATACAGGGACTGCCGCTCGTGGCGCATAACCGTCCCTTCGACGAGGGATGCCTCAAGGCAGTCTTCGACGCATACGGGATGGAATATCCGCATTATAGGTTTCACTGCACTCTTGCCGCCTCACGCCGGCATCTCAGGCTGCCGAGCCACCAGCTGCACCTGTCGGCTGCAGCCTGCGGCTTCAACATGGAGAACCATCACCACGCCCTGGCCGACGCCGAGGCCTGCGCCGCAATCGCCCTGAAGCTATTATGACAGCACCACCGAGAAACGACAGGTTTCCCGGCGGCTTCCCTTATCTTGATATTATTTCCGTGTCAGGCGTAATCGCCGTCGTCGCCCGTGAAATACTTGCGGCGCCGGAATCCAAGGCGCACCAGACAGTAAAGCAACGCCAGAAAACCCAGTCCAACAACCACCAGACCAAGGTAGAACACGAACTTTACGGCCGAGCAGAGTCCCCAGATGCCGACAATTATGCCGGCAACGAAGATTATGAGCCACAGAATCACGTTGGCCTTTCGCTTTCGGTCTATTATTTTCTCATTTCTGGCCTCGATCTGGGCCGGAGTCTTCTCAGTGTCTTTCATAATCAACTGGAGTTTTTATGTAGTGGATTTATCTTCTTGTGGAAACATCTTTCCAATATTAACAACCCACTCATCAAAAATGCTCATCATCGCCAAGCTTTTGAAGATTGAAGAGCTTACGGAGAACCCCGATGAACTCGCCAAAGCCTACTGACCAAATATATGGAATGCAGTCGGCAAGTCAATGAATTACACCGTAAATCGCTGATTTGCCGATTATTTTTTGTAACTTTGCTCTTGTATAGGTTGTATTGGAGCCCTATATGGAAGAATCCGGAGATAAGACGATTGGCAACAGCGATAATGCATCCCTGATGCCAATTGAAATTCTAATTCATGTAATTTCGCGGTCAACAAGTCATGATTGACAGCGATTTGGCTCGCTTATATGGTGTAGAAACGAAATATTTGAAAAGAGCGGTCAAGGCAAACATCAAGAGATTTCCATCTGACTTTATGTTTGAACTGGAACCGACAGAGTTCGATAATTTACAGAGTTCGATAATTTGAGGTGCAAAAATTGCACCTCAAACCTTAAGCCTCAGCGCGGTGGTACAAGATATAGGCCAATTTGTACGAAATTTTGTATGTATATAAAATCAAAACCGCCGCAAGTTGTTGACTTGCAGTGGTTTCGCTTGGTAGTTTAGCGGAGAGGACGAGATTCGAACTCGTGGTAGGATTGCTCCTACGTCAGTTTAGCAAACTGGTGGTTTCAGCCACTCACCCACCTCTCCTGAAGTATGTCGGGGCTTTCGAGTTGCAAAATTATAAATATTTCTTGACTTTACCAAATATGTGGGGACGTTTTTGCCGATTTATTTCAATTTATGACTAAAACATAACGTATTTTTACATTTTTCCAATGTGTGGTGGCGCGCCAAGACGCAAAGGGCTCCGCATCGTTCTCAATAAAGCTGCAATGGATGATGGGCTTTCCAGCCTGCGCCAAGCTCGCGATGGGTTATGGATAACCTCGGACGCGGAGATCGCCAAGCCATCCGGATGGCTTGGCGTACTTGGCGTCGGGAATATAGATTCCATCGCGTTCTTGGCGGGAGCGGCTACACCTGGATGGCCGAGTTGACGACACATCATCCGACAACCCCTTTGCGGCTTTGCGCGCCCCACACGAGTAAGCCGGACGACTGTTCTAAAATTCCTCTGTTCACCTCTTTCTGCTCATACTTTAACATTAGTGAACATTATGCAGGGATTTTTTTGTTATAATTCCAAAGTTATGGTACCGTATTGAGGCGTGCCGCCGGACGCACGAGCCGTGCATCCCTACAGGGACGAATTATCGGTATCGACTATGAAAACACATCGGGGTATGAAAGGAATAATGACAGTCCTGGCGGCTGCGTGCTGTCTGGCAACAGTAACATTCGCGACCACACCGGAGGTTCAAGTGACACAGATACCTCCCGTGCCGGAGACCCCAGCCTACGCGGGGTCTCCGGGGGCGAAAGTCCCCTCAATATACGACACTGTGCCGCCTGCGTGGAGCTACGTCCCGCAGATGGCCACAGTGGCGCCTGCCGACGACCAGTGGTGGAGCGTCTTCGGCGACGAGCGCCTGGTGAGCCTGATCCGCATGGCCGGCGAGAACTCGCTGAACCTACGCATGACCCTGCACCGCATCGAGATGGCCCGTAACGTCTGGAAGGCCGCTCAGGCCGGATGGTATCCCACACTGGGTCTCTCCGCCGGATGGACCAAGAACCGAACCTCGGGCGACATGATGGGATTAGGACATCCCGCAACCACATCATACTTCAACCTCGGACTGAATTTCAACTGGGAGATCGATATCTTCGGCCGTATCGCGTCGCAAGTCAAGGAAGGCAAGGCAGCCTACAACGCCAGCCGCGCCGAATACGACGCCACCATGATATCCCTCGCGGCCAACATAGCCACAGCCTACACCAACCTGCTGCTGGCACAGGCCCAGATACGCCTGGCCGACGAACAGATCAAGACCCAGACCAAGATACACGACATCACCACGGCACGCCATGAATGCGGTCTGGCCTCCAAACTCGACGTGACGCAGTCGCTGTCCGTGCTGTACTCCACACAGGCCAGCCTGCCGTCGCTCAAGGCCCAGGAATCCGCCGCCCTCAACTCCCTGGCGATGCTGGTGGGATGCTACGCCGACCGTCTGCAGTATCTCCTGGAGCAGCCCGGCAAGATGCCCAATCCCTTCGTGATGACCGAGATCGGCGTACCCGCCGACCTGCTGCGCCGCCGCCCCGACATCATCCAGGCCGAATACCAGGTGGCACAGTACGCTGCCGCCCTCGGCGTGGCCAAGAAGGACTTCCTGCCCACACTGTCGCTGACCGGCAGCGTCGGAACTTCGGCACACCGCGTCAAGGACCTGTTCACCAAGGACAGCTTCACCTACACCATCGCCCCACAACTGACCTGGACCATCTTCGAGGGACTGGCCCGCAAATACCGCGTTGCCGAGGCCAAGGAACAGGTGATGAGCAGCATCGACAACTACAACCTGACGGTGATGAACGCCGTGACCGAGACCAACGACGCGCTGCAAGCCTACCGCTACGCGCTGGAGCGCATCGGCCTCATACAGAAGGTCTGCGACCAGAGCCATGAATCGCTTGAGCTCTCGCTGGACCGTTACAAGCGTGGACTGGCGCCCTTCACCGACGTGATGAACTCGCTGATCAGCCTGCTGCAGTACGAAAACTCCCTTCTCGAATCCAAAGCCACGGCACTGTCCGACGCCATCCGCATATACCAATGCGTCGCCGGTAATCCCGTGGGCACCACCCGATAAAGACCACAGCCATGCATACACGTACAACCATATCGATAATCGCCGCCGCGACGCTGATGCTGTCCGGCACCGCGTCGTGCCACAAGAACAAGAAAGAGGCCCAGCCCATTCCCCAGGTCACCGTGGCCGTTCCCACTGTGGACTCCGTGGTGCTCCACAAGACCTACCCAGGCTATATCCGCGCCGTCAACAGCGCGGATGTCGTGGCTCTGGTGGACGGCAGAATCCTGTCCGTCAACTACAAGGAGGGTAGTTACGTACCGAAAGGTGCAGTCCTGTTCACCATCGAATCCACCAAATACCGTGATGCCGTCAATCAGGCGGCATCCTCGCTGGCCACGGCCCGGGCACAGTATGAATACTCATCCAAGCAGTATGCCGCCATGAAGAAGGCCATCGAGGCCGACGCTGTGTCGGAAATGGAGCTGCTGCAGGCCAAGAGCCAGATGGACGAGGCACAGGCAGCGATACGCAGTTCGGAAGCCGCGCTCCAGACGGCCCGTACCAACCTGGGATACTGCTCAGTCACGGCTCCCGTGTCCGGACATATCACGGCGCCGCTCCTGACCGCCGGAAACTATGTGTCCGGCTCAATGTCGCCAGTAAAGCTGGCGTCAATCTACGATGACACGCAGATGAAGGCTGTCTTCGACATCGAGGAGTCGCAGTACCGACTAATGTCGGTCAACACCATGGAGGGACACGGACCCCTCTACACCGCCGTGCCGCTGATATTCACGCCTGAACTGCCAGTACAGTTCACCGCCGACCTCTACTATACGTCGCCGGCGGTCGACGCATCCACCGGTACGCTGACCCTGGAGGGAAAGATAGCCAACCGCGACAAGCTGCTGAAGGACGGCATGTACGTGACGGTCAACCTGCCCTACGGCACCGAGCCGCACGCCATACTGATCCGCGACGCATCCATAGGCCGCGACCAGCGCGGCAGCTACGTCTACTGCGTCAACGACAGCAACAAGATTGTCTACACTCCCATCGAGCCGGGCGAGCTGTACCAGGACACGCTGCGCATAGTCAACAGCGGCCTGACGCCGAAGTCGCGCTACGTGACCCAGGCGCTCCTGACCGTGGTCAACGGCGAGGAGGTAAAGCCCATCGAGGCAACCAACGCATCCAAGAAGTAACCATTCAAAACCGCCCGAGCCATGTTCAGTAATTTCTTCATAAAGCGACCGATCTTCGCGACGGTCATCGCCATTATCATGGTATTGGCGGGCTTGATATGCCTCAACACCCTGCCGGTATCGCAATATCCCGACATCACTCCCCCCACCGTGATGGTGATTGCTAACTACCCCGGGGCATCGGCCTCGACAGTGGCGCAGGCCATCGGCGTACCCGTCGAGCAGCAGGTCAACGGCGTGGAGGGAATGCTCTATATGTCGTCCACCAGCGGTGACGACGGCAGCTACATGCTGACCGTCACCTTCGCCAACGGAACCGACGTGGACCAGGCAGCCATCGACATCCAGAACAAGGTGTCACAGGTCCAGGCACAGCTCCCTGAGGCCGTGATCCAGCAGGGACTCACCGTCAGCAAGCGCAGCAGCGACAACGTCCTGTTCATCACCCTGGAGAGCGACAATCCCAAGGAATACGACGCCTTGTATCTGACCAACTACGCGCAGCTGAACCTGATCGACCCGCTGTCGCGCGTCAAGGGTGTGGGCAACGTACAGGCGTTCGGTGCCGGCGAGTACTCCATGCGCGTATGGCTGGACCCGGAGATGATGCGCGCCCGCAATGTATCGCCCGACGATGTCCGTTCCGCCATATCAGCGCAGAACATGGAGGTGTCGGCCGGATCCGTAGGCGAGCCTCCCACCAAGACCAACGGCGACTTCTCCTACACACTCTCCGTACAGGGACGTCTGTCCGATGTCTCGCAGTTCGAGGACATCGTGATCCGCACCGACAATACGGGCATACTCAGGCTCAAGGACATAGCCCGCGTGGAGTTAGGCAGCGACTCATACTCCACCGTAGTGCGCGTCAACGGCAAGGAGACCGCCATGATGGGAATCCAGCAGCTCCCCGGCGCCAACGCCCTGGACGTGGCCGACGGCTCGCTCAAGGAACTGGACCGACTGTCGCGCTATTTCCCCGACGGCGTCCACTACAGAGTGGTTATGAACTCCACCGACTACGTGCATAAATCAATCGACGAACTGCTTGTCACGTTCCTGGAGACATCGCTGATCGTGATGATCGTGATCCTGATATTCCTGCAGAACTGGCGTGCGGTGATAATCCCCATGATCACCATTCCGGTGTCGCTGATCGCCACGTTCGCCGTGATGAAGATCATGGGCTTCACCATCAATACGCTGACCCTGTTCGGACTTGTGCTTGCTGTTGCCATTGTGGTGGACGACGCCATTGTGGTGGTGGAGGACTGCATGAGGGTTCTTGCCGAGGGGAAGCTGACACGCGTGCAGGCTGCCCAGCAGGCCATGAAGGAACTTACCGGTCCTGTAGTGGGGGAGGTGCTTGTGCTTCTGTCGGTGTTCATCCCTACGGCGTTCGTAAGCGGCATAACGGGGCAGCTCTACAAACAGTTCGCCCTGACCATAGCCATATCCACCGCCTTCTCGGGTTTCAACGCGCTGACGCTCACACCGGCTCTGTGCGCGTTGTTCCTGAAGCCGCCTACGGACTCAAAGTTCTTCATCTACCGCTGGTTCAACCGATTCTGGAACCGGGTGGAAGGTCTGTACTCCAGATGCATCGGCAGGATGCTGAAACATGACCGCATAGCCATGATCACCTACCTGGCACTTGTGGCGGTGGCGTTCTGGGGCTTCCTGAAATGGCCCGCCAGCTATCTTCCGCAGGAAGACATGGGACACTTCATGACCAGCATCCAGCTGCCTCCGGGAGCCTCGCTGGAACGCACTGAGAAGGTCGTTAACGCCATGCAGGACGAGATACTGAAGGAAGTGCCGCAGATAGAATACCTCGTTGCCATGTCGGGACAGTCGTTCTTCGGCGGTTCCGGCACCAACACCGGCGCGTTCATAATCCAGCTGAAGCCCTGGAACGAGCGCAAGGGAAAGGAGGGCAATATCGACAACATAATCACCAAGGTAAACTCCATCACATCCAGATATCAGGAAGCTGTGTCGTTCTCCATCAATCCTCCGGCCATCCCGGGCCTGGGCATGTCGTCGGGACTGGAGATGCAGCTGCTGGACATCTCCAACCAAGGTACAACCCAGCTGGAGCAGGCGCTCCGCAGCGTGGAGGACGCAGCAAGAAAAGACCCACGCATAGCGTCGGTCAATACCACATTCCAAGGCGGAACGCCTCAATACAAGCTTGACTTCGACCGCGACCGCGCCGAACTGATGGGCATATCGCTCAACTCCATCTACAGTGCCCTGTCGGCCTACATGGGCCAGAGTTACGTCAATGACTTCAACGAGTTCGGCCGCAGCTTCCAGGTCATCATGAAGAGCCAGGGAGGCGCCCGCAGCAACGTCGACGACGTGCTGAAGCTAAGCGTCCGCAACGCGCAGGGACAGATGGTTCCGTTCTCATCATTCACCACCATCGAGCCCATCATGGGACTGTCCTCCGTAAGCCGCTACAACATGTACACCACGGCGGGACTCACGGCCACGCCCGCGCAGGGCGTCAGCTCGTCGGAAGGCATCAAGGCCATGGAGGAAATAGTGGACAACACATTGGGCAAGAACTACAGCTATGCATGGACCGGCGAGGCATATCAGGAGACCCAGTCAGGCACCACAGTCAGCATCGTCTTCATCTTCGCCATCATCATGACGTTGCTGGTACTGGCCGCGCAGTACGAGAGCTGGAGCGACCCGATCGCCGTGATCCTCTCCATGCCCGTGGCCGTGCTGGGAACCGTATTAGGATGCGTCTGCATGAGCCAGAGCATCAGCATCTACACGCAGATCGGCCTGATTCTGCTGCTCGGCATGTCGGCCAAGAACGCCATCCTGATCGTGGAGTTCGCCATGGACTACCACAAGCAGGGAGCGCCGATACTGCAGGCCGCTCAGGAAGCGGGTCAGGTCCGTTTCCGCCCCATCATGATGACTGCGCTGGCATTCATCTTCGGCGTGTTGCCCATGATGTTCGCAACGGGACCGGGTGCCGGAAGCCGCAGGGCGCTGGGTACGGCAATCGTGTTCGGCATGGCCATGAACGCCTTCATCGGCACGCTGTTCGTACCGAATTTCTGGGCGTTCATGCAGGGTATCAGTGAGAAAATCAGCGGTAGACCTGGGCGAAGAAAGGATTCCGCTCCGCAATAGAATCCAGGTCAGCCTCCGAAGTGAAGCATTCGGGACACCAATGTCCGCCAAGCAGTACCAGACGCGGGGTCGCCATGAACCGGTGGCCGGCATGGCATTCCCACTCCACGGGAGTATCCAGGTCACCGGGCTTCATATCTGTGGCCATGCAACGGCCGCCACGGAACTCAGCGGCCGAACGGAGGTCGTCGATGTCTATTTCCGACTCGCGCTTGTTCTCGTCGTAGCCATGGTCCAGCAGGATAGCCTCCTCCGATGGATGCGACAGGTCCATACCGTCCCAGTCGGGAATCCGCTCCCATGCCTCCTTGCCGCCGAAATAGGCGTCCATACGGGCCTTGTCGTTGTTCCTGATCCATGACAGTGTTCCAAGCGGGGACTTTGTGGCGAGTTTCTTCATGAACGGCTTGATGAGCCATGCAGGCGCGAAACGCGCCAGCGAGAAGTACCAGGGCAACTCCGATTTGAACATCCGGAAATAGGTCTCGGCATCCGGAATGGTACGGAAATGCAGGTAATGGTCCAGAAGGTCAGAGTCCTCGTACCACATGCCGTGGAAATTGCGAGTGGCGAACCAGCTGGAGCCAAATATCTCACGCGTCGGCGGACAGTTCATGGCGCGGAGTATCAGCTCCTCGAACTCGTAATTGCTAAGCCGGAAACCCCGGCCGCCGCCGATGTTGTAGAAATGTTTCCAGAACGAGTCGGGGAGGTCGGTCAGCACCAGATTGCACAGCAGGTTGCCGGAATCCTCGGCCGATACCCACTCCAGCACTCCGCGTACGGGTACATGGAAGGTTATGGGTTCCGAAGCGCTGTTGATGATTTCAGGGGAAAGTATGCCTGTCTGCCGCAGCGACACCCACCATGGAATGCCGGACTCAACCATAATACGCTCGGCACCGATCTTGGTCTCACCGTAAACATCGAATTTCGAAGCCCATACCGGATCGCCTGCGCGTCCCCAATGGTGAGGCTGGCTACGGTTGCCCAGCTGCGCCACACTTCCGATATATACCACCCTGACACCCTGGCCGCCGTCGGGACGGCCCTTGACGGCATCAACGATGTTCTGCATGGCGCCGAGATTGACACGGCGCGTGGCCTCGGGAAAACGGTCGGCGTAGGGAGACACCATGCCCCCCACATGCAGCACGTAGTCGGCATCGTTCACTCCACGTGCTATCGCCGAGGCGTCGCACAGATCGCCGTGGATCACCTTGATGCGTCCTTCCAGCTCAAGTCTGTCAATACGTTTACGGGCTTTGCCATGGCGCTTGCCGTCCCGGACCAGTACAGTCAGCTCGATGCGGTCGGGATGCGCCAGTATATAGTTCATCGCGGCGCCACCCATAGTTCCGGTGGCGCCAGTCAGAAATACTTTTTTCTTCATCTGTAAATTAAAAAATTTACGGAGTGCATCATTCAAAGAACACCGCCTCCTTCTGGTAACGCGCCATCAGCACGTTCTCGGTCCAGTCCTTGCAGGGGCGCACCGGCACACCCAGCGACTCCTTCAATATGTAGTCGGTCACCGGAGCGCCGGCATATATGCTGCAGATCACGCCGCCCCCCAGACGGGGATTCACCTCCATCAGCTTGTAGTGTCCGATCTTGCTGTCGTACAGGAACTGGATGGTGACCGGTCCGCGGAAACCGAATGTATCGATGATCTTGCGCGACAGGTCGATCAGTTCTGGTATACGGCAGGTCTTGGTGCGTGTCACCTCACCGCCCATTATCTCCAGACGCTCGCGCGGCACGGTCATCAGGATCTCTCCCTCTCGGCTCACGTAGCAGTCCACGGTGAACTCATGCGCATGCTCCAGGTACTCCTGGATTATGTACTTGTCCAGATCGGGGTAGGTCATCAGCTCCGTCACGTCGTTGAAGATCTTGATGCCACGGCTGGAGCCCCCCTTGCGGGGCTTGATGATGGCCGGCATCTCGTTGTCGATGATGGAGTAGGTGGCTGGTATCGGTATTCCCGCTTTCTCGAAGGCCTCGGCGGCATCGATCTTGTCGTACATGGTACGGGTCACATCGTAGTCCGACACCGGCACGAACACATCGGGCAGACGGTCGCGGAGCAGCGACGCCACTTCCATCGCGCCGTTGACTATAGGCAGAATGATGTTCACGTCATTCTCCTCGACCACCCTGACTATATCGTCCACAACACCCGGATCGTTGAATTTCAAACCCTTGATTACCTTGCCCACCAGCGCGATCGGCACGTCTGTATCCAGTTCATAGGAAACGAACTTAACTTCGCAGCCCATCTGTTTTCCACTCCGCTGGAACTGCTCGGCCAGCGACACGCGCCTGGAACCTCCCAGGAACAATATCGTTACCGTCGATTTATCATTTGCTGCCATATATCTGACCTTTCATTATTAAATTAAGAAGACCGTATCAATGCAATGACGCACCGTATCCGGACAATTGCGGGTTGAACGACTCCATATGCCGGCGTTTCTTCTCCTCGTAGACCTCGGAAATCTTGATGAATATGCCCGATTCCTCCACGTCTCCGAACTCATAGTTGATGGCGGTGCCGAAGAACCTCATGGTTGGCGACAGTCCGATATATGCGTTGACCAGCGGAGGCATCCTGCGGTCCAGCTTCTTCAGCTCATGGTTCAGTATCTTCATGTCCTCGCGGAAGTCGCCGGTGTACATGTTCTGTATCTCGGGCGAGCCGGCACGCGTGGGCAGGCTCTGAATGGGCCATACCAGATGGTCCGGATCCTGGAAATGACGCTGTATAAGCCCCAGGATCATGTCACGTCCCTCCGCGCCGAATTTCGGATACATCGTGACCTTGCCGAACGTATACTCAATCTCAGGGTAGAGCACCGCCAGCGCTCCCAGACCGTCCCAGAGGTTGTCCAGGGCATAGATGGCCTTAGGCATACGCTCGTTGGTGTTCTGATAGTCCACCACCACGAAGCTACGTCCCAGCTCCAGCGTCTTGGGAAGATAATTCTCCAGGAACTCGGGACTGAAATGGAACATGTGTCCCGTGGCGATATGCGGCACGCCGTCCACTACCTTGATGTCCCGTCCGCGGATAAAGCGATATCCGCCTATTATCTCCTGCGTGTCGGGACTCCATACAATCAGCTGCTGACAGGGATTCTCCATGGTGTCGAACTCATCGATGTCGCATTCCAGGCCCGTGCCCCCTCCGGCGTCGCGGAACGCGATCTCGCGCAGACGCCCGATCTCGCGCATGGTATTCGGCGCGTTGAAGGCGTCCACCACGTACACCACATTGCCGCCACGGTTGGTGCGGCACAGCAGACGGTCGTCCGTCAGCTCCGCAATTATCAGGTCCCTGTCTATTCTGTCAATAATCGGCTGCATTGTTCAAGTCAGTGGATTTATACGTTAAAACGGAAGTGCATTATGTCACCGTCCTGTACCACATATTCCTTACCCTCGACCCCGAGCTTGCCGGCCTCGCGTACCGCGTTTTCGGAACCTAAGGTCACATAGTCGTCGTATTTGATGACTTCGGCACGGATGAAACCCTTCTCGAAGTCGGTATGTATTATGCCGGCGGCCTTGGGGGCCTTGGTTCCGCGGACAAATGTCCATGCCCGGCACTCGTCGGGACCGGCGGTGAAATATGTCTGCAGGTCCAGCAGGTTGTAGGCGGCGCGTATCAGACGGTCGGCTCCGGACTCCTCCAGACCCATTTCCTCCAGGAACTCGCGACGCTCCTCGGCGGTGTCGAGCTCGGCGATCTCGCTCTCCGTACGGGCCGACACTATCATCATGCCGGCACCCTCGGCCTCGGCCGCCTTGCGCACGCGCTCCGTGTATCCATTGCCGTTCACAGCCGACGTATCGTCGACATTGCATACGTACAGCACGGGCTTGTTGGTGAGCAGGAACAGCTCCTTGGCGAATTTCTGTTCCTCGGCACCCTTCAGCTCTACGCTGCGCGCGGGCTTCCCTTGTTCCAGGGCCTCCTTGTATTTCTGGAGTACCGCCACCTGCATCCTGGCCGTCTTGTCGGCGCCTACCTTGGCCGCCTTCTCTGTCTTGGCCAGACGCGCTTCCACGGTCTCGAGGTCCTTGAGCTGAAGTTCGTAATTTATGACCTCCATATCGCGCACAGGGTCTACGCTACCGTCCACGTGGGTTACATTCTCGTCATCGAAACAGCGCAGCACGTGCAGGATGGCATCCGTCTCGCGTATGTTGGCCAGAAACTTGTTGCCCAGGCCCTCGCCACGCGACGCTCCCTTGACCAGACCCGCTATGTCCACGATCTCCACCGTGGCGGGCACAACGGACTTGGGCGAACACAATTCCACCAGACGTGTCAATCGTGCGTCCGGTACCGAGATCATGCCTACATTGGGCTCGATGGTGCAGAACGGAAAATTCGCCGATTGTGCCTTGGCGCTGCTCAAACAGTTGAACAACGTGGACTTGCCCACGTTGGGCAGTCCAACTATACCGCATTTTAACGACATTTCTTATTTTGCTTTTTACACTTGCAAAATTAGTAAATTTTTCGCTATCTTACAAGTACTTGCCAAGCATATGCACAGCGGCCGCTACCAGGGGGCGCCGTTGATCCGGTCGTAGACGTAGGTCTGGACGCGTCCTCCGCCGGTGGTCCACTGCAGCCACAGCGTGTTGTTGCCGTGGGTGAACCAGTAGCTGGTGGTAAGGGGCGACGAAAACTGGTACTGTATGTTAATCTGATAGTTCGAGGCCCCCGACACCGCATCCTGACACCAGTAGCGCAGCTGCTCGGTCTCGCGGTAACCATTGTCCAGATAGTAATACGCGCCGCGGCCGTCGCCGTTGAAATACATGTAGTTGGTCTCGTTGGCACCCACCGGGTCGGAATTATACTGTACCAGCTGCCAATAGCCCCGGAGACGCTGGTCCTGGAAATTCCATCCGTAGGGACCGTTGCCCCACCAGGGACCGTCGTCTCCGTCACATGACGTAAAAAGCATGGCCGACAGCAACACCGTCACGACCATGCATGATATCCTTGTCTTATTAAGTCCTTTCATAACCCAACGGAATTAAAAGTTACTAAATTTTTAACTCCGTTGGGCCGTGAAATGTTCAGAATTCCGTGAAACAATAGGGGAGCAGCGAGGCCACCGAACTGAAGCGCAGAATGCGGTCGCGGCCATACAGGATCACCTCGATGGGACCGTACAGGGTCTCGTACTCCAGCATGGCCTGGCGGCACACTCCGCAGGGACTTATGGGCTGACCCTGGAAGCATAATCCATAAGGAGTGCCCTCGGGACGGTCCCCGAGTGTCCAGGCGGCTATGGCTATCTTCACGGGCCGTATGCCGGGATGGATGGCGCCGGCCTGGAAGATGGCGTTGCGCTCGGCACACATCGTCGGCGAGAACGCGGCGTTCTCCTGATTGGAGCCGCACACCGTCTCGCCGTTGGCCATCAGCAACGCCGCACCTACATGGAACCTGGAGTAGGGAACATAACTGGTACGTGTCATCTTCTTGGCCCGGTCCACCAGCTGACGGTCCTCCGTACTCAGCTCATCGTAGTTGAGCTCCTGGGCCTCTACCTTTATCTCAATCTTCCTCATTGTACCCTGATGTTAGTTTGAAGCCGTTGTCAACGTCCCTGACCGGCATCCTCGATCATCTGCCTGGATGCGGTGATGAATATCTCCACCCGGCGGTTCTGGGCGCGTCCGGCAGCAGTCTCGTTGGATGCTATGGGGTCATTCCATCCGCGACCCACGGCTTTCAGTCTCGACACGGCCACTCCATGCGCGGCAAGATAATCCACCACGGCCTGGGCACGCTCCATCGACAGACGGTCGTTCAGCGACTCCGATCCGGTATTGTCGGTGTATCCCACCACGGTAACGTCCGTCTCGGGGAACTGCTTGAGGTTGTAGGCAACCTTGGACAAGACAGCCTGCGCATCGGCCGACAACGCCGACTTGCCGGTGGCGAAGAGAATGGAGTTGCCCATCACGAGCTTCAGGGCATCAAGGTCATTGCTGTCCTTCACCTTCTCAACCTTCAGCTGGTTAATCTGATTCTGCAATGAGTCGGCACGCGCGTCGGCACCGTCGATACGTCCGTTCATCTGGTCCAGCTGATCCTGCAGCGCCTTCTGCTGGCGGTCCATACTGTTGCCCACCAGCGCACCCGTTCCGGCACCGATTGCCGAGCCTACCAAGGCACCTATCCATGTGCCCTTGCCGCCACCTATCAACGCACCGACGCCGGTACCTACGGCTGCGCCGATGGTGCCTCCGGCCGTGGCGCCCTGACCTGTCTTGGTCATCCCGTCCCACGTATTCCTGATCGACGTGCACCCGACGGTGCCTCCGGTAAGTCCCGTCAGCAGCAACCCTATGGTCACATTCCTAAATACTCTATTCCTCTTCATAGTTGTCCAATTTTGAGTTATTCTTTATTTATGATTAAACAAACCTGTCCATGGTTTATTTGCAGTACTCCTTATAAAAAATAAAACAAAGCTTCTCCACAGACCTGTTCATAACTTGTGGATAACTGCCGTTTTTCTGTTGATAACATGTCGGCAACCGTTTCATAACTATCTGAAAATAAAGTTGGTGGTCCGGCAAACTCCGTTATCGTTAAAAAATCGGACTTATCCAAATTTTTCCGCCTAAACTTTTTCACGGGTTATGAACCCCGGTTTCGACAGTTTTCAACCGCTTTTTCGACAGCCTCGCTATGTTTTGAACAAAAAAGTTATTAACTTTGCAGTTGTAGACAGGATGTAGATAAAGTCCGCATCGCGTTGATTGACAACATGCATCGAGTTCACAACCTGTTCATAACGTCGCCCGTGGAGTCTATAACTCACTTTTCCAAATTTCACGGCCAAAAGTTATTGACGGTTATCGACACGCTCTTCTACTCCTATCTTTTTTATTTATTTTTAATTTTTATTCCTTAAATAATAGAAATGGAAAAAGCCGGGATAGTCACGGAGATTGAGCGACTGAAGCGTGAGAAGAATGCGTTGGTCATGGCGCATTATTATACGTTGCCGGAGATTCAGGAGATAGCGGATTTCATCGGGGATTCGTTGGCGCTGGCGCGCAAGGCCGCCGAGACCGACGCCGCCATCATCGTGATGTGCGGCGTGCACTTCATGGGCGAGACAGCCAAGATACTCTGCCCGGACAAGAAGGTCCTGGTGCCCGACACCGAGGCGGGATGCTCGCTGGCCGACAGCTGTCCGGCCGACGAGTTCGCCGCGTTCGTAAGCGAGCATCCTGACCATACCGTCATATCGTATGTCAACACCACAGCCGCCGTCAAGGCCCTGACCGATATCGTGGTCACCAGCGGCAATGCCCGCAAGGTGGTTGACTCCCTGCCGCAGGAAGAGAAGATCATCTTCGGTCCCGACCATAACCTGGGTGAGTACATCAATTCCGTCACAGGCCGGCAGATGCTCCTGTGGGATGGCGCATGCCATGTGCACGACCGCTTCTCGCTGCAGGGTATACTGGACCTGAAGAAGGAGCATCCCGGTGCCAAGGTGCTGGTTCATCCGGAATGCCGCCGTCCGTTGCAGCTGATCGCCGACAAGGTCGGTTCCACGGCCGCGCTGCTGGACTTCGCCCGCAATGACGAGGCCACGGAGTTCATTGTCGTCACCGAGAACGGAATTCTGTTCGAGATGCAGCGCAAATGTCCCGAGAAGAAGTTTATTCCCGCACCGCCCGAGGAGACCGGATGCCAGTGCAACAATTGCGAGTACATGAAGCTGAACACCCTGGAGAAGGTGTTGAAATGCCTGCAGGAGGAGAAGCCGGCCATCGAGGTAGATGCCGAGGTCGCCGCCAAGGCCATCCGTCCCATTGAGCGCATGCTGGAGCTGAGCAAGTGATGGACCGTAAGAAGAAGAACATTGTGGAGCTGACACGCGTCAGCGAGCGCGAGTACCGCGGGATGGAGAAGTTTCCGTTGGCGGTGATGACGGACAATGTCCGTTCATTATATAACATAGGCTCGCTGTTCCGCGTGTCGGACGCCTTCAAGGTGTCGGAGCTGATACTGGCCGGCATCAGTGGCCGTCCTCCGCATCCGGAGGTTTCGAAGACCGCGCTTGGCGCCGAGGAGACGGTGGCATGGAGCTGGGTGCCGGATGCCGTGGATTGTGCCGTGGAGATGCAGCGTCAGGGATGGAAGATATGTGTGCTGGAGCAGACGCACAACAGCATGGACCTGGCGGACTTCAAGGCCAAGCCGGGTACACGGTATCTGTTGGTGGTGGGAAACGAGGTGAACGGCGTGGACCAGCGCATTGTGGACATCGCCGACCATGTGCTGGAGATACCCCAGTACGGCACCAAGCACTCCCTGAACGTGGCCTCCAGCGCCTCCATCGCCATCTATGTCATGACCACCAGGCTGGCGGCTTTGTAAAACGCGGATACAGATGTCGAAACCTAAGGACCTTCCGGTTTCCAGGATGCAGGTACTTTCCGGTTCGGGTGTATTTGTGAAGCGTTTCGACCGGTACGGGGAGTCCAGGATGAAGCATTACGCCCATCGTGATGATTATTACATCGTGACGATGTTGACGGATGGTTCGGCACCCGTCGAGATTGATTTCGAAAGGAAGGAATTGAGTAGCGGCGATGTGTTGATTATATCGCCGTGGCAGGTACACAACAAGCCGGAGGACGTGACGTGGCATGCCGATGGCTGGATGCTGGCCTTCGCTCCGGAGATGCTTTCGGAATCTGAGACCAGAGCCATCGAGGAGTATTCCATATCGCCCCATCCTTTCCATCCGGACGGGAGTATAGTGGAAGACGTGGTGACACTGTGCGGTATGCTGGAAAGGTACAGTGATGACCGGAATGTCTCATTTGCGCTTGCTTCCGCCGTAAAGAGTCTTATATTTTCGGCCCTTGACACACCTGGGCAGGCTTCATCGGTGCGATACAGGGCGATTGTCCTTAAGTTAAGAAGGCTGCTTGACGCGCATATGTCGCATGAGAAGAGTCCGGCGGTGTATGCGTCGATGCTCAGCATATCGGAGGTGTACCTGAACGAGGCTGTCAAGGCGGTCACCGGGTTGAGTGCGGGAGCATACATCCGCAACATAGTGATGACGCAGGCTAAGCGTCAGCTGGCATATACCTCGCTGTCGTCAAAGGAAATAGCCTATACCTTGGGTTACGAGGATTATGCTTACTTTTCCAGATTGTTCAGAAAGCAGGTGGGTAAATCACCTTCCGAATACCGTAAAAACCTTAGATAATACAACCTTTCCCTTATTCCTGCCATTCCTTAGACCATTGATTCATTGTAATTTTGCAACTGTAAAACAAAAATAGAAATTACAATGAAGATACAGGAAAAACTAAAGGTGTGCAATAAGTGGCTCAAGGTCATATTGCTTCTGATACTTGCGTCCGGCATACAGCTGGAAGCCACCTCGGGCAGATATGCATGGTCGGTATGGGTGCATATTGTATTGGGATTGATATTGACCGGTCTTTCTATCTACCATATATACCTACATTACAAGAATAGCAACTGGTTTACGCGTTTCGCGAAGAACCGCAACAAGGTAACGCGTGTGTTGTGGTGGGTATTCCTGCTGACTGCTGTGAGCGGCATCGCGGCTACACTCCAGTGGCTGATGGAGGGTGGCCATTCCCCAATCGGAGGAGTTCACGGCAAGATCGGTTTCCTGATGGTCATCGTCGCCATCATCCATGCCGTCCGCCACATCCGTCAGATCCACACCCGCCGGCAACCAATGAAAAGATAGTCAAAGGTTCCATTTCCGAAGGAAGAGTGATAGAAGACGGTCGGTCTCCGACTGGAATGACGGGTCGGGAACTCCGGTGATGGGGCGGTGGTTGAGGCGTTTGTAAAGCCTCTCACCCTCGGCGACCGCCTGACACGTAGCGTCGGACATGAAGGTCTGCTGGAAATGCTCCCATATATATTCCACCGCCTGGTCCGACGGGTGAGCCATGTCGGCGGCGTAGAAACGGTAGTCGCGAAGGTCATCGTTCAGCAATTCGAAAGCCGGAAAGTAGCTGCAGCCCTTATATTGCCGACATAGTTGTTCGATAGCCAAGTGAAGGATGGCTTTGGACAGTGTGTTCTCGTGTATACCGTCCTTTAGATGCCGGACGGGACTGACGGTAAAGACGAACCGAAGGTCCGGGTAGAAATGATGCAGGCCATCAATCAGATATGTCCAGTGGCTGAGAATTTCATCCTGTGTAAGACGAAAACGACGGAACAGCCTGGCCGGCTGCTTGTGGCAGTTGGCCACAACATTGAGCGACCTGGATTCCTCGTCGTATCCTTCCTCCAGCGCGTAGCACCACGCGGTGCCGAACGTCACGAACATGGTATTGATATGCGTCATGCGCTCACGGACTTCTCGGCGCATATCCTTGTATTTTAGAATAAGTTCATCCTTTGACTCCCCGTGCATCCGTGAATCGAACATCCAGGAGAAATACATTCCATCCGCGAGGAAAACAGAATCCTCGAAAAGGTCCAAGGCATCCTGCTCCGGCATGAGCAGCAGGTTCTCCAGGGTCTTATGGATTGAAAGCGGGTTGTAGAGCATTCCGAACGGATTGTAGGCCGGCCACAATGTCTGCCGCATCCGCGCGGCGATGTTGTCGGCAAAGCAACTCCCGATCATCATCACCTCCCGGAACGGCTCCAACTGAATGTCCGACTTCTCACCCTTGATCTCTGTACGGAATCTCATCTGTTCTAAAATAAATTGATAAAATCGCAGCTTATTAGAGTTCTGCAGGATACTTCTCCAAAATGGGTATCATGGCAGGAATGTCGTTCTGAATCACATCCCATAATACTTCAGGACGAACGGTGTAATATCCATGGACAAGTATATGTCGCATCCCAGACATCTGACGCCAAGGCAATTCCGTATGGGTATCTTTAAAATCATTAGTGATCATATATGCTGCTTCACCTATGATTTCCACCATTTTGGAGATTCCGTAAAATAGGATTGTATCGGTTTTTAGATTATCCATGTCATGCTTGGCACTCTCCTGTTTTTAGAAGATTGGCCATTTCCAGCATGTGCTCAATCCTGCCTCTATCCTGCCTCTATCCTTAATTGCCTCTCTCATATATTAGAATTTTATCGTGATCTGTACTTCTGCGAGCAAAATCCTTCAAGCCTTCGTTGTCTACCAAATCGACACGGCGTCCTAATAATTCCGAGAGATCCATCACCATACCTCCCATTGTCAACAAAGATACAAATCCTTTGGAATTATCATAATCTACCAACAGGTCAATGTCGCTCTGTGGAGTTTCCTGCCTTCTGGCACATGAACCGAACAGCCATGCCTTCACGACAGGTTTGTCACGGAAATAATCCTTAATCAAAGGTATCAGATTCCAAATACTTCTGTTAACCATAATATTCAATCAAATATAAGGGTGAGTCAATAGCTTGTTTATAAAACGCAAATATACAGATTATTTTCATAATGCGAAATGAAAATGATGAAAGAAGCAAGTAAATTAGTGTATGGTGCATATAATTTTGGTCATGTTAACATATTTTTATAATTTTGCAGAGAATTTAGACAATTAAGGTTAAATAATAACTGGGGAGTCAGAGGTTGTTGTAGCGGTTTGGAGACTCCCCGCGAAACAAGCATTTATGAAAGCAGGACATCTGGATTTTCATCCGGCCCTCATCGCGGCATGTAGAGACTACAGCCTCGAGAAGTTCCGCAAGGATTTGATTGCGGGTATAGTAGTGGGCATCGTGGCCCTTCCGTTGGCCATCGCCTTCGCCATCGCCAGCGGCGTGAGTCCCACCGTGGGACTCGTAACGGCCGTGATCGGCGGTTTCATTGTCAGCGCCTTCGGCGGCAACTCCGTACAGATAGGCGGTCCGACGGGCGCGTTCATCGTCATCATCTACAACATCATTCAGCTTTACGGCCTCACCGGTCTGGTTATGGCCACATTCATGGCCGGCTGCATACTGTTGCTGATGGGTCTGTTCCATTTAGGTACCGTCATCAAGTTCATCCCCTATCCCATTGTGGTCGGTTTCACGGCCGGTATCGCGTTGACAATATTCTCTACGCAGATGCCCGACTTCTTCGGCCTTCATATCGAGGGTCCGGTACCGGGCGACTTCATCGGCAAATGGGGTGTGTATATCTCCAATTTCAATACCGTGGATATCGCCACATTGGCGGTGGGTCTTGTGGCGCTGCTGATCAACATAGTCACGCCCAAGATCTCCAAGAAGATGCCCGGGGCGTTGACCGCCATCGTTGTGGTGACGCTTGCCACATGGGTGATGCGTGAGTTCATGGGTGTGAGCGGCATCGAGACCATCGGCGACCGTTTCGGCAACCTATCGCCCTCCATGCCGCAGGTGCAGGGCCTTGGCATCAACATGCAGACCGTCAACCTGCTGCTGCCGTCGGCGTTCACCATCGCTATGTTAGGGGCAATCGAGAGTCTGCTCAGCGCCACGGTGGCCGACGGACGCACTGGCGACCGCACAAACTGCAACACCGAGCTGATGGGCCAGGGCCTGGCCAATATAGTGGTGCCTATATTCGGCGGCATTCCCGTTACGGGTGCCATCGCGCGCACCATGACCAACATCACCAACGGCGGCAAGACTCCCGTCGCTGGTCTGGTCCATGCCGTGGTGCTGCTGTGCGTGTTCATGTTCGCCATGCCGTTGATCAATCTGGTGCCGATGTCGTGCCTGGCGGCCGTGCTGATCATGGTAAGCTACAATATGAGTGGCTGGCGCACGGTGGTGGATATGATTCACAATCCCAAGGGCGACCTGTCGGTGATGCTGGTGACATTCCTGCTGACGGTGGTATTCAACCTGACCATCGCCATCGAGATCGGGCTGCTGTTGGCTGTGGTTATGTTCCTGCGCCGTGTCACGGAGAACACCACCATCAAGGTATACGGCGAGCAGCTTGACGCGGCTGCGGATACGGACCTGTCCAAGCACGAGGTGCTGAACCTGAATCCGGGTGTCTCGGTCTATGAGATCGACGGACCGTTCTTCTTCGGCGCTGCCACGAAGTTCGACGAGATGATGCGTGTCACGCCGCAGGAAAAGCCGGTGGTGCGCATAATCCGTATGCGTAAGGTGCCGTTCATCGATTCGACGGGTATCCACAACCTGAAGCTGCTGATCGAGTCGTCGCATTCGGAGGATATACTGATCGTACTGTCCGGTGTGCGTGACAATGTCCGCGCGTCGCTACATGCCGCCGGGGTTGACCAGCTGATCAGCGACGAGCACATATGCAACCATATCTCGCGCGCGGTGGTTGTAGCCAACGCGATCGCCGCCTCACGCCTATCTGCCTCCACCAATCCCAGCCCTTCGGCGATTTAAGCTCATAGTCAAAGTAAGAGAAGGGTCCCCGACATCTGTCAGAAACGGCAGTTGGCGGGGACCTTTATTGGTTTTAGAGTCTATATGTCAGCGGAGTACGGGTAGGGTGACGGCATTGCCCTGGGCCGGCGTGAGGCGGAGGTAATGGATTCCTTTGCACAGACCGCTCAGGATTACCTCGGCTTCATTCTCGTTTTCCAGAGTGCCTTCGTTTACGCCATTGGCGTTGATGATGTCGAGGCGGAACTTGCCCGGACAATTGATCTTGGCGACGCCATCCTCGATTCTGAGCATACTGTCATCCTTTGTGATCTTGCTGATTCCGGATTGCGACACCTTGAACTGGCCGGTGTATCCTTCCTCAAGGTCAACCTCGCCTGTCATTATCGGGTTCCCGGGAAATCCGAACACGATGGTATAGTGACCGGGAGCGATATCTTCGTAAGTGGAAGTGATGTCGTACGGGCAGAGGCAATCGGCAGCTCCGGGAGTATACCACGCGGTGAATGTCAGTGTGTCGTCTTCGCGTGTGATCTTGCTTTGGAAGTCGGAGGCAGCGCAGTCGGCGATAAGGTTATGCCAGATTACGACGAGCTTTCCGTCATTGTAGCTGACGGTCCAGAAGGATTCCGGATCATCATACACACCCTTGTTGATCGAGGGTGCATTCAGGTCGCTTTTACATCCGGAGTTGGTCACGGTGCTCGGGACGATTTCTTCGCCGTGGCAGGCAATGGCCGGAGCCGTCAAGGCCATTGCGGACAGAACTGTTGTAAGTAGTAGTTTTCTCATACTTTTTCATTTAAAGGTTAGGTTGCGCAAATATAATAAATTTTTATTAAATTTAAAAAT
>DXXK01000052.1 GCA_019416425.1 Bacteroidales bacterium
CATAAAAATTAGTTTAAACAACTTCATTTAGTTTCAAATGAAAGAGCCAAGACTCATCTCCATGAAAATGTCAATGATAAGTTTTATTGGAGGAGGGAGGCAATCTGGGGGTCGGTGAGGGTGGTGTAGACAGGGTTGCCGTTGGGGGTCAGGGAGGGGTCTGGCAGGGCGAAGAGGCGGGCTATCAGATCCTCCATCTCGCGGGCCGAGAGCTTGACGCCACGGCGGATGGCTCCCGACCGGGCCATCACCAGCGCCAGCTTCTGACGCAATGTCGACGCCGGCTGCTGCTCGTTGCCGTAATTCACCGAATCCTCGGTAACCGAGTCCAGGACCCGTAACAAAACATCCTTGGCCTCATGCGGCTGTATCATGGACGGAACCGCATTGATCTGCCATTGCGTATCCGACAGATACTCCAGACGGAAACCCAAGGCCTTGAGGTTCTCGCCCACGCCGTCCAGGGCTGCGACCTGCGAAGCGTCCAGACTGACCGTCTCGGGAAACATCAGTGTCTGCGTCACGATCTCCATATTGGCCGTGCGACGCATATATTCCTCGTACAGGATCTTGACATGCGCCCTATGCTGGTCAATCAACAGCAGCCCGTCGCCAAGCGTGGTCACAATATATTTCTGTCCGAACTGGATGCATATAGGACCGATTCCGCCATCTGATTCCTTATCGTCGAAGATTCCGGTCGGAGCCGACGAGGAAGCCGCGTGCGTCAGCACGGTCTTGCTGCCTTGCACGGGGGCATCCGGATTCCTGACACCGTTATATACTTCCTCCCAGTTGCGCGATATCGGCGTGGGACGGTAACTGTCCCGGACCGACTGCCGCTTCATCTCCTCAAAGGGATTGTAGTCCGACCGAAAACCCATGTCCGGAGCCGTCGGAACCTCGCCCGCGGGCAACGGACGCACATCCAGCGCATCGCTGTTGAAATCGATGCTGGGAACGGCCGAGAACTTACCCAGCGAAGTCTTGACCGCCTGCGTCAATATAGGCCAGATGGAACTCTCGTTCTCGAACTTGATCTCGTTCTTGGTGGGATGTATGTTGACGTCAATGGTATCGGGTTCAACAGTGAACACCAGGAAATAGTTGGGTTGCGTACCCTGGGCAATCAGGTTCTCATAACAGCTCAGCACCGCCTTGTGGAAATATGGATGACGCATGTTGCGGCCGTTCACAATCATGTACTGCAAGGGATTGCGACAACGCGCGAACTCCGGACGAGATATGAATCCATCAATCCTGACCAACGGGGTGTCGATGTTGACCGGCAGCAAATGGTCACTGCTCAATGTGCCTTTCCATATCTCCTCGATACGCTGACGCAATGTGCCGGGACGCAAATCTATCTTGCGAGTACCGGTGTCGATGCTCATGCGCAACGTATGGTTCACCAGAGCCAGCCGCTCGAATTCGCGCATGATGTTGGCCAGCTCGACGCTGTCGCTCTTCAGGAACTTACGCCGCGCCGGGACATTGAAGAACAATTTCTTGACGGCTATAACCGTGCCGCGCTCGGCCGCGACGGGTTCCTGAATCTTGACTTTGGAAGCCTCGATAACCAGACGTGTGCCCAGAGGAGAATCCTCGGAGCGCGTCTTAAGCTCGACCTCCGATATGGCGCACACTGACGGCAACGCCTCGCCACGGAAACCCATGCTGTGCAGCGAGAACAAGTCAGTAGCCTGCCGAATCTTGGACGTAGCGTGCCGCTCGAACGCCATACGGGCATCCGTCTCCGACATGCCGATACCGTTATCGCTGACCTGAATCAGCGTCTTTCCGGCATCGCGTATCACGATGTTTATCTCCGTAGCCTTGGCATCGACGGCATTCTCAACCAGTTCCTTGATTACCGAAGCCGGACGCTGAATGACCTCGCCGGCGGCAATCTGGTTGGCCACCGAGTCTGGAAGCAATCTGATGATATCACTCATACCACTCGCTACTTATTCGCCTTGACACTTCGGACCTTAGCCTTCATATCGGACGGTTTCGGTGCCGGGGCCTTGATCAACGGAGCCTCCCTGAACCACTTCTCCAGCGGCTCAGGCACCTCGCCCAGCTCGTCAACCCAGCGGACACGATCGCCGTACCACTGGCGGACAGGCCTAAGCACTTTCAGCCAGCGGAAACCCTGCAGATACTTCTGCGAGTTCTTGACCTGACCGATAGGAGTGACGGAACCTGAGACATCGGGCCACATCTTCAGATGATCGATCTTGCCGTCGCCGAAGTCGGCTGTCAGGAACGAGCTCTCGGCCGTCACGAACTTGTTGACGGTGGAATCCTTCTCCTGCGGCATCATTATGACCTGGACGTTGCCGTCTATCTCCAGACGCTTGACGGTCTCGTTCTCGATAAACGCCTTCATCGTTGTTCCGGATACCTGATTGTAGAAATCCTCGTCGACATGCTCGGCCACGATACCCGATTCCGGCAGATATGCCCAATCGGCCGTCGAGTCGTTCAGATGAATATCGATACGGTTACCAAGCACCTGGCGCTCGCCGCTCCAGACCACGGGCTTGCGCAGCATATACATCATGGAGTCATACTGCTCATAGATCAGCGTATCGGCGACTCCCTGCACATCCTTGTTGAAGAAGCGTGCGCGGCCTATGGCCTTTGCCTTATGAAAATCCTTAGGCACCATCAGGTTGGAGTCACGTCCAAGCTTGTCGAACCGCGGGCCAAGCAGTTTAGCCTTGTCCACGCTGTCATTTTTCAATGAGCCGACCGAGTCCATGACCACACTGTCCGTGGTAAGGACGCTGATAGAGTCCATTACCTCAAGATTCCCTGTTCCACCGACAGAGTCAGCCATAGCGGCATGCGATGCCGTCGGAGCCTTACGGACACCATGTCCGGCTACGGGAAAATTCAACGGCAGCAGCCGCAGATGGTACGGCATTGAGTCAGCCAGTTCCTGGAGGGAGCCATACTTAGAAAGACGCTCGCGCGTAGCCTTGCTGTAATTATTGTTGAGCGAGTCAGGCCATACCATGACGGTACGCATCAGGGACAGTATGGTATCGGCACGCAGGAACAGAGAGTCAGGCCGCGAATACTCGATCAGCAGCGGATATTCCGTGGCGAAAGCCTCACGCGTCGAGTCATTGTACTCGCCGTAGCCACCGATCAGCTGCACCTTGCGCGCGGTGTCTGTGATCACCATGGCCGCCGAGATCTTGGCGGGGTCGCGGAAGCGGAACGCACGGCTCAGGCGAGTCTGTTTGTCATAGACTATGCTGTCACCCTCCAGGGTGGTGACGTTCCTGACCGAGTCGCTGTGCAGGATTGTGGAACGCTGCGTCAGCTGGGCATGGTCGTTCTCGGTATCATACCAACCCTGAGTGGTGATGATGGTGTCGTTGGCGCCCTCGATAATGGTACGGGTGTTGATACTTGCTATATGGTTCTGGGTATTGTAATCCAGCTCGCTGCTCTTCATCCTGTAGCCGTCCTTGTCGTTCACCAGTACCACGTCGTCGCGGAACTTGGCAAGACGTGTCCGGGGAGAATACTCGCCGTAGACTGATGTCAGGGTATTCATGTCATCCTCCAGCACACCGCCGGTGGTGTACCATCCCAGCTCGTTGGCCACATCGTAGTCCAGCGAGTCTGTACGCAGCGACACCGTGCGGTTCATCAGCTCGACCTTGTCGCGCGATGGTCCGCGCACCAGCGTGGCATGCTTCTCGGCGCCATTGTAGTAGAGCCTGTCGGAATACACGAACAGCGTGTCGCCCTGCTGCATCTGCACATGGCCGAACGCGTTCATCGAGTTTTTCTCCGGATAATAATAGGCCGAGTCGCAGAACATATACATGTTGCCCTGGCGGAACTTCACCTTGCCTTTCACAATCTGATACTCCTCGAACGAATTCTGAGGACGGAAAAGCGAGTCGGCATACTCCAGGAAGACCTTGTCGTCCTGGTAGCGGTTCTCGTCCGGTATAGTCGGCTTGATGGGCTCGCGAGGCTTGGGACGATTATAGTTCTCGGTCTGCGTCTTCCTGTTCTGGCTCTGGGCATAGGCCGCCCCGATCCAGCTTGACGCCAGACCCAGCAGCATACCGGCCACAATCAGCAATATCAATCCTCTGGTCTTCCTCACAGCGAATCAATGTTCAAGGTCATTCACTTGACCCATCCGTCGTAAGTGAACTCACAGCCCTCCCAGCCTTCGGCGATATGGGTGTAGGTGTCCTTGATTTTCTTTTCAATCCAGTCCTTGATGATTTTCTGCTTGGCGGAGTTCTCGTACATGTTCTTGATCATATTGAAGTCATCGGACAACGTGGCCTTATGGCCCGGCACACGAGTCTTAAGCTTGACTATGGACACCACGTCGCGGTTCTTCTTGGGATCCTTCATGATGAACGCCTCGGACACGTCTCCGGGCTGCATCAGTTCGATCTTGCTTGCCGCCTCGGCGGGCAGGTCCTGCATCTCGAAGCGTGTGCTGCCCGTCTGTGGATTGATCATCAGTCCCTTGTTGTTGCGCGTGTCCTTGTCCTGCGAGACGAAACGTGCGGCCTCCTCGAACGTGAAGGCACCGCTTACAATCTCCTTGCGCATGGAGTCAAGGCGCACAACCGCGTTGGTCAAGTCCTGAGGAGCCACCTTGGGAGTCAGCAGGATATGGCGAACGTTAACCTGGTCGCCACGCTTGTCGATCAGCTGTATGATATGGAAACCATATTCGGTCTCGACAATTCGCGATACCTTCTTGGGATCGTTCAGATTGAACGCCACAGCCGAGAATTCCGGCACGAAATCAGCGCGTCCATGGTAACCCAGCTCGCCACCCTGCATGGCCGATCCATCCTCGGAATATGCGATTGCCAATGTAGAGAATTCGGCCTCGCCCTTGTTGATACGGTCGGCGTACTCGCGCAGACGCGACTTCACGTCATCGATCTCCTGCTGGGGAATCTCCGGATTGACGGTTATGATCTGCGCCTCTACCTGCATCGGCACATAGGGAATACTGTCTTCAGGGAGCGAGTTATAGTACTTCGTAACCTCGCTGGGGGTTCCCTTGACATGCTTGGTCAGATTACCCTTCACCTGATCGATTATGTAATTGCTGCGCATCACGTCCATAAGCTGGGCGCGCAACTGAGGATAGCTCTTGTGGAAATATTCCTCGACTTTCTCGCGCGAGCCGAGGTTTGCGATAAAGTAATCCAGACGGCGGTCCACCTGCGAGGCCACCTGGTTCTCCGGAGCTTCGACTGTATCGATCTTGGCCTGGTGCAGGAACAGCTTGTCCACAGCAAGCATCTCAGGGATCACGCAGTAAGGGTCACCGCCAATCGGCGTACCTTCGGAACGCATCTGCGCGTACTGTTCCTCGACGTCCGAACGAAATATCGCCTCGTCACCCACAATCCAGGCAACCTCGTCGACCACATTTTTCTTGACCGGTGCCGCCACGGCGCAGATTCCCGCAAACGCCGCCAGACATATACCTGTTATTAGTTTTCCTTTATTCATAATTGTCATTTTTTCCATTCTTATCGTTAGTCAGCCTCCCGGTAGCCGGGTCATACAGCCCCTTACGCAACCTGCCGTCGGACTCCTCGCGCCTGTAGACATCGCGGACAATCTCCTGACGTCTGCCCGCAACATCCTCCTGCAGCAACATCTCGCCGACCAGCTGGCGTGCATAATCGCTCGGCATCTTGCTGCCGGCAGACACATAATCGGAAATGTGGATTATGTAGACCGAACCGCCGTACTGTGTCTCGAAGTCCCTGTTGGCCTCCAGAAACGCATCGGCATCGTCGAACCTATAGGGAATCAGGTCGGCCACCTCATGCCAGGGATGCCACCGGTCCATGAAATACTCATACTGAGTGGCACCGCGGAACTTGTCATGCTCCAGCTTATCCACCGAATAGTCCGTCGATGTCTTCATCCATCTGCGCAAAGCGCCCAGATTGGAATCGTCCTCCCCGACCTTCAGGAAGATGCCTTTCACAACCGGTTCATCCAGAATCATGCTGTCACGCATCCGGGCCAGAGTCTTCTCCACTCTGCGGCCGCTGACATTGGGGTCGACACTCCTATCCACCCGAGCCAGATAACGACTCAGTATCAGGTCCGAGCGATACTGTTCCACAATCCGTTCCACCTCCTCGATGTCCGGCAGATTCCTGGCGGCGTAATCCGTCAGTACCTCCCTGCGCAGCCATGTCTCGACTATGGCACGGAACATCGCGACACTGTCCTCCGGTTCAAGGCCGCGTGGAATCTGATGGACTACCTCCCTGAGCATCAACGCAGTGTCACCATATGCCACAACCACTATATCATCCTGCTCGACTGGCACAGGCTTACGGTGACAGCCCGCTGTCGGAACCGTCACTGCCACCATCACCGGCAATATGGACAACATCCACTTTAATGTCCGTAACATATCAAGCTACAAATTTACGAATTTTTTTCGATACAACGGCAATACTACCCCTAAAAACCGAAAACGTCCCGACCGGATGGGTCCGGACGGGACGAAAATCAGTTACTTATGAGTCAATTAGCGGTCAGCCCTTGGCCTTGACTGCAGCATGCTCTACAGGGAGACATTTGATGTAGTTGGCTATATACTTGTTGAAACCTTCCACAGCCTTGGGAGTCGGAGCAATCTCCGTACCGGTATTTCCTGCGAACACCACATTGTCCAGCCAGTTGTCCAGCTGACGGCTGTCGGGATTGTTGACCATGTAGGAAGCCAGCAGGGCCATACCCCAGGCTCCCCCCTCGCCAGCTGTCTCCATGACGGAGATGGGTGTGTTGAGCGCGGCAGCCAAAATGCTCTGGCCCACCACCGGAGTCTTGAACAGACCACCGTGACCGGTGATTCGGTCCACCTTGACATGCTCCTCGTTGAACAGGATGTCATTGCCTACCTTCAGCACGGCCACGGCCGCGTTGATGCCTGCGCGCACAAAGTTGGCCAGATTGAACTTGTCCTTGACCGAACGTACGAACAGAGGCGCACCCTCCTCCAGGCCCATTACAGGCTCGCCTGAGAAGTAGTTGTAGGATACCAGACCGCCGCAATCCTCGTCGCCGGTCAGCGCATGATTGTATAGCAGACCGTAGATCTCGCCAATGTCACGCTTGCCACCGAGCAATGAAGCAAACTCGGCGAACATGCCTACCCAGGCATTGAGGTCCGATGTGCAGTTGTTGCAATGCACCATGGCCACAAGGCTTCCGTCAGGAGTGGTAACCATGTCGATGGCCTCGTACGGCTTGCTCAGTTCCTTCTCCAGCACGATCATGGAGAAAGACGACGTACCGGCGGAAACATTGCCCGTCCTCTGGCGGACGGCGTTGGTGGCAACCATTCCGGTGCCGGCGTCGCCCTCGGGAGGGCATACGGGAACGCCACCCTTCAGCTTGCCCGAGATGTCCAGACGGTTGGCGCCTTCCTGCGACAGCATTCCGGCGCTCTCGCCAGCAAGCCTGATCTTGGGCAGGATATCTTCCAGCTTATGGGTGAAGCCCTTGGAGACAGCCAGTTTGTCGAACTTCTCGACCATAGCGGAGTCGTAGTTCTTAGTAGCCGGATCTACGGGAAGCATACCCGAGGCGTCACCAATACCTAATACTTTCTCCCCTGTCAGCTGCCAGTGAATGTAGCCGGCCAGTGTGGTGAAGAAATCCACCTGGTTGACATGCGGCTCCTGGTCCAGGATGGCCTGGTATAGGTGCGAGATGCTCCAGCGCAACGGGATGTTGTAGTTGAACAGCTCCGACAGCTCGGCAGCGGCCTTGCCGGTGTTTGTGTTACGCCAGGTGCGGAAGGCAGCCAGCATCTTGCCGTCCTTGTCGAACGGCATGTAGCCGTGCATCATGGCGCTGATGCCGATGGCGGCGAGGTTCTCGATGTCCACCTCGTACCTGCGGCGGACATCCTCGGTCAAGTCGCGGTAGCAGTCCTGCAGACCGAACCAGATCGCTTCCAGGGAATATGTCCAAAGACCGTCCACCAGCTGGTTCTCCCAGGTGTGGCTGCCCTGTGCTATGGGATTGTTCCGATCGTCGACCAGAACGGCCTTGATTCGAGTAGAGCCGAACTCGATACCGAGTACGGCCTTACCCTCAAGAATAATCGAACGAGCGTCCATCGCTTACTTGTTGAGCATGTAATAAACGTCGTTGTAACGCAGCTCGCGCTTAAACTCGGGGATGGTGGTGTTCTTGTCGATGCGTACCATCTCGATACCTGCGATCTCGGCGTAATCCTCCCAGAACTCGGGAGTAACGGCGTAGCTGAAGCAGGAGTGGTGCGTACCGCCGGCCAGAATCCATGCGCCGGCGCCGGTAGCGAAGTCGGGCATCGGGATCCACAGAGCGGATGCGACGGGCAGCTTGGGCAGCGGCTTCGACTTGATGCACTCCACGTCGTTAACGATCAGGCGGAAACGGTTGCCCAAGTCGATTACCGTAGCGGTCAGACCTGTGCCGGGACGCGAGGTGAATACCAGACGCGCGGTCTGGGCCTTGCGGATGCCGATACCCAGGAAATGAACCTCCAGACGGGGCTTCTCCTCGGCGATCATCGGGCATACCTCCAGCATGTGGGCCTGCAGGATGGCGCTCTGCTTGCCGTCGAAGTTCAGTGTATAGTCCTCCAGGAACGAGCAACCGCCTTCCATACCCTGGGTCATGTACCACAGCGTGCGGTACAGGGCAGCGGACTTCCAGTCGCCCTCGGCTCCGAAGCCATAACCCTCGGCCATGAGACGCTGTGAAGCCAGACCGGGAATCTGGTCGAAGCCAACGAACTTAGGATCGTTGATGTCATCGGTTCCCAGGTCATCGAAGTTGGTTGTGAAGCCCTTGGCGTTGTGAGCCTTAAGGCAGGCACGTATGGCCAGCTCGGCGCGGGCGGCGTTCCTGACCGACTTGTTGGCCACGGAACCTTCCTCCTTGATGTCGTCACCAACCACATACTCGTTCAGGTAGGTCTGGTACAGCTTCTCCACTTCGGCGTCCTCGACCTTCTTGTAGAACTCCATCAACTCGCTGACGGGAACGTAGTCCACATGGTAACCCATACGGATCTCGGCGTCAACCTTGTCACCGTCGGTAACGGCCACGTTGTTCATCTGGTCGCCGAAGCGGATGATGGTCATGTCCTGGGCGTCGGACCATGCTGCGGCCACACGCTGCCATACTGCTATGTGGTCCTGAGTCTCCTTGTCGGTCCAATGGCCGACGACAACCTTGCGGGCTATCTTGAGACGGGCGCAGATGTGGCCGAACTCACGGTCGCCATGTGCGGACTGGTTCAGGTTCATGAAGTCCATGTCCATGGTGTCCCATGGAATCTCAGCGTTGTACTGCGTGTGGAGGTGCAGCAGCGGCTTACGCAGGGCCTGCAGGCCGTGGATCCACATCTTGGCGGGCGAGAAGGTATGCATCCATGTGATGATACCGACGCACTTCGGGTCGTTGTTGGCGGCCTTCATGACGGCCTCCACTTCCTTCGATGAGTTGGCCGTACCCTTGTAGACCACCTTGATGGGAAGGTTTCCGGAATTGTTCAGACCATCGACCATCTCCTTGGAGTGACCGTCAACTGCGACTACGGCGTCGCCACCATATAGCAACTGGGCACCAGTGACCCACCAGACTTCTAAATTCTCAAACATAGTTCTTGATAGTTAAGGTTATTTTAATTGTTGTTTGTTATTCTCAAGCCCCTGTATCATTTCTTCTGACCGTAGTAGGCGTTGGGGCCGTGCTTGCGGTTGAAGTGCTTCTCGACCAGCAGCGGGTTCATGGTCAGATGGGGATTCACCTGGTAGGCCACGAAGGCCATCTTGGCCACCTGCTCCAGAACGACGGCGTTGTGTACGGCCTCGGCCGGAGTCTTGCCCCATGTGAAAGGACCGTGGTTCTTGACCAGTACACCGGGAGTGTGCATCGGGTTGATGCCGGCCTCCTCGAAGCGGTTCACGATCACGTTGCCTGTCTCCAGCTCGTAGTCACCCTCCACTTCGGCCTTGGTCATGTCGGCTGTGCAGGGAACGGCGTTGTGGAAATAGTCGGCATGTGTGGTACCGATGTTGGGCAGGTCGATTCCGGCCTGCGCCCACGCGGTGGCGTAGGTGGAATGTGTATGGACCACGCCGCCGACCTCGGGCCAGGCGCGATAGATGGCCAGATGTGTCGGGGTGTCGGACGACGGACGGAGGTTACCCTCGACCACCTTGCCGGTCTGAAGGTCGACGACGACCATATCCTCGGCCTTCATATCGTCGTAGCTTACGCCGCTGGGCTTGATAACCACCATACCCTTCTCACGGTCAATGCCGGACACATTGCCCCATGTGAATATAACAAGTCCATGCTTCACCAGGTCAAGATTGGCCTTCAGGACTTTCTCTTTCAATTCTTCAAGCATAATTATTCGTATTTTTATCTCCGGCGAAACGGTACATCCGAGCTCCACGACGCGAGGTGGACTTGTCGATTATCTCGGTAGGCACCACATATCCAGACTCAAGTATATGCTTACGGAAATTCCGTTTGTCAACAGGTGTGCCCAGGATGAGCTCGTACAATGTCTGCACCTGCGTCAGGGTGAACAGCTCAGGCAGCAGCCTGTAGGCGAGCGGACTCACCTGTATCAGCTGTCTCAGATACCCGCGTCCCTCGTGAATCATCTCCGGATGGTCGAAACCCAGTTCCGGGAGGTCGTCGAGGTCGCGCCAGTAAGCACCATGCGCCCTCAGTTTGGCGTCATCAACCTGACCGGTGTTCAGGAGCACGAAGTAGGCCACGGATATGACCCGCTCACCAGGATCGCGATCCACGCGTCCGAAGGCGCCGACCTGATGCATGTACACGTTATCGAGTCCTGTGAGCTGGCTCACTACCCGTCTCGCCGATTCGTCAACACTCTCGCCATCCTCCACGAAACCACCCATCAGCGACCACTTGCCCCGCTCGGGCTCGAAGGCGCGCCGGGTGAGCAACACGCTCAGCCGGCCCGCTTTCAGTCCGAAGATGATGCAGTCCACGCTGACGAAGAACCGTGAATGAGACTCATAGTATTGCGTCATCTTGTTAAATCTATTTTTACCAGAAGTAGATGTAGAATGCTGCGGTCAGACCAAGGATTATCACGGAGTTGATGATGTCCCAGGCGTTCCAGCTGGCACGTGTGGCGGCCTTCTGCTCGGCGGTAGACGTACCCATCACCAGACCCTGGATCTTGGCCGGATCCGGAGCCTTGGTGCACAGCGAGACGACGATTCCGACCACGCAGCAGATCACCAGCATCCATCCGCAGAAGAACAGCCAGTTGGTGTCATAGAAAACAGTGCGGAACAGGCTGTCGGCGGAATCGGCCGTGTTACTGAACCAGATCTTGGCGCTCAGACGGGTCATGCCGATGAACAGACCGGTAATCAGAGCCCACATACCACCCTGGGCCGTGCAGCGCTTCCAGAGGATACCCAGCAGGAAGGCGGCCGCGATACCGGGAGCCAGCACTGACTGAACGTCCTGCAGATAGAGATAGAGCACGTCACCGATGGAACGCATGATGGGAATCCAGAGAATACCCAGGATCACGATCACGACGGTAGCGATCTGGCCGATGCGCACCAGTTTCTTGGGAGGTGTGTTCGGCTTGAATCGCTGATAGAAGTCGATGGTGAACAGAGCCGACGAGGAGTTGAACAGCGAAGCCAGCGAGCTCATCAGCGCGGCGAGGATACCGCAGACGATCAGACCCTTGACACCGGCAGGCAGCAGTTTGGCAACCAGGGTCGGGAACGCGGCGTCGGTGTTGAGGTTACCGTTTGCCATCAGGGGCAGGAACGAACCGGACTGCTGATGCAGGGCGAAGGCGATCATACCGGGAATCAGGAACAGGAACACGGGCAGAAGCTTCAGGTAGGCGCCGAAGATGGTACCGCGGCGGGCTTCCTTCTCGTTCTTACCGGACAGCACGCGCTGCACGATGAACTGGTCGGTACACCAGTACCAGAAACCGATCACTGCCGAGCCGATCAGGGCACCCAGCCAGGGATACTGAGCGTCGCGGTTGTCGCGGATCAGGTTGGTCATCGTGTCGCCGTATTCGTTGACCTCGACAGCCGAGCATATCTCCATCATCTTGTCCCAGCCACCGAGTTCCTTAAGGCCCAGTACAAGGATGATCGCGGAACCGAGCAGCAGGATGGGTGTCTGCAGCACGGAGGTATACAGGACGGATTTCATACCGCCGACAATCGTATAGATGGCCGTGATCAGCACCAGACCGATTGCGGCGATCCAGAAGAAGTCGATACCCCAGAGGCTCTCGATACCGAACACCTGCTGGAATACCAGACCGCCGGCGTATACGGTAACGGCAACCTTGGTCAGCACGTAGCTGATCAGCGAGATTACGGAAAGGATGGTACGCGAGGCCGGGTTGAAGCGGCGCTCCAGGAATTCAGGCATGGTGTAGACCATCGACCTGGTGTAGAAAGGCACGAATACCCAGCCCAGCAGCAGGATCATCCATCCCTGGATCTCCCAGTGGGCCATGGCCATACCCGATGATGCACCGGAGCCTGCCAGTCCGATCAGGTGCTCCGATCCGATGTTCGATGCGAAGATTGACGCACCGATCGCAATCCATGTCGCGTCCTTACCTCCCAGGAAGTAGTCAGCCGCATTGTTCTGCTTCTGACGCGCGACCCATACTACAATGCCGATCAGAGCCAGTACGAATAGGCCTATGACCAGCCAGTCAAGTGTTGCCATTGATGTTTTGTTGTTATGATGTTAGTGTTATTTGTTCGAGAACTTGAATACGCAGTGGCTGTTGTAGGTCTCGCCGGGACGCAGTGTCGCGGTGGGCCACTGTGGTTTGTTGGGTGTGTCGGGATACTTCTGTGTCTCCAGGCAGATACCGGTGCGCTGCTTGTATACCACGCCGCCCTTGCCGGTGATGGTGCCGTCCAGGAAATTGCCGCTGTAGACCTGGATGCCGGGCTCGTTGGTGTATACCTGGAGCAGGATGCCTGTTTCGGGGCAGTAGAGCGATGCGGCTTCGACGGTGTCGTCACCCTTGGTGTCCAGCACCCAGTTGTGGTCGTAGCCGTTGCCGTTCTTCAGCTGCTCGTAGTCGAAGTTCTGAATCTCGGCGCCTACAAGCTTGGCATTGCGGAAGTCCATCGGGGTGCCCTCGACCGGCAGTATCTCGCCCGTTGTCATGTATGTGCTGTCCACCGGAGTGAACGCCGAGGCGTTGATGGTGAGCTGCTGGTCGGTGACAGGCTTGTTGGGGTCGCCGCTCAGGTTGAAGTAGGAATGGTTGGTCATGTTGATGATGGTGGGAGCGTCCGTGGTCGCGCTGTAGGCGATATCCAGGGCGTTGTCTGCACGCAGAGTGTAGGTTACGATGGCATTGACATGACCAGGGAACTGGTTGTCGCCGTCGGGTGAGTCGATGCTCAGCACCAGAGTGCTGTCGTTGCTGCTCTCCACTTTGTAGACGCGGTATTGCCATCCGCGTGTCCCCATGTCGGTACCGCCGTGCAGGCAGTGGCCGAAATTGTTCTGCGGAAGCTGGTATTCCTTGCCGTCGAGTGTGAACTTACCCTGGTTGATACGATTGGCGTAGCGTCCGATGGCGGCGCCGAAGTCCGTAAGGTTGGTCTCGGGATAGTAGGCCTCGATGCTGTCGAAACCAAGTACCACATCCCGGAACGCGCCGGACTTGTCGGGAACGCTGATGGATACGATGCGGCCACCGAAATTAGTGATGCACACCTCCATGCCGTTTGCGTTAGTGAGCGTGTACAGCGCGGTGCTGTCGCCGCGGTACTCCGAAACGAATTTCTCCGGATTCAGACCGGACTTTGTCAGAGTCTCCTTGACATTCCCCGTTGAGCATGCCGCCATGATCAGCGCCGACATGCCCGCCAGGGCAACGATTCTTAAGTCCCTCATGATGAATATGGTGTTAGTATTTGATTTTTAAAATTACACGTCTTTGGGTATATACACATTAACTATTGAATATCAATATATTAACACATACACCTAACAACCTCCGCTGTTTTGAGTGTAAAATTAACACTCATTATTTTATAATGCAAATTTTTCCATATGTTTTTAAACATAAAATTCAATATGAAAAAATATTTAGCGGCACATGCGGATGCTTCCCGGTGTCATACACCCATATGCGCAATACCCAATTGTCGGTAAATCGGTCTTTACGTTGCCGTATTTGGTTCTTTTTGCGTTATAAGTAAAGAAATACGGAAGTTATGGGAGAGTTATGGATTTGTGCCGCGGGACTGGGACTGTCTTCGCTTTTGGGGTCGATAATCGGGCTGATCGTCCGTAAGATACCGCATAAGTGGAACGACATATTCCTGGGATTCTGCGCCGGGATGATGCTGACGGCCTCGATTGTCTGCCTGATTGTCCCGGCCGTGGATATGTGTACTCCCGCGCTGTGGTGGCAAGTCATTGCCGGTGTCACCGCCGGTGTACTACTGATAGGATGCCTTGACCGTTTCACACCTCACCTGCACCATCTGTCGGGAATCTGCGAGGAGGAAAGCCATATCAACAATGCATCACTGAACCGGACGCTTCTGTTCGTCATGGCCATTGCCTTGCATAAGCTCCCCGAAGGGCTGGCCACCGGCGTGTCGTTCAACGGAGACCAGAACAACGCGTTCGTCATCACCCTGACCATCGCGTTGCAGAACATTCCCGAGGGAATGGTTGTGGTGACACCACTGCTTATGGCAAGAGTAAGGTTCCTCAACACCTTCATAATTGCCTTAGGGGTGGCGTTGCTTGAGGTAGTGGGAGTGATATTCGGATATCTTATCGGAGACTTCGCCGACATGATATTGCCGGCGATGCTGTCCATGGCCGGAGGCGCCATGCTGTATGTCATCAGCGACGAGATGATTCCCGAGACCCATTCGCACGGATACCAAAAACCGGCCACCTATGCGTTGGTGGCCGGTGTAGTGACAATGCTGTTTATCGAATCAATGTTCTAAACGGCAGGATTTACTTGCGTTTGACGGACTTCAGGACCTTCTCGTTGACCTTGACGGGATATTTGGAGCGGAGCTCCTTCTCCCAGGCGGCCTGGAATTCGTTCTGATAGTCGCTGGTGACAGTGCCCTTGACATCGGCCACCTCCTCGGGAGCATTCAGGATGCGGGCATTGACCATGAAATAGACGGGATAGGCCTTGATGGAGCTTTCAGCATCCGGACCCTGGAAAGCCACATGGTCCACCATCGGATTGCCACCTTTGGCAACCAGCACCTTCTCGATGGCCACCTGCTTCGGGAATTCCTTGCGGATGGTCTGGGCCAGGTCGTCGTTGTCGGGAAGTTCGGCCATACGCTGGCGGATCAGTCCGGCCACGGAGTCATTGACCGTCTGCACGAAGTAACCCTTTACATGAGGCTTGTCCCATGTGTACTTGGCCTTGTTCTTGGCAAAATACTCATTCAGTCCCTCGGTGTCGTTGGCGGCCTTGTCCCAGACCTTACGGACACTAACCTCGTAGAGCAGGCTGCCATCGACATATTCCTTCAGCAGATTGCGGTATTCCGGCTCGGTCTTGGCAAGATCATCTTCCTCCAGCTCCAGCAGGACCGAAGCCAGGTAGGAATCATAACCGTTCTGAAGCATCTCGACAGCGACCATACCCTCGACAGGCTTGTCATGCTTGAGCCGCGAAGCGACTTCCGATGCATTATAGGATTTCTTACCGATGGTGAACAACGGCAGACTGCTATTGGCGCCATCCACCCAGTTTGCCACAAACGTAGAGTCAATGCCGTTTGTCTTCAGATAGTTACGGAATGCCTCCAGATTCCCGGCATTCTCCTTAACCTTATATTTGGCGGCCAGACGGTCAGTGAGATGCTTCCTGATGAGGGCGTTGCGCTCATCCTGGGGGGTATTCATACGCGACAGCTGCGCCTTTTTGAATGTCTCGAAGGGGACGCCGGCGCGTGCCTCCTGCTTGTAGACGATATGGTAGCCGTAAGGAGTGGCGAACGGCTCGCTTATTTCCCCTACCGGCATAGCGAATGCCACGGAATCGAATGCGCCGACCATCTCGCCTGTGCCGAACCAAGGAAGCTGACCGCCCTGACGCGCCGACCCTGGATCCTGCGACAGACGCTTGGCCAGGTCCGCGAATTTCTCGGGATGGCCATTGACAGCGCTATAGATACTGTCGATGCGCACACGTGCAGCGGCCTTCTCCTGGTCGGTCTTGGCCAGCAGCAGGATGTGCGACGCCTTGACACGGCCACGGGCCTCGCGGCTTTTGCCTCCCTTCAGGACATGATAGCCTACCGGGCTTTCCACCACGTCCGAGATCTTACCCTCGGGCAATGCGAAATCAACCACCTCGAAACTGTAAGGATACTTGCCGGCAACGATCCAGCCCATATGGCCTCCCTGGGCCGAGCTGCCGCGGTCCTGCGAGAAACGCTGCGCCAGGTCGGCGAAGTCTCCGCCATTGTCCAGAACCTGCTTGATGCTGTCCATCCGCTGGCGGGCCTCAACATTCTTAGCCGCGTCACGTGTCTTGAACAGCATGATGTGGTAGGCGTCCACCTCTCGCTTGGAACGGTCGAAAGCTTCCTGAACCAACTGATTGAGATAAGCGGAATCAACCATGTACGGAGCCGCCAGGTCATGACGGTACTGATCCGTCTCCTTCAGGAACGACGGCAGAGTGTCAAGACCCTCGGCCTTGGCGTCCGCCACCTTCATCTTATACAATTTGAACATCTCCAGATACTCCTCGAGCGTCTGGGGATTCACCTGCTGTGCACTGTTTTTGTTGTAAAGATACTCGAATTCCGATTTCGGCACATCCACACCATTGATGGTCATAATCACCGGATCCTTGGCGGCGAAAGCCAGGGCTACGGTAAAGAGGCCGATTCCGGCTGCTATCGGTTTTTTCATCGTTGTTTTGAATAATGTTCTTTCGGCCATATAATTATGACCATACATATTCATTAACGATGTTACTATGGATTTATTGAATTTCCGATACTTTTATGAATCCAAACGGCATCAGTTGCCCTTGTCGGATATGAACTTGACGCGCATCAGCCTGATTGACTCCTCGTCGTAGTCGCATCCCAGCTCCTGGATCGCAGCCTCCAGATCGTCTTCCTCGCACTCGGCAAGGTAGCCTTCTATATCCTCCTGCTGGTCTTCGTCAAGAATCTCGTCTACAAAATACGAGATATCGATCTTGGTACCAGCCTCGACAATGGACTCCAGCTCGTTCAGGAACTCATCGAACTCCAGGCCCAGATTCTCCGCCAGTTCGTCAAGGTTCACCTGACGGTCTATGGCCTGGATGATCTGAATCTTGGTGTTGCTCTTCTTGGCCACTGTACGCACACGGATATCCACCGGTCGCTCGATCTCGTTCTCCTCCACGTACTTCCTGATTATGTCCAGAAATTCCTTGCCGAACTTCGCAGCCTTGCCCGACCCTACGCCCGGTATGCCTAAAAGCTCGTCCTTGTTCAACGGATAGGTCGTGGCCATAGCCTCCAGGCTCGAGTCACGGAACACCAGATAGGGAGCCAGGCCATGACGGCGCGCCACATCCCTGTTCAGTCCGTCCAGTATGGCGTACAGCTCCATGTCCGAAGCTGAGCTTCCCTTGCCCTGCGGCATGTCAAGCTCGTTCTCGCTGTAGTCTATATCCTCCACGATCTCGAACTCGCCTGGCTGCATCATGAACTTATATGCCTCACCCGTAAGTTTCAGAATTCCGTAATTCTCCAGGTCACGTTCAAGATATCCGCCCACTACTGCCTGACGCACCAGAGTATTGACAAGTTTCTCCTCCATGTCGCCCAGCGATCCGAACTCCTCAAGCAAGTCATGGTGATTGCGCTTTATCTCGTCCGTGGCGCGGCCGATCAGGATGTTCACCATGTACTCCGACTTGTAGTGCTGCTCCACGGCTGCGACGGCCTCCAGAACCGCCATCAGTTCCTGGCCTACCTGGATTTTTTTCTTGGGATGGCGACAGTTGTCGCACTGCCCGCAGTTGTCCTCATCGTACTTCTCGCCGAAATAATGCAGCAGAATCTTACGGCGGCATACGGACGACTCGGCATAGTTGGCCGTCTCCAGCAACAGCTGATGACCTATTTCCTGCTCCTGTATGGATTTGCTCTGCATCAGCTTGTCCAGCTTCTGAAGGTCCTTGCGGCTGTAGAAGGTGATGCAGTTGCCGATGCCACCGTCACGACCGGCACGGCCCGTCTCCTGATAGTACCCCTCCAGACTCTTGGGCATATCGTAATGGATCACGAAACGCACGTCGGGCTTGTCGATACCCATGCCGAAGGCTATAGTGGCGACAATGACCTTCACCTCTTCGTTCAGGAATGCGTCCTGGTTCTCTGCACGCTGGTTAGTGTCCATGCCGGCATGGTAAGGCAGAGCAGTGATTCCATTGATGTTCAAGGTCTCGGCGAATTCCTCTACCTTCTTGCGGCTCAGACAGTACACTATGCCGGACTCGCCGGGATGGCCCTTGATGTAACGGATTATGTCCTTGTCGATGTCCTTGGTCTTGGGACGCACCTCGTAGTACAGGTTCTTGCGGTTGAAGCTCGATTTATAGACCATGGCGTCGAGTATGCACAGGTTCTTCTGAATGTCATGCTGCACCTTGGGAGTCGCCGTTGCGGTCAGCGCTATTAGCGGATAGTCCCCGATCTCGTTGATCATAGGGCGTATCTTGCGGTACTCAGGCCGAAAGTCATGGCCCCATTCGGAAATGCAGTGGGCCTCGTCGATGGCGAAGAACGAGATCTTGATTGACTTCAGGAAATCGATATTCTCCTCCTTGGCCAATGATTCGGGAGCGACATACAGCAGCTTGGTCTTGCCCTGGCGGACATCCTGGCGGACTGCCTCGGCGGCGCCCTTGGTCAGCGATGAATTCAGGAAATGAGCCACTCGGTCATGGTCGACATATCCACGGATGGCGTCCACCTGGTTCTTCATCAACGCTATCAGAGGCGAAATCACAATGGCGGTACCCTCCGACATCAAGGCCGGAAGCTGATAGCACAACGATTTGCCTCCTCCCGTGGGCATGAGGACAAACACATCCCGTCCTGCCAGGAGGTTCTGGATCACCTCCAGCTGACCCTCCTTGAAAGTATCGAAACCGAAATAATATTTAAGGGTCTCGAAAATCTTCGCATTTGTTTCGGCAGAAACCCCGCATTGGGATACCGTATCGTTTCCGGATGTCATATTGTTTAGCATGGTATTCGCCCATTGTTTATATTCACAAATTTAATAAAATTTTCTGATTCCACAAACAATTAGAGGTATTTTTATAAAATTATAGGCGGCACCGCGTGTCCGCGGCACCGCCCATTTGTTAAATCAGGCTTTGCAAGATCAGCCGAAGTCTCAGTTGTTCACTTCCAGCACATCTCCGAAATGCGCCTTGGTCAGCTGGTGGTTGACGTATTCGGCATCCACTGTAAACGTTTTCTCCTGACGTGACGGAGCATCGTACATGGCGTCCACCATAACCGTCTCCACAATGGAGCGGAGGCCGCGCGCGCCGAGCTTGTACTCGATGGCCTTGTCCACGATGGTGTCCAGAGCATCCTCCGTAAATTCCAGCTTCACTCCGTCCATGGCCATCATGGCGGTGTACTGGCGGATTATGGCGTTCTTGGGCTCGGTCAGGATTCGACGCAAGGCAGCCTTGTCCAACGGGTCAAGACTGGTCAGGACTGGCAGACGGCCGATAATCTCCGGAATCATGCCGAAGGATTTCAGATCCTGCGGCATAACATAACGCATCAGGTTGTCGCGTTGACGCTTGCGGCTCTTCTCATCGTGACCGTAACCCACGATGTGGGTGTTGAGACGGGCAGCGATCTTACGCTCGATGCCGTCGAACGCACCACCGCAGATGAACAGGATGTTCTTGGTGTTTACCGGTATCATCTTCTGCTCGGGATGCTTGCGGCCGCCCTGCGGCGGCACAAGGGCGACAGTGCCTTCCAGCAGTTTCAACAGACCCTGCTGAACACCCTCGCCGCTGACGTCGCGCGTTATGGAGGGATTGTCGCTCTTGCGCGCTATCTTGTCGATCTCGTCCACAAAAATGATGCCCCTCTCGGCCTTGTCCACGTCATAGTCGCATGCCTGCAGCAGACGGGTCAGCAAGGATTCGATATCCTCGCCCACGTATCCTGCTTCGGTCAGCACCGTGGCATCCACGATGGTGAACGGTACGTCAAGCAGCTTGGCTATGGATTTCGCCAGCAACGTCTTGCCGGTTCCAGTGGGGCCAACCAGCACAACGTTGGATTTCTCGATGTCCACATCGTCATCGTTCTTGGCCTCAGGCTGGTTGATTCGCTTGTAATGGTTGTAGACGGCCACCGACAGATATTTCTTGGCCTCCTCCTGGCCGATTACATACTGATCCAGGAACTCCTTGATCTGATGCGGTGTCGGGATTGGTTTCGGGTCCTCGGCTTTGGTCGTCACCTTGCTGTGGCGGCGCCGCAGCTCGGCGTCCCGCTGGTCATCTATGAACTTAATGCAGTCTGTGCATAGGTACAGGTCCTCGATCACAGGCACGACCGGAGTCGCGGCCGAATCGAACTTGCCGCACATACCGCATCTCAAATCATTTTTCTTTGCCATTATTTCTTCTTAGAGGTGTTCTCCAGCACCTTGTCGATCATACCGTACTCCTTGGCCTCGCGGGCGATCATCCAGTAGTCACGGTCGGAATCGGCCTCGACCTTCTCGAAAGGCTGGCCAGAGTGCGAGGAAATGATACGGTACAGTTCTTCCTTCAGTTTCAGGATCTCGCGTGCTGTGATCTCGATATCGGACGCCTGACCCTGGATTCCCCCCATGGGCTGGTGAATCATGACGCGGCTGTGGGGCAGCGCGAAACGCTTGCCGTGCTCACCGGCCACCAGAAGCACCGCGGCCATCGAGGCGGCCATGCCCGTACAGATGGTCGACACGTCGGAGTTGATGTACTGCATCGTATCGTAGATTCCCAGTCCGGCATAGACCGATCCGCCGGGACTGTTGATGTAAAGGCTTATGTCCTTGTCCGGATCGACTGAGTCCAGATACAGGAGCTGCGCCTGGATAATGTTGGCGCTCTGGTCCGTGACCTGCGTACCCAGGAAGATTATGCGGTCCATCATCAGGCGCGAGAACACGTCCATCTGCGTGACGTTCAGCTGTCGCTCTTCCAGGATATAGGGATTCATATAGTCGGCGGTGGGAGCCACTACACCCATGCGGTCCACCGCACGTGTGTAGGAATCAAGCGTGTTGCCGCTCATGCCCAAGTGGTTCACCGCATAATTTCTAAAGTCATTCTGCATGTTATTCAGTTTTTGGATTGTAGGCGGTCATCGGGAAACAACGATGACACGCAGTTGTAAATAATACGACAACGCGGAACCCGGCGACCCGGCTTCCGCGAAGTCTGTATTGTTATAACAAATTCCGCGCCAAATCTATCGCGACGATTCAATCACAGCGCGGATCCATCCGCTCACGCCTCTTCCTTGGGCTCCTCTTCCTTCTTGAACAGGTCGTTGAAGCCCTCGACGCTAACCTCCCTGACGTCAACGGTCACGGCTTCGCGCAGGGCGTTGAAGAACTTGGAGTCAAGAGCGCTCTGACGCAGACGGTCAATGGACTTCTTGTCCTTCAGGATATCCTCTGCGAAACGGTCAACGGCCTCCTCGGGAGCGTTGGCCATGCCGTACTGGGCAAACTGCTGGCGTGCCAGCATCTTGGCCGTGGACTTGACATCCTCGTCGGTCAGGGTGATGCCCAGCTGTGTCATGATGCTCTCCTTGGCCAGATCCCACAGCAGACTGTTCTTCATGCCGTTGTAGATTTCCTTGACGTTGTTCTCGTCGATGTCCTGGTTGTTCATGACCAGATACTCCTCCAGGATCTCGTCGGGCAGCGGAGCCTCCTTGACCTTGTCAAGAATCACGTCATGCGCGTCGATGGTGAAGCGGTAGTTTTCCTCATTGGCCAGGCCGTTCTCAATCATCACCTTGACGGCGGCGCGGTAGCCTGCCTCATCGGTAACGGTGCCGTCCGGACCAAAGACCTCCTTATAGTATTCCTCGCCCAGCTCGGCGGGTTTCAGGACGATGATCTCCTTGATGTCGAACTCGAAGTCGCCCTTATGCAGGGGCACCTGGTCCTTGTCGATGTTCAGCATGGAGGACAGTTCGCTCTCGTTGCCCTCGCAGGTATCCCAGGGATTGAACACCACCTTATCACCCACATGCTTGCCGATGAACAGAGCCTTCTGCGCCTCGGACTTGAAGTACTGGGGAGCCACGATGCCGTTCTCCATGACTACGCCATCCTCCTTGACGGTGCCGTCTTCGTTGAGCTCGGTGATCACACCCTTGACCAATGCGGTGGCGTCGACCTCGTCTCCCTTCTCCTGCTTGCCGAAACGGCTGCGCAGACGCTCGTCCTGCTCGTTGACCATCTCCTCGGTAACGGTAATCTTATAATAAGGAATCTGCAGATCCTTGTCGGCTTTCAGGTCCAGCACCGGAGCCAGACCTACCTTGAACTTCAGGGTGTAGTTCACCTCATCGGGGTTCAGGTCATTCTCCTTGTAGGGAATGGGCTGGCCCAGGACGGGAAGATGGTTGTCCTCGATGTACTTGTAGAGGGCGTTTCCGACAGCTTTGCTGACAACGTCGTACTTGACGCTCTTGCCGTACTTCTTCTCGAGGAGGCCGGCGGGCACGTGACCGGCACGGAAACCGGGCTCGGCGTGCGTCTTGGCGATCTTCTTCATTTCCTTCTTCACGTCATCGGCATAATCTGCCGGCTCGATGCTGACGGTTACAACGCCGTTCACGTCATCGATCTTCTCGAAATCTATCTTCATTTCTATCTATAATGTTATCATTTTTCATAAGCCCGGTTGCAGAACGGGCTTTCAGCCTGCAAAATTAACAAAATTTTCTGAATTTCAGTTTATCTTGTTAACATTGTTTGCAATGTACGTCGCATAACGCCACTATTTGAAGAACTGTCGCATGGCAGTTACCATGGCCACCTGGTCGTCAACGCTTGCGGTCTCGGCTGCTGAATGCATGGCCCAGATCGCGTTGCCCACATCGACGCCATCGATGTCCAGCTGGCCTGTGGCTATGTTGCCCAGCGTGCTGCCGCCCGCCGAGTCGCTGTGGTTCACGAAGTACTGCGACTTGACACCTGCCATGCGGCACAGTTCATTGAACACCGCGGCGCCGCGGCTGTCGCTCATGTACTTGCAGTTGGCGTTGATCTTGACCACCGGGCCGCCTCCCATCACCGGATGGTTGGTCGGGTCGTATTTCTCGCTGTAGTTCGGATGCCATGCATGCGCGTCATCGGCCGAAATCATGAAACTCGAGGCGACGGCGCGGAAGAAGTCCTCGCGCGTCTTGCACAACTGCAGGCAGATACGCTCCAGTATATTGCGCAACACCGGCGAGTGCGCCCCCTGCTTGGTGCCCGAGCCGGTCTCCTCGTTGTCGAAGACGGCCAGCACGCGCGTGGCGGCGGTCACGGTCTCATGCTCATCGAGCATGGCCTGGAGTCCGGCATATGCCATCGACAGGTCGTCGATCCGACCGGACTGGAAATACTCCCCCTTCACGCCGATGATCCGTGCCTTCTCGGCCGGATACAACGCCAGCTCATAGTCGATTATGTCCTCGGGACTGATGCCTAACTGACGTGCCACCAGCACACGGACCAAGCCGCCGTGACTCTTCTGCTCCTCGATTTCCTCCGGAGTGAAGTATCCCAGTACGGGAAGCATGTCCTTCTGGACCGACAGCTTGTTACCTTCATTCACCTCACGGTTGAAATGTATGGCCAGATGCGGGATGGTGGCTACGGGCTGACGCAGGTCAACCACATACTCGCGGGGATGTTCCCAGTCCACGCCACGCGTGGCGACGCGACCCGATATGGACAGCGGACGGTCGAACCATGTGTACAGGATGCCGCCGCCGTACTTCTCGACGTTAAGTTTCACGACACCTCCGTCACCATAGATCTCGCAGTTGGGCTTGATCTTTAAGCAGGGGCTGTCGCTGTGGGCCGATATGATTCGGAAACCATCCTCGGCGGGGTTGCCCTGACCGATGATGAACGCGAACAACGCGCTTCCGTTCTTGGTCATATAATACTTGCCGCCGCGCTCCAGATTCCATTCATCGCGCTCGTCGATGCGCTTGAATCCCGATTCGTCAAGCACCTCGCGCATATTGCGCACCGCCGTGAAATTACAGGTGGACTTGTCAAGCCAGTCCAGTAGGCTGCCCATTACGTATTCGTTCATATCTTTGTGTGTTTTAGGTTCCGGTCAGTTGGTTGGGTTGAATCTAAGGTGGTTCAGGGCGCGAAGCACGTTGCACAGAGTCTGACCCCAATAGGCGGCGAAGTTCTCACGGCACTCCGTATAGGCGCCGGCGCATTCCTGGCCCTCGCTCTCGCGCGATATGGTTATGAAGTTATACAACGCCTGGAATATGTCGGCCAGGCTTTCCGATATTGAAGCGGCAATCGGGGTATCACTGTATTTCATGTCCTCCTCGAACGTCTCCAGGAACACATCGTCGGGTCCCAGGACATACTCGATGTTACGGCGCACGGTCTCGTACCAGTCCTCCTCGACGTAGTTCTGGTAGTATCCGTAGTCCAGCACCCCGACATCCTCGGGCGAGAGCGTTATGAACTCCACATAGATCCGTGGCAGGATCTCGGTCATCTCGTTCACGAACTCATCCTTCTCCATGTCGCGCACGTTCTCCAGTGTCTGGCAATAACGCGTAGCCTCCGCCGTGATGTTCAGCAGACGCCTGTTCATATCAGTCGGTTCCATCTCCAATATACAGTTTCTTTTCCTTAATATATTGTAATACCGCGTCGGGCACCAAAAAGTTTACATTCCTGTCCTCGGCGATACTCATGCGTATATGCGTCGACGACACCATGACCTGCGGCATATCCCCCACCACGGCCACATTCTCTGGCAACTCATCCGGCACGGGGTATCCCGGCCTGGGATAGACGGTTACGCCGAACTCCCGGATTATTCCCTCGGCTTTGTACCACCGGTAAAAATCGGATAGATTGTCCGAACCGATGATGATTCTGAACCTATGTTCGGGATAGCGTCGCCTCAGCTCGCACAAAGTCCTGAATGTATAGGAAGGTTCGGGCATGGACATCTCAATATCGTCCACCCTGACGGCGGCGCATCGTTCGGCCACAAGACGGCACATCGCCACACGGTCCGCGGCGGTGGCATGACGTACATTCCCCGTCTTGAAGGGACTGACACGTGCCGGGACCATCCACACCTGATCGAACATACCGCATTGCGACAGCTCGTTGGCAAGCGTGGCGTGTCCCGTATGCACCGGGTCGAAACTTCCTCCGAATATCCCTATCCTCATTTCCTTGCTCCAGGGGTATGACCGCTGTACGGGCGCTCAACCGGCGGTATATTCACGGATTATGCCGTCCACCTCGTCGACGGCCTTGTCAAGGTCATCGTTGATGACGATGCGGTCGTACCTGGGAGCGAACGACATCTCGTACTCGGCCTTGGCCAGACGGCGGCGGATCGACTCCTCGTCATCGGTGGCGCGGTCGCGAAGCCGCTGCTCCAGCACCTGAAGCGTCGGCGGCTCGATGAATATCAGCAACGCTTCGTCGCCGAAGCGCTTCTTTACGTTCAGCGCCCCCTGTACGTCGATGTCCATTATCAGATTGCCGCCTCGGCCGGTGATACGCTCGACCTCCGACACGAGAGTGCCGTAACGTGTGCCCTTGTAGACCTCGGCCCACTCCACGAAATCGCCGGCCTGCACGCGACGCTCGAATTCCTCCGGTGTAAGGAAATAATAATGCACACCGTCCTGTTCCTGACCACGGGGCATGCGGCTCGTGGCCGAGACCGAAAAACCGAGCTTTAATTCCGGATGCTTCATCAGCTCGTTGATGATGGTGGACTTGCCTGTGCCCGAAGGGGCGCTCAATACTATTATCTTACCCTTGACGGCCATATCACAGTACGTTAAGAACCTGCTCCTTGATCTGCTCCAGCTCGTCCTTCATACGGACCACCACCTTCTGCATCTCGGCATTGTTCGATTTTGATCCCAATGTATTGATCTCGCGGCCCATCTCCTGGGCTATGAAACCTAATTTCTTACCCTGTCCGCGGCCGGCCAGGTCTTCCTCGCCACCCATCGTCTCCAGGAAATAGTTCAGGTGTGAATGCAGGCGCGTCTTCTCCTCGGTCACGTCGAGTTTCTCGATGTAGAATATCATCTCCTGCTCCAGACGGCCCTTGTCGTACTCGATGCTGTCCAGACGCGACAGCTGGTCCATGAGACGAGCCTTGATCTTGGGCACGCGCTCCTCTTCGAACTTCACCACTTCCTCCAGCAGTCCGAACAAGGCTTCGATCTTCTGACGGAAGAACACATACAGTTTGCGGCCCTCGGCCAGACGGAAGGCGTCGATGGCGTCCAGAGCCTGGTTCAAGGCGTCGGACAGTATGCGGGCATCCTCCTCGCCGAATTCCTCGGTACGCTGTTTCACCGCATCAGGCAGACGCATCAGCACCGAGTACCAGTCCTGCGGCTCCGGCAGGCTGCACAGGCGGCTCACCTCTTCAATCTGCTTCTTGTATTGGGCGATTACCTCGGGATTGATGGTGCAGCCGGTCTGGCCGCCGACCATCTCCTCGGCCACGGTCAGCTCCACCTTGCCGCGCTCCATGCGCGCCGAGATACGGTTACGCATCTCGACCTCGTACTCGCGCATCACCGACGACATGCGGACCTGCAGGTCAAGCTGCTTGCTATTCAACGATTTCAACTCTACTGTCACGGTGCGCTGCGCGCTCTTGCCCGTGCCTCGGCCGTAGCCGGTCATCGACATTATCATGGCTCATTCCTCCCCGTTTTGGCCTCCCCCTGTGGAATCCTTAATTCCCCGCAAACATCCCTGAATGTGCAAATATAATCTTTTTTTATGAATTTTCATAATTCCGGACGATTTTCATCATTCCCGGCAGGTTCCGTCGCAGGATTTCCGCTCTGTTCCTGTACCGGAACGGCAGGAATCTCCTCCTCATGTGCGTGTTGGGCCGGCGTCGGTTCCTCCTTGACGGGTGCGGGCTCAGCCTTTGGCTTCTGCCTCACCGTATCCTTGGCCGCGGACTTCACAGGCTCGGCCGCAACGGGGGCGTGCTCGCCGCTGCGCTGGGTCAGGAACCTGCGCACCTTGTTGACGCTCGATGGCGTGCAGGTGTTGAACACGTTGAACAAAATCACCAGGTCGGTGATTTTGTTGTCCTCCACATACTGCTTGATGTTGCGGTTGAAGTAACGGAAATCCACTACATGCACCTCGCCGAACGAATAGAACATGTAACCGGGAACCGTGTTGCCGTACGAATCCTTGATTACCAGAAGTCGGCGGTTGCTCTGCGTGCCTGTATTCACCTTCACAAGACTCTGGTCTCCCCCCATGAAGGTCAGGTAGGCCATGCCGGAGCCGTCCTTGAAATGCTTGAAGTAAGGTCCGGTGTAGGGTTTTGTCTCGCTGACAACCTGATAATTCTTGTTGGCCTTGTAGGTAACATAGGTCGTGGTGTAGTCCAGGCCGCGGGGTGTGTAATATACGAAGTCCTCGGGAGCGTTCTTGACGGCTATGTCCTTGGAATATCCGTACATTGTGCCGACGTACTTATGAATCACATGCTTGTCGTAACTGTCCAGGGTCTTGAACGGTACGCCGGCGGTCCTGGCCAGCTCCTGCGCGGCATAGTAGCCTCCCAACGGAGCCCAGTGATGGTCGGTGCGGAGGTAGATGTCTTCGTTGACATGCGCGGCGAGCGCCGAGTAGGCGTCCACGAAGCGGGCCTTGGGCGAAATGTGCTGGCGCACATACTCAATCGGCGGCCGTTGCGGCTTGCTGCATTTTCTGGCCTTCTCCGGCAGGTAGAACTCGGTGGCCAATGGCGCCACCAGGGAGTAGACCTTGGTGTTGGGGAGTGCCTCGGCGTATTCGTTGATCAGATCCACGTAAGGCTTGATCAGCTTCTCCGTGCCTCCGAAGGCCATCAAGGCACGCACATTGGAACCGCTGCCGACAATTACAATACCGGCGTTGGCGATCTTGGCGTTCTCGTTTGCCAGAGGATTGTCGATGTTTTCAGTCACGGGTACGCCGTTGGCATCCTCTGGATTCTCGCCGTCACCGGCGGATGTGCCGGGAACCGGCCCATCGGAAGATGGCCGGAAGGACACCTGTTCCTCCTCCGGACCCGGCGAGAATCGCATCGCGTCGCGTATGGCCATGCTCATGGTCATGAAATCATCGCGGTACGGCTCGCTGTCGCTGAACCATTGCGAGATCTCCGATGTCAGCCTGGCCGGCTCCTCGGTGATCCTGCCCATATCGGGAAACTCGGCCAGGTCGCGTTTCTCCAGCTCGGAGTAAGTGGTGCGAGGGAAGCACATGAACACTACTGTGAAGGCCAGGAAACATACTCCTGCCAGCACCAGATATACTATATGCGCCCCCTTGGAGATAACACGGGGAGCCTGCGGCTCATGCGCAGACGACACACCCGGCATCTGGGTCTCCTGTTCGTTATTCTGCATCGACATATGTCCTAAATTCTATTGGTTCACGATTCCGGATGTTTCAGAATCGGGTATAAATGAAAGCATTGTTTGTAGCGCCCACCAGCAGGGCCACACTGATGACCAGAATCGCCACGGCTATCACCGCGCGCGAGACCTGCACCACATATGCTCCGGCGGCAGTACTGCCGTTCGTGGCGATACGGTCGGCCATCTTGGCAAGCTTCGGACGGATGGGCAGACAGAACAGCAATGCGGCTACCCATAGCCAGAGGTTGTCGGTGATGACGCTCTCTACATCCAGCGGGAGTCCCTGCCATGCGCCAAGCCCGAAAAAGGCGTGGAAGAACTGTCCCAAACGGCCGAAATCGTCGAAGTAGAACAGTCCCCAGCCAATCACTATCAGAACGATGCTGTAGATATGGAGCAGGAATCCCGGCACTTTCCATCGCAGCAGCGTGTACTTCTCAATCATGATGATGAGTCCGAAATAGAGGCCCCACACTATGAAGTTCCAGCTGGCTCCGTGCCACATGCCTGTCAGGAACCATACAGTCATGATATTTACAGCCTGATGGCGTCGGTTGCCGCCCAGCGGGATGTAGACGTAGTCGCGGAAGAAAGAGCCGAGGCTCATGTGCCACTTGCGCCAGAAGTCAGTCATCGACGTGCAGGTGTAGGGATGATTGAAGTTCTCGGGGAAATGGAAGCCGACGCTGCGGCCCAGTCCGATCGCCATGTCCGAGTAACCGGAGAAATCAAAGTAAATCTGGAGCGAGAAGGCGATTATGCCTACCCATGCGCCGGCGGCCGAAAGGTTGGAGATGTCGCCCGCAAGCAGCTGCGTGGCGATCTCTCCGAGGATATTGGCGAAGATCACCTTCTTGCCCAGGCCGATGAAGAAGCGGTAGGTTCCCTCCGACAGGTCGCATGCGCTGACCGTGCGGTAGTTTATCTCCTGCGCCACTGTGCCGTAGCGCACGATGGGCCCGGCTATTAGCTGCGGAAACATGGCTATATACAGCAGAAGGTCCAGGAAGTTGCGCTGCACGGGCGAGTCGTTCCTGTACACATCCACCAGGTAGGATATGGACTGGAAGATGTAGAAGCTGATTCCTATCGGCAGCGCGATGTTGGGTACAGGTACCTCCAGGCCGATGTCGTTGAGGATTCCGCTGAAGAATCCGAGGTATTTGAAGCTGCCTAAGATTGTCAGGTCCAGCACGACACCGAGGATCAGCCATGCCTTGCGCAGGCCGGGTCGTCCGGCCGAGGCTATGGATAGTCCGCAGATGTAATTGATCACCACCGACACCAGCATCAGGAACACGTAAACCGGCTCGCCCCAGGAATAGAACACCAGGGAGAACAGCACCAGCGCCAGGTTGCGCCACATCATGGGTCGTTTCCTGGGAGTGTCGCGTTCCTCACCACGACGGTTCAGGTACTTGTCGAGCCAAGCCCCACTGCAGTAGGTCAGTATGAAGAATGGAAGGAAAACGAAAATGAAAAGTAAATCGGAGAATACCATCTTCTTTTATATTTTTGAGATGACGTAACGCGCCAGAAGTTCCGCGCCACGCGGATTGGTGTGTACGCCGTCCGAGGTATTGGTTAGGATAATTGATTCCTGTTCCTTGCGTATATCCACGTCTATATCGGGACGCAGGACTGTCAGGCCGAGCCGACGCCCTGTGTCGGCGATGATTTCGCTGACCAGCCGGATTCGCCATACGGGTGCTTTGGTCATCTCGGCAGGTGTCATCAGCACCATCCGGGCATCGGGGAATGCCTTCCGGAGCGTGTCGCACACCAGCACGATGCTGTATTGCAGAGACGTGCATTCCGCCGGGATGACGTCCTGTGCGGAGGTCTGCCGTGTTGCGTCGAAGATTCCGGGACGTTTGTCGAAAAACCAGGCGTCGTTGGCTCCGGCATATAGGAATATAAGTTCTGGAGAGTATGATGGATCAGCCTGGGCAGCCTTGATCAGTCGCAGGGCCTGGGGGTAGAGTACGTTCTCGTCATCGAGGACCTCGGAATATGCCGAAATGTCGCCTCGTGTTGTCTTGGTGTTGGTCCATGTCGCGCCGCTGCGCGCATAGATGTCGATATGTTTAGGATTGGCGAGTAGCTTCAGGAAATGTGTCCAGCCGCGGGGGTTCTGGCAGGAGTCGCCTCCGATCCACGACATGGAGTCGCCGAGCACGGCCACGCGGATAGCCGACAGGTCGCTTTGACCGGCCTGTTCCGGAAGGCAGACGGACTGCTGGTGCGGCTCATGCGCTTCAGCTCCCTGTGCCATCGCCAATGTCAAGACGCATATCGCAACTATCCAAATGAGACGTCTCATCCTATTCCTTATATTATCCTCAGTTATAATATCCTTATCTTTTCTACCTAAGAATATTTAACGTACTTCCCAGCCAGTTTCGTTTATATACCGCACAAAAACTTCAATGATTTAATCAAAGATGCTTTATAATTGTCATTTTTATCAATCAATATAGAATGTTTTTTGAATTTGGACCGGAAACCTTAGGGAATTTTTGAGATTTTTTCGTAATTAATATTAAATATTCGACATATTTTATGTACTTTTGTGTTTGAAAGATAGAAAACGCAGAAGAGGACGTGGTCCTCACGGTTTGAAACAACCGTCACGGAGCATATAAAAGATTAATACTCTATATTTATAACCCGATGAGTAACGAGACATTATTGCAAGAAGTTACGGTGCGCGCCCAGAAGTGGCTCAGCCCGGAATACGACGAGGAGACTCGCAAGGAAGTACAGGCACTGCTTGATGCCGAGGACAAGACCCCTCTGATCGAGGCCTTTTACAAGGACCTGGAGTTCGGCACAGGCGGCCTGCGCGGCATCATGGGCGTCGGCACGAACCGCATGAACCGCTACACCGTGGGTGCAGCCACCCAAGGACTTGCCAATTACCTGAAGGACTGCTTCAAGGATCTGCCGCAGATCAGCGTGGCCGTAGGCCATGACGTGCGCCACAACAGCCGCCAGTTCGCCGAACTGACTGCAGACATCTTCAGCGCAAACGGCATCAAGGTCTACCTGTTCGACGGTCCCTGCCCCACTCCCGAGGTCAGCTACGCCATCCGTAAACTGGGATGCCAGAGCGGCGTGATGGTGACGGCCAGCCACAACCCCAAGGAATACAACGGCTACAAGGCATACTGGAGCGACGGCGCCCAGATGATCGCCCCCCACGACGTCAAGACCATCGAGTACGTAAACCAGATCAAGAGCAACGACCAGATCAACTTCAACGCCAACAAGGACCTGATCCAGATCATCGGCAAGGACATCGACGAGCAGTTCCTGGCCGATATCCACACCTTGAGCCTGGATCCCGAGGCCGACAAGCGCCACAAGGACATGAAGATCGTGTACACCCCCATCCACGGCACAGGCCTGCGCCTGATGTATGACTCGCTGAAGCTATGGGGCTTCGAGAACGTGATTCATGTTCACGCACAGGACATCCAGGACGGCGACTTCCCCACCGTGGTCAGCCCCAATCCCGAGAACTCCGAGGCAATGCACATGGCCGTGGAGAAAGCACGCGAGACTGGTGCCAGCATCGTGATGGCGTCCGACCCAGACGCCGACCGCGTCGGTCTGGTGGTACGCGACAAGGAAGGCAACTACCAGCTGGTCAACGGCAACCAGATCTGCATGCTCCTTATATATTACATCATCACCAAGAACGTCGAGAAGAACCTGCTGAACGGCTCCGAGTACGTGGTCAAGACCATCGTGACCACCGAGACCATCAAGCGCATAGCCGACGCCAACGGCATCAAGTGCTTCGACTGCTTCACCGGCTTCAAGTGGATCGCCAACGTGATGCGCGAGATGGAGACCACCGGCCGTTACCTGGGCGGCGGCGAGGAGAGCTACGGTTTTCTGGCCGAGACCTTCGTGCGCGACAAGGACTCGATTTCGGCCAACTCCCTGATGGCCGAGTGCGCAGCATGGGCAGCCGACAAGGGCATGAACCTGTACGAGGTGCTGGTTGACATCTACGCCAAGTACGGATTCTCGCGCGAGCGTGGCGTCAGCGTAGTACGTCCCGGCAAGTCCGGCGCCGACGAGATCGTTGCCATGATGAAGAACTTCCGGGAGAACCCGCCCAAGAGCCTGGCCGGAAGCCCAGTGACCTGCATCAAGGACTACAGCGACCTGAACTGCCACGACCTGAAGGGCGGAACAGTCACCAAGATGGACTTCCCCACCACCAGCAACGTGCTGCAGTTCTTCACCGAGGCCGGCGACAAGGTATCCGTCCGTCCCTCCGGCACGGAACCAAAGATTAAGTTCTACGTCGAGGTACGCGAGGACATGAAGGACAAGGCCGACTACGAGGCAACAGTGACCAAGGCCGAGAAGCACATCGACAAGGTCTTGGAGGACTTAGGCGCGAAATAAACCCCGCACAATGGGCAAACTGAACTGGAAGGCAGGCACCATGGTATATCCATTGCCTGCCGCCCTTGTCTCAGCGGGGGCCACTCCTCAGGAATGGAACCTTCTCACCGTGGCGTGGATAGGCACCGTCTGCTCCGACCCCGCAATGCTCAGTATCTCCGTGCGTCCGGAACGACACACGTTCCCGCTGATAATGCGCAACATGGAGTTCACCGTCAACCTCACCACCGTCGACATGGCCCGCGCCACGGACTGGTGCGGCGTGCGAAGCGGCGTCGACTTCGACAAATGGAAGGAGACCGGCCTGACACCGATGCCTGGCGTCAAGGTGAAGTCTCCCACCGTGGAGCAGAGTCCCGTCAGCATCGAATGCCGCGTCAAGTCGTCGGTGGACTTAGGGTCGCACACCATGATCATCGGCCAGGTGCTGAACGTCCGCGCCGACGAGCGGTACATGGACCCCGAGACCGGACGCTTCATGATGGAGAAGGCCAACCTGTTGGTATATGTCCACGGCCATTACTACGCTCTGGGCGAGATGATCGGCAAGTTCGGATTCTCAGTGCAGGGACAGAAGAAAAAGTCCTGAGACCCGGCATTCCATACACGTCAAGACCGCACGGAAACGCGCGGAAGACATATTCCATATCAAATCGGATTCCACCTGTGGATTCCGATTTTTATTTTTCATAAATTTGTCGTAACTTTGCAAATTAAGTAAGGCCCACCTTAAGGGCACATAGACCTACTTATGGCAAACATAGACGACAACGACACCCTATACAATCTTGAGGAGGAGACCGGAGGCCGAGGAACGAAAGGACGCCGGCACGCCCGTCGCAACAGCATCATAGTTAAGTGGATGTGGATACTGTTCCTGTCCATCGGATTCCTGATAGTGTTCCTGATGCTCCTGATCTACAACGGAGTGATCGGCTACATGCCTCCCATCGAGGAGCTGGAAGACCCGCACGACAAGCTTGCGTCGCTGGTCTACGCCTCGGACGGCTCTGAGCTGGGACGCTACTACTACGGCGCAGGCAACCGCGTCTACACCGATTACAACGGTATTTCGCCGTACGTGATCAGCGCGCTGGTGGCCACGGAGGACGTCCGTTTCCGCGAGCACTCTGGCATCGACTTCAAGGCCCTGGGCCGTACGGCGTTCAAGACCCTCCTGATGGGCGACAAATCGTCGGGAGGCGCGTCGACAATAACCCAGCAGCTGGCCAAGCAGCTCTACTCCCAGCCCAGTTCCAACCTGTTCAAGCGCGCGTTGCAGAAGCCTATCGAGTGGATGATAGCCGTCAAGCTGGAACGGTTCTACACCAAGGACGAAATCATCAACATGTACCTGAACCGCTTCGACTTCCTGAACAACGCAGTGGGCATCAAGACGGCCGCGAACGTCTACTTCGGCAAGGAGCCCCGCGAGCTGAAGGTGGAGGAGGCCGCCATGCTGGTGGGCATGCTCAAGAATCCCAGCTATTTCAATCCCCTGCGACACGAGGAACGCACCATAGCGCGCCGCAACACAGTCTTCGACCAGATGGTCAAGGCCGGCTTCCTTACACAAGCCGAACGCGACTCGCTGGCCAACCTGCCGTTAGGTCTGGACTATCATAAGGTTGATCACAAGGTGGGAGGCTCGCCGTACCTGCGCGAGGAAATCCGCCGACTGATGACCTCCAAGAAGCCTGAACGTCCCGACCGCAGCAAGTATCCCGACAAGTCGTCGTACCTGACGGCCATGGGAATCTACAACACCGACTCCACAGCCTGGGAGGAGAATCCCCTGTACGGCTGGATCCTGAAGAATCCCAAGCCCGACGGCTCGTACTATAACCTATACACCGATGGTCTGAGGATCTACACCAGCATCGACCCGAAGATGCAGGAATACGCAGAACAGGCGGTCTACGAGCATCTTGGCGGCTACCTGCAGCCGGCCTTCGAGCGCGAGAAGCGCGGCTCGCCGACCGGTCCTTACACCACCAACACCAACGAGCTGAGCCGTGCAAGCGTGCAGCGCCTCATCAAGAACGCCATCCGGCAGACCGAGCGCTACCGCATCATGAAACAGGTCGGAGCATCGCAGGAGGAGATCGACAAGGCGTTCCACACCAAGTACACAATGGACATTTTCGCCTACGTCAAGAAGACCGTCACGGAGAACGGCCGCTCCGTTACGCGCATAGTTCCCGGCACCAAGACCGTGGAGATGACTCCGTACGATTCGCTGCTGTACATGAAGACCATACTTCGCACGGGCCTGATGAGCATGGACCCCGCCTCAGGTTATGTCAAGGCATACGTGGGCGGTCCAGACTTCACGCACTTCCAGTACGACATGGTGTCGCGCGGGCGCCGTCAGATCGGTTCGACGGCCAAGCCCTTCCTGTACACCCTGGCGATGGAACAGGACTACACCCCCTGCTCCATGTTCAGCAACACCCAGCCGGTGTTCGGCAACTGGGCGCCACGTAACTCAAGCAGCGCACGTGTGGGCCAGATGGTGGACCTGCGCTGGGCCCTGACCAACTCCAACAACTGGATCTCGGCACGTCTGATACACGAGCTGACGCCCGGCGCGCTGGCCAACAAGATGCGCATGTTCGGAATCACCGGTCATATCGACCCTGTGCTGCCGCTGTGCCTCGGAACGGTCGACGTCCCCGTGGGCCAGATGGTGGGAGCCTTCACCGCATTCGCCAACCAGGGCATCCGCACCGATCCCGTGTTCGTGACACGCATCGAGGACAACCAGGGCAACCTGATATACTCGGCCGTGCCGCACCGCACGGAGGTGATGAGCGAGGACGCATACTACAAGATTGTCTCCATCCTGCTCAACGTGGTGGACAGCGGTACGGGCGCAAGCCTCCGCAGCCGCTACAACATCCGCGCCGAGATGGGAGGCAAGACCGGTACCACCAACTCCAACTCCGACTCCTGGTTCATGGCGTTCACGCCCGAGCTGGTGACCGGCGTCTGGGTCGGTGGCGAGGAACGATACATACACTTCAACACCATGGCATTCGGCCAGGGCGCACGCGCGGCACTGCCTATCTACGGCCTGTATATGCAGAAGGTCTACGGCGACAAGACGCTGCCCTACTCCCAGGACACCAAGTTCGGGTTCCCAGAGGGCTTCGCTCCTTGCGACGGCGACGACTCGCCTTATACGTCGACCGTCGTGGATACCGAGCCTGAGGATACCGGAATCGGCGTGTTTGAATAATTTATGACCCGATAGGCGATTTTTACAACCTAAAATTTGGTCATTTGACGCTAAAAGACTATTTTAGCGGCTAATTAAGGAAATCTATCCGTAATTGTCCACGGACAAGCCACGGAACTTACTTTTAATACCAAGAAACATGGCAAGAAAGCTTAAAATTCGAGACCTGACACTGCGCGACGGACAGCAGTCACTGTTCGCCACCCGCATGAAGCAGGAGAACATCGACAAACTGCTTCCCTTGTACAAGGAGGCCAAATTCTACATCATGGAGGTATGGGGCGGCGCCGTTCCCGACTCGGTAATGCGCTATCTGAACGAGTCCCCGTGGGACCGTCTGCGTTCCTGCTCCAAGGCTATGAAAGGCATCTCGCTGCTATCAGCCCTGTCACGAGGCCGTAACCTGTTCGGGTATGTTCCATACCCCGACTCCGTACTGGAGGGCTTCTATAAGGAGGCAATCGCCAACGGCCTGAACATCATGCGTATCTTCGATGCCCTCAACGACATCAACAATATCAAGGGTTCCATCCGTATGATCAACGAGCTGGGCGGTATCTCCGACACAGCCGTATGCTACACCGTGGATCCCAAAGGCACACCCGAGAACGAGAAGATCTTCACCGACGAGTACTTCGTGAACCTGGCCAAGGAGATGGAGAAGCTCGGCGCCAAGATGGTGACCGTCAAGGATATGGCCGGACTGGTAAGTCCCTCGCGCATCTACTCGCTGATGCCCAAGCTGAAGGAGGCCCTGAACGTAGAGGTTGACTTCCATACCCACTGCACGCCCGGTTACGGTCTGGCATCCGTCCTGACCGCCATCATCCAGGGCGTTGACATCGTAGACACCAATATCTGGTGGTTTGGCGGCGGTTCCGCAGCCCCCTCGATCGAGCTGGTCAAAATCTTCTGCGACAAGATGGGCGTGGAGGTCGACGTCAATATGGAGGCCGTGGCCAAGATCCGCAAGGAGCTCAAGAACGCCCGCAAGGCCCTGGCCGACTTCGACCTGAACAAGGACAACTGGCCCAAGGACTTCGACGAGGCCCTTGCCGCGATGCCGAAGGAGATCGACGCCGAGTTCGACCGCGCCATCAAGGCCGCCAAGGAGAACCAGGAGGAGGAGCTTCTGGACGCCTGCCACAAGATCGAGGCATACTTCGGCCTGCCCAAGCCCAACGAGCTGGTCAAGAACGCCGAGGTTCCCGGTGGTATGTATTCCAACATGGTGGCCAACCTCCGCTCGCTCGGCGCCGAGGATGTCCTGGAGGACGCCATGGCCCTGATCCCGAAGGTTCGCCGCGACGCCGGTTTGGTGCCTCTGGTTACGCCCACAAGCCAGATCGTTGGCTCGCAGGCTGTCAACCTCGCAATGGACCGCCGTAAAGGCAATCCCGACTATACCCAGAAGAACAACCAGTTCATCTCTCTGGTCAAGGGTGAGTACGGTACGACTCCCGTGCCGGTAGACCCCAAGTTCCGCGAGCAGATCACCGGCAGCGCAGAGGAGAAACCCTACGACGTATCAAGCTACAAGAAACCGGAGAATCCCACTCTTGATAAGTTCGGCGGCGCGTCATTGGCAGCCAACCAGGAGGAATACCTCCTGCTTGAGCTTCTGCCTGCGGTAGCCAAGACATTCCTGACCAACAAGCGCAAGGCCGAGTACAACGCCAACGGCCAGGCAGCAGCCGCTGCCGCACCCGCAGCCCAGGCCGTAGCCGCACCGGCTCCCGCCGGCGAGGTGTTCTGCGCCCCGATGGGCGGCACCGTCATCGAAATGCGTGTCAAGCCCGGCGACATAGTCAAGCCCGGCGACGTGGTCCTGGTCTACGAGGCCATGAAAATGGAGAACGACCTGGCATGCGACAAGGGAGGCAAGGTTCGCCGTGTCCTGGTGGGCGATGGTGACGTGATGGCAACTGACCAGCCGCTGATTGAGTTCGAAGGCGCCGGCGCACCGGTTGCCGCTCCAGCCCCAGCTCCAGCCGCCCCTGCACCTGTGGCCGACGGTCCCGTATTCACCGCTCCGATGGGTGGCACCATCCTGGAAGTCAAGGTTAAGCCCGGCGATGCCGTCAAGATCGGCGATACACTGCTGGTTTACGAGGCTATGAAGATGGAGAACAATCTGGTCAGCGACCGCAACGGCGTCATCGCCAAGGTTATGGTCGAGGACGGCGATGTCATGAACACCGACCAGCCGTTGTTCCAGTTCGCCGGCGAGGGTGTCGCAGCTCCCAAGCCCGTGGCACCGAAACCCGCACCGAAACCCGAGGCAGCTCCCAAGCCCGCTCCCGCCGCGCCCAAGGCCGCCGCACCGGTCAAGAACGTTGACATCAACCGCGCCCTGCCTCAGGTAGAGGGCGGCACGGCCGGAACCAACCCTGTACCGGAACATCGCGCTGACGCCGCTCCGGCACTGAAGCTTGCCAATGGCACGACACTCCAGATCGACATCAATCCCGACGGTCAGATCTCGATCAAGATTACAACTGGCAAATAACCGGACTCCGCGATAAGCGGTATACACAGGGGGTGTGGTATGTGTGCCCACACCCCCATTTCATTTATTGACAGTCTCTTATCAGCTGCAGCATTACGATTATACAGCTCACGTTTGCGTAATTTCAAAAAAAGTTGTAACTTTGCAGGCCATTTAGTGGGATCGCGACCTGCTAAGAACAAACTAAACCAAACAAGAAGTACGTACAACAATGAAAAAAGATCTTCATCCTAAGGAGTACCGCGAGGTTTGCTTCAAGGACATGTCGAACGATGAGACATTCATCACCCGTTCCACGGTTGCATCGCGTGAGACAATCGAAATCGATGGCAAGACTTATCCTCTTGTAAAACTCGAAATCACCAGCTCCTCGCACCCTTTCTTCACGGGACAGCAGAAACTGGTCGACACCGCCGGTCGCGTGGACAAGTTCCGCAGCCGTTACGGCAACCGCATCAAGAAGTAATTTCCTTCGGGGAAATCAACCAAAAGCCACCTCTTCAGGTGGCTTTTTTGGTTTAGTCCGAAAAATTTGGTAATTTTGCACTTTAATTTCAACGATGTAGTTTCAGACCCACAATGGTATTACCGGTTTACTTATACGGCCACCCCGTTCTGCGGCAGGAGGCCGAGGATATAGAGAAGGATTTCCCTGAACTCGACAAACTAATCAAAGACATGTTCGAGACGATGTACGCCACCGACGGAGTCGGACTGGCGGCGCCCCAGATAGGCAAGTCCATCGCCGTGATCGTCATCGACGGCTCCGTGCTGGCACAGGATTTTCCCGAATGCGCCGACTCGAAGATGGTGCTGATCAATCCCCAGCTGGAGGTCATCGAGGACCTGGATCCGGTGAGCCGCCCAGAAGGATGCCTGTCCCTGCCGGGGCTGAACGAGAACGTCCGCCGCGTGGAGCATGTCAGCCTGGAATGGCTGGACCAGGACTTCCAGCCCCACAGGCAGGAATTCACAGGATTTCTGTCGCGCATCATCCAGCATGAGTACGACCATCTGCTGGGCGAGGTCTTCACCGACCATATCTCCCCCATCCGCAAGCAGATGATCCGCGGCAAACTCAACAACCTGGAGCGCGGCAAGACACACGCCGAGTACCGAACCGTGGCCAAACCGCATAAGTAATCATCTACTATACACACTACTATGGCAGACGATAAGAAAGTCATTTTCTCGATGGTGGGCGTTTCCAAGATCGTACCCCCGCAGAAACAGATTCTGAAAAACATCTACCTCTCCTTCTTCTACGGAGCCAAGATCGGCATCATCGGTCTGAACGGTTCCGGCAAGTCCACCCTCCTCAAGATCATAGCCGGCATCGACAAGTCCTACCAGGGCAACGTTGTCTTCTCGCCGGGCTATAGCATCGGCTACCTGGAACAGGACCCTAAGCTGGATCCGGAGAAGACGGTGCGCGAGGTGGTCCAGGAAGGGGTGCAGCATGTCATGGACCTTCTGAAGGAATACGAGGAGGTGAACAACGCCTTCTGCGACCCTGAGGTACTGGAGGACGAGAACAAGATGAACAAGCTGATGGAGCGTCAGGCCGAGCTTCAGGACAAGCTTGACGCCAGCGATGCCTGGAACATCGACAACAAGCTGGACCGCGCCATGGACGCCCTGCGCTGTCCTCCGGACGACAAGCAGATCAAATACCTGTCGGGAGGCGAACGCCGCCGCGTGGCGCTGTGCCGTCTGCTGCTGCAGCAGCCCGACATCCTGCTGCTGGACGAGCCCACCAACCATCTGGACGCCGAGTCCGTGGAATGGCTGGAGCAGCACCTGGCGCAGTATCCCGGAACGCTGATCGCCGTTACCCACGACCGCTACTTCCTGGACCATGTGGCCGGGTGGATCCTGGAGCTGGACCGTGGCGAGGGTATTCCATGGAAGGGCAACTACTCCTCGTGGCTTGAGCAGAAGACGCAGCGCATGGCGCTGGAGGAGAAGCAGGCGTCCAAACGCCGCAAGACCCTGGAGCGCGAGCTGGAATGGATACGAATGGCTCCCAAGGCTCGTCAGGCCAAGGGCAAGGCGCGTCTGTCCAGCTACGACCGCCTGCTCAACGAGGACCAGAAGGAACGCGAGGAAAGTCTGGAGATATTCATCCCCAACGGACCGCGCCTGGGCAACAAGGTGATCGAGGCCAAGGGCCTGGAGAAGGCCTACGACGACAAGATCCTGTTCAGCGACCTTGAGTTCACGCTGCCCAGCAACGGCATCGTGGGCGTGATCGGTCCCAACGGCGCCGGCAAGACCACCCTGTTCCGCCTGATCATGGGCATGGAGAATCCCGACAAGGGAACCTTCGAGGTGGGCGACACGGTCAAGATCGCATACGTTGACCAGACGCACAAGGACCTGAGTCCCGACAAGTCGGTCTACGAGGTCATCTCGCAGGGCGTGGAGTCGTTCCGCATGGGAGGCCGCGACGTGAACGCGCGCGCCTACCTGTCGCGCTTCAACTTCACCGGCGCCGACCAGGAGAAGAAGATCGGCGTGCTGTCGGGTGGCGAGCGCAACCGCCTGCACCTGGCCATGGCGCTGAAGAGCGAGGGCAACGTGCTGCTGCTGGACGAGCCTACCAACGACATCGACGTCAACACGCTCCGCGCGCTGGAGGAAGGTCTGGAGAACTTCGCCGGCTGTGCCGTCGTAGTCAGCCACGACCGCTGGTTCCTGGACCGTATCGCCACGCACATACTGGCCTTCGAGGGCGACAGCAAGGTCACATTCTTCGAAGGCAACTACTCGGAGTACGAGGAGTTCAAGAAACGCCGCGACGGTGCCGACGACACGCCTCACCGCATCAAGTACCGCAAACTGATGTAATACCCTTGTTGAAAGGTTAAAAACAATAATAATCAATATTTTCAGAATTACTAATGGACTGGCTAATTGAACTAATCAAGCCCGGCAACACGGCACTGGCAGCCACCATCGTCCTGTACTCGGTGGTGATCTTTGTCGGAATCTGGCTCGGAAAAGTCAAGATTTTCGGAGTGTCTCTGGGTGTAACGTTCGTGCTGTTCGTGGGACTGCTGCTGGGACACTTCGGCTACACGGCCGACGCGAACGTGCTGCATTTCCTGCGTGAGTTCGGACTAATCCTGTTCATCTTCTCGATCGGTATGCAGGTCGGCCCCGGATTCTTCTCTTCGTTCAAGGAGGGAGGTATCCGCATGAACGCCCTGGCCATGCTGGGCATCGGCCTGAACGTGGCCATAATGCTGGCCATCTACTTCATCCAGGGAGGCTCCCAGGGCAGTACCTCCATCTCCCAGATGGTTGGTATCATGTCGGGTGCCGTCACCAATACCCCTGGTCTTGGTGCCGCACAGCAGACCTATCTGCAGATCGTTCCCGACGGCAACGCCGTGAGTCAGGAGATGTCCATGGGTTATGCCGCCGCCTACCCTCTGGGTGTGATCGGCATCATCCTGACGATGATCCTGCTGAAGGCCATCTTCAAGATCGACAACGCCAAGGAGACCGCGGAACTGGACGCTGAATCCAACAGCAGCGAGCTGGCACCCCACATGGTGACATGTCAGGTGACCAACGACCTGATCGACGGACTGAACATGTACAAGCTTCACGCCCTGATATCGGCCGACTATGTCGTGTCGCGTATCGAGCGTCCCGACGGTCATGTTGAAATCCCTACCTCCAAGACCGAGATTCACATCGGCGACCTGGCGTTGATTGTCTGCCAGGGTCAGGACGAGGAGATCTTCACCCGCTTCATCGGTCCCATCATCGAGAAGAAGTGGGACATGGACCGCGGTCCCGTGGTATCGCGCCGCATCCTGGTGACCAAGACGGAGTACAACGGTACGAAACTCGGCTCGCTGCATCTGCATGACGCATACCAGCTGAACGTGACGCGCGTGAACCGCGCCGGCGTTGACCTGATGGCCACACCGGGTCTACGCCTCCAGATGGGCGACCGTCTGACAGTGGTCGGCAAGATCGACGACATCAACAACCTGGCCGGAAAGCTTGGCAACTCCATGAAGCGTCTCAACGAACCCAACCTGATCACGATGTTCATCGGTATCTTCTTAGGTATCATCGCCGGAAGCATTCCGTTGCAGTTCCCCGGCATGTCGGTGCCCATGAAATTAGGTCTGGCGGGCGGTCCTTTGGTAGTGGCCATCCTGCTGAGCGCCTACGGCCATAAGATCCATCTGGTGACGTATACGAACTCTTCGGCCAACCTGCTGCTGCGTGAGTTAGGTATCTGTCTGTTCCTCGCGTCCGTCGGCCTTGCCGCCGGAGCCAACTTCGCCGAGACGGTCTTCACCCCGACCGGCGGCACATGGGTACTGTACGGTTTCATCATCACCATGGTTCCGCAGCTTGTAATGGGCATCATAGCCCGCGCCAAGTACAAGATGAACTATTTCACCATCTGCGGTATGCTGTCGGGTACCTACACCGACCCGCCGGCACTGGCCTACGGTAACAAGATTGCCAACAACGACGCTCCTGCCGTAAGCTACTCCACCGTCTACCCGTTGACAATGTTCATGCGTGTGGTGATGGCCCAGCTCGTGATTCTGTTCTTCATGTCATAGAATCCACATTAAATCCATTTACATACAGGCATACCGGCTGGTACGGTATGCCTGATTATTTTCACCTATCAAGATAGAACATTTAATACCTTATAATTGTTATTTCTATAGCAAAAGTTCGGAACGAATTTATTTTGCGGTTTGAAAAAATTGTAGTAATTTTGTTTTGGATACTCACAGATGAGTATCGGAAATTTGTATATAACGCTAAATAACAATAAAATACTATGGCAAAGAAATGGATTTGCACCGTATGCGGCTACATCGCAGAGGGTGAAGAAGCTCCCGAGAAATGCCCCTTATGTGGTGCTCCCCGTTCGAAATTCAAGGAACTTGTAGAGGATTCCAATAATCTGGAGTTTGTTACCGAGCATGAGATCGGTGTTGCCAAAGGCACCGGCGACGAGATGATCAAGGACCTGAACGCCCACTTCAACGGTGAGTGCACTGAGGTAGGCATGTACCTGGCCATGGCCCGTCAGGCCGACCGCGAGGGATATCCCGAGATCGCCGAGGCTTTCAAGCGCTACGCTTGGGAGGAGGCCGAGCACGCATCTAAGTTCGCCGAACTGTTGGGTGACGTGGTTTGGGACACCAAGACCAACCTGGAGAAGCGTATGCACGCCGAGGCAGGCGCCAACGCCGACAAGATGCGTATCGCCAAGAACGCCAAGGAAGCCGGTCTGGACGCTATCCACGATACAGTTCACGAGATGGCCAAGGACGAGGCTCGTCACGGCCGCGGTTTCGCCGGTCTTTACAACCGCTACTTCGGCAAGAAGTAATCAAGGCTTCATAACCATACCCGGCTCGGACCTAAATGGTCCGGGCCTTTTTTATATGCGATTTAAGTAGCTGATAATAATTAATGAACATGAAAACGAAGTTATTTTTTAGATGTTTTCTTCCTAAAGCGAAGGAGCTATTTCCATATAGTGACTGAGCTGCAGGGAGAAAACAGCAAAAAAGAACGAGTTTTCATGTTTGTTTTCATTAACTACATATAATCATTAATTTTTATCAGCTACTTATATTATTTTGAGGCGAATGTCAGTTTAAATAAGTATGGGAAGAGTATTAGCTATTGATTATGGGCGGAAACGGTGCGGAGTCGCCGTGACGGATGTGCTGAAAATCGCCGCCAACGGACTGCCGACGGTCCGCACATGCGATCTGGAGAAATTTCTGACGGATTATTGTGTCGCTGAGCCGGTGGACCGTATCCTGATAGGCCATCCCAAAACCGTCCGCGGCGAGGATTCGGAATCCATGCGGTACATCCGACCGTTCGTGAACCGGCTGGCCAAAATCATGCCGGACATGCCTGTCGAGATGGTCGACGAGCGTTTCACCTCCGTCCAGGCCCACCGCGACATGATCACTGCCGGCTTCAAGAAGTCCGACCGCCAGAACAAAGGTCTGGCCGATGAGATGTCGGCGGTACTGATCCTGACATCCTGGCTTGAGAGTCCTTTCTCGCCGATTTGACCAACTTTCCATAGATTGGATGCTTCTAAAACCAACTTTCCATAGATAGGACGTTTACACAATATGGCACATTCACGGATTATCGGCAAGGTGGAGCAGCAGGCCCGGGGCATCCTGGGTCCGGTGCGTCACGTTGTGCTGGGACTCAGCGGAGGTGCCGATTCCGTGGCGCTGCTGCTGGTCTTGAAGCGGCTCGGCGTCAGTGTGGAGGCAGCACACTGCAATTTCCATCTACGTGGAGTTGAATCCGACCGCGACATGGAATTCTGCCGTAATCTGACCCGGAATCTCGATATTCCTCTTGACATTGTTCATTTCGATGTGCCGGCCTACGAGGCGGAGCATCACGTCAGCACTGAGGTGGCCTGCCGTGAATTAAGATATGAATATTTTCGGCAGAAAATGGAACAGACCGGAGCAGAACGAATCGCCGTGGCCCATCATGCCGACGACAATATCGAGACGATGCTGCTGAACCTGTTCCGCGGATGCGGTATCGCCGGGCTGCGCGGCATGCTGCCCGACGCCAACGACATAATACGCCCCCTGATCACCACAACCCGTGCCGAGATCTTGGAATACTTAGAGGAACTGGGGCAGGATTACATTGTCGATTCCACCAACCTCAGTTCCGACTATCGCCGCAATTTCATCCGCAACGAACTGCTGCCTATGATCGAGACACGATGGACAGGTGTCCGCAAGGCCATGACCACGACCATAGCCAACCTGCAGTCCGACGAAGCCGTGCTCCGCGCCATAGCGGAACAGGAACTCTCGCGTCTCTCTGATCCCGACACCCTCCCCTACCGCACGCTGAAGGAATTCCCCCAACCGGAATGGCTGCTCCACAGATGGCTTGACCGCTACGGCGCCCGCACCAACATATCCCATGAAATCGCCGCCGCCCTCCGGTCCGGACGTCCCCAGACCGGCAAGACCTGGCACACCTCCTCCGGCACCATCCTGGCAACCTGCACCGCCCTCAGATTTTCTAAATAAAATAGAGAACATATAAAACGGGGATTGTTGCGCAATTTCAATTTTTTTTGTAATTTTGCAGTGAAATTAGAGCCCAAAATCTGTTTATAAGACATGAAGGCTTGAGAATCCACTTCAGATTATCAATAATATATATCTTTCCACTGCCGGCCCGGGAGTGGTATTCCATTGTAAATTAGCAAATAAGGATTGGCGGGATTTTAATGGCTAAAATCAGGCGCCGACATCCAACAAGATATTTTATGCAAAGTTTTGATGAACTTATGTCGATGGAAGATTCTCAATTAAGGGAATTGGCAGCATCGATGGGAATGAAAAAGACAGAGAATGCCGACAAGCAGGATCTGGCCTATTATGTAATCGACAATACATCGATACAGACGGCGCGCGACGAGGTTGCGAAGATGAAACCGAAGCGCGGCCGCAAGCCCGGCAAGAAGGCATCCGATGTCAGCGCCGACGGCGATGCCGCAGCCGATGGCGAAGCCCCCGCACCCAAGAAGCGCGGGCGCAAGCCCAAGGTCCAGGCCGAAGCCGAGGCAGCCGGAGCGAATAATGCCGCAGCCGAGGCAACGGCACCCAAGAAGCGTGGCCGTAAGCCCAAAACCCAGGTTGAGGCGGAAGCCACCAAGGTGGCCGAGGACATTCAGGCGCAGCAGGACCAGCAGGGTGCCGAGACTCAGGCGCAGCCCGAGACTCAGGCACAGCCCGAGGCACAGGCCCAGCAGGCTACGGATGACACCCAGAGCCAGCAGCCCCAGCAACCGTCGGAAAACGCCCAGCAGCCCAAGCGCAAGGGAGTCTTCATCAAGGACAACAATACCAATATTTTCGGTGATTTCTTTTCCAACTCCAAGGGACGCACGTTCACTCCGCGTAACCATCAGCAGCAACAGCAGCCCATGCAGATGCAGGAGCCGATGGACGACCAGATGCCCCCACTGGATATGCCGATCGTTCTGTCCGAGCCTACGGCCCAGAATCCCCAGCAGAACCAGAAGAAGCAGAAGCTGAACAAGAAACAACGTCAGCAGCAACGCCAGCAGGAGCGCCAGATGCAGCAGATGCAAAGCCAGTATAACTTAGGCGGCATAGTATCGACATACGGCTTGCTGGAGGTGATGCCCGACGGCTACGGATTCCTGCGCAGCAGCGACTACAATTACCTCGGAAGTCCCGACGATGTGTATGTCACCCAGCAGCAGATCCACGAGTTCGGCCTCAAGACCGGCGACGTGGTGCAGGGTACGGTACGTCCTCCCCGCATAGGTGAGAAATATTTCCCGTTATGCGAGATCGAGTCGGTCAACGGTCTCCCCCCGGAGATAGTCCGCGACCGCGAGCCCTTCGAGCACCTCACGCCGCTGTTCCCCGACGAGAAGTTCGAACTGACACGCGGACGCGCCATGAACATCTCGACCCGCGTGGTTGATATGTTCGCACCTATCGGCAAGGGCCAGCGCGCGCTGATCGTGGCACCGCCCAAGACCGGTAAGACCATCCTGCTGAAGGATATCGCCAACGCCATCGCCGAGAACCATCCCGACACTTACATCATCATGCTTCTGATCGACGAGCGTCCGGAGGAGGTGACCGACATGAGCCGCAGCGTCAACGCCGAGGTCATCGCCTCGACATTCGACGAGCCTGCCGAGCATCATGTCAAGATCGCAGGCCTGGTGCTGGAGAAGGCCAAGCGTCTGGTTGAGAGCGGCCACGACGTGGTGATCATGCTCGACTCCATCACCCGTCTGGCACGCGCCTACAATACGGTGTCGCCTGCCAGCGGCAAGATCCTGTCCGGCGGTGTTGACGCCAACGCCCTGCAGCGTCCCAAGCGTTTCTTCGGCGCCGCCCGTAACATCGAGAACGGCGGCTCGCTGACCATCATCGCGACGGCCCTGACCGAGACATCGAGCAAGATGGACGAGGTGATCTTCGAGGAATTCAAGGGTACCGGCAACATGGAGCTTCAGCTGGACCGCAAGCTGTCGAACAAGCGCATCTTCCCCGCTGTGGACATCACGGCCAGCTCGACGCGCCGTGACGACCTGCTGCTGCCTGAATCGACCCTGAGCCGTATGTGGATCCTGCGCAACTACCTGAGCGACATGAACTCCGTGGAGGCTATGGAGTTCATCAAGAAGCGTATGGAGATGACCCGCACCAACGAGGAGCTGCTCCTGACCATGGACAAGGGTTGAACATCGTATGAATACATTCGGAAACCGGATACGGCTTACGACCTTCGGCGAGAGCCACGGTCCGGCCATGGGGGGAGTCCTTGACGGGCTCCCTTCGCGGGTTTTTGTGGACTGTAGTGAAATACAGAAGGCGTTGGACCGCCGTCGCCCGGGCGCCAATCCGCTTACGTCGCAACGCCGGGAGTCGGACATGGTCGAGCTGCTGTCGGGCATCAATGCCGACGGCCTAACCTTAGGTACTCCGATCGGTTTCATAATCCGGAACGTTGACGCCCGCAGCGGCGACTATCATGAGGTGTTCCGTCCCAACCATGCCGACTACACCTACCATGAGAAGTACGGTATAGCGGAACTGGCCGGTGGAGGACGCGCCAGTGCTCGGGAGACGGTCAACTGGGTTGTCGGCGGCGCGTTGTGCCGTGAATGGCTCAAGATCCGCGGCATCGAGGTGACGGCGCGTTTCGAGGAGACCAACTCAGTGGAGGATGCTCGCGACCGCGGAGACTCAACCGGCGGCATAGTCCGTTGCGAGATTACGGGACTTCCGGTCGGAGTCGGCGAGCCGATATTCGACAAGCTTCACGCCCGGCTGGCATACGCCATGATGAGCATCAACGCTGCCAAGGCGTTCGAGTATGGTGACGGATTCCGGAGCGCGTATATGCACGGCAGCGAGGCTCAGGATGAGTTCCTGACAGGGGGTGGCTTCTGCAGCAACCACATGGGTGGCGTGTTAGGTGGCATCTCCAACGGTATGCCGGTAAATTTCAGTGTATACTTCAAGCCTACCCCAACACGCATGCAGCCCATGCCGGGGATGACGTCGGAAGGAGAACCGGTCATAATTCCACCCAAAGGAAGGCATGACCCCTGTGTGGCTATTCGTGCTGTTCCGGTTGTCGAGGCAATGGCATGGCTGACATTAGCCGACCTGATGCGATGAATCCCTTCTACACCGATTACACCGAATATCTTGGACGCATCTTTCCGGGTGTCAAGGTCCAGAAACTGTCGGTCAATACCGGCAGGGGTTGTCCCAACCGTGACGGCACCGTCGGAACGGGTGGCTGCATCTATTGCAACAACGAGTCCTTCACTCCGGGTTATTGCTTTGGCACGCAGGGTGTGCGCCAGCAGTTGGAGGCGGGCAAGCGGTTTTTCGGCCGGAAATATCCGGAGATGAAATATCTTGCTTATTTCCAGTCCTTTACCGGCACCTATGGCGGCGGTTTGCGGCAGCAATTCGAGGAAGCGGCGTCTACCGACGGAGTGGTCGGCATTGTGGTGGGCACCCGGCCTGACTGTCTCAACGAGGATGTATTGGAGGTTCTTGAGGAATTTGGCCGGCGCATGCCGGTATTCGTCGAAATCGGCATCGAGTCGATGCATGACGAGACCTTGCGGCTGATAAACCGTGGCCACACGGCGGCAGTCGCCGAGGATGCGGTACGGCGGGTGGCCGCGCGTGGCCTTCATGTAGGAGTACATCTGATATGCGGTTTGCCGGGCGAGACGGAGGACATGCTTCTGGAGACGGTTCGTCGGATATGCTGCTTACCGATTGATACGTTGAAGTTCCATCAGCTGCAGGTTCTTAAAGGTACAAGGCTGGCGGATATGATGGACAAGAGCGAGGTATCGGTCCGGCCGTTCGAATTGGATGAATATCTTGAACTTTGCGTCAGGATTGTGGGGATGGTCCCCAGAGGAATCGCCATAGAGCGATTCCTGTCTCAGGCACCGCCGGAGATGGTTCTGGTGCCGAAATGGGGAATAAAAAACTATCAATTCACCGATATGTTGATGAAAAGGCTCAGAAAAGAGGGCTAAAATTTTGCAGAGTCAGAAAAAAGTTGTAATTTTGCAACGCATTTGAGGGAAGCAGGGCGCAGAGCTAAGTTTCTTTCGAATGAACATGGTGAGATTAGCTCAGTTGGTTAGAGCGTCGGATTGTGGTTCCGAAGGTCGTGGGTTCGAGACCCACATTTCACCCCAGCACCAAGCGCAATCATTCCGATTGCGCTTTTTTTTTGCCAAACCCACAAATACTCCTGCTCTTTTGTTTAAAAATTGAGGAAATGCTGTTTTCTCCACTGCATTTTATGTTATAAATAAGAAGGGTATAGGATTTTTCATAGTACCTGAGGAAAGGAATGAATCACTTCCATACCCCCGACCCCAATTTAATAACCCGGAAAAGATGAATAAGATTCACGCCATAATTGCTGTCATGATTATTGCCGGCGTTCCTGCGATATGGGGCGAATGGCATTTCCCCGAAAAATACAAGGGACCGAAATACTATACCACCGACACCACGTGGCACGCCGACATCCTGCCCGGCTACGAGGCCCGGTATGTGAACCATGGCATGGCGTTCGACGGACCCTGCCGCTCTACCATTATCCGCAAGCTCTCGGCCAAGCCAAGCCATAAGGCATACCTCTATATCCACGGATTCAACGACTATTTCTTCCAAAAGGAGATGGGCGAACGATTCGTGGATTCCGGTTATAATTTCTATGCTGTCGACCTGCGCCGCTACGGCCGTAGCTGGCAGCCGTGGCAATACCCCTTCAACGTACGCCGACAGACGGAATATTTCTGCGACATCGACTCCGCCATAGCCCAGATTCGCCGTGACGGAAACACCGACATCACCCTGAGCGGCCACAGTACCGGAGGACTTACCGTGGCGTATTTCGCCGCCGAACGCGGCCAGAACGTCACCGTTGACCGCGTGGTGACCGACTCCCCCTTTCTGGAATGGAACTTCTCCAAAGCCATGCGCGATGTCGGAGCTCCATTGGTCGGATTCCTCGGCAAGATATTCCCTAACGCCAAGATCAAGCAAAGCCACTGCGACGGTTACGCCTACAGCCTGCTGAAACAATTCCACGGACAATGGGAATACAACACCGATTGGAAGATGATATATTCGCCCCCGGTGACCTTCAGCTGGGTAGGCAGCATCAACACCGCCCAGTCATGGTTGATGAAGAAAGCCAGGAACATCACCATCCCCGTACTGGTGATGCACTCGTCGCGCCGGATTGACGGCTGCAACTGGAATCCCGAGTTCCAGACCGGCGACGCGGTGCTGGATCCGGCCGAGCTGCAGAGACGCGGCCTGAGACTCGGCGCCGACCCCATGGTCTGCACCATCGACAGCGGACTGCACGACCTGATCCTGTCCGAGCCGCGTCCACGCCAGGCAGCGTACGACACCATATTCCGCTTCCTGCGCCTGACAGCCACCGACAAGTAACAAACTGCACTTCTGATCAACCATTTTCTATACGGTGAACTACCTACACGTAATTCACATATATTAATACGGACGTATTTGTATAATAATGGAATTTGTGTAATTTTGCACTGACATTTCAGATTGATGGCTATGAACGATTCGAACGCACCAACGAGACTGACGTATTCAGAACTCAAGGAGACCCTGGAACTTGCCGGGCAGCTCCGAGGACTTGCCGCCGGCATACTGACTCCCGAGGAGTTGCAGGAGATGACACCGCTGCTTAGCGACGCCTACCGCACCCGCATCGACGCACGCGACGCCAAGAACCTGCCCATCGCCCGCCAGACACTTAGAGGGGCCATGACCTTTGCCGAGATGGTCGATCCGGACCGCAACATCCTGCTGGCTATCATGCTGCACCCGCTGCACGGAGCCGGAGTGGTCACCGATGACTATATCGTGAAGCAATGCGGCCAGGATGTGCTGGGCCTGATCAACGGCATCGAGGCCGTGACCAGATTCAGCAACCGCAACAACGCCACGAACCACGAGAACTTCCGAGGCCTGATGCTGGCACTGGCACACGACATCCGCGTCATCATCATCATGATCGTACAGAACCTGGTGCTGATGCGCAGCATCAACCTCCATCCCGACGACCAGTGGGTCCGCAACGTGGCCTTCGAGGCCAACTACCTCTACGCCCAGCTGGCGCACCGCCTGGGCCTGTACAAGATCAAGGGCGAGCTGGAGGACCTGTCGCTGAAGTACACCAACCGCGAGATCTACGTCCAGATCGCGCACAAGCTCAACGCCACCAAACGGGCGCGCGACCAATACATCAAGGAATTCATCGAGCCGTTGCGCGAGAAGCTCTCGCACGAGGACTTCGAGTTCGAGATCAAGGGACGCACCAAGTCCATCAGCTCCATCTGGAACAAGATGCGCAAGCAGAAGGTGGACCTGCCGGGCATCTACGACCTGTTCGCCATCCGAGTCATCATCGACACGCCGCTGGAGCGCGAGAAGTCCGACTGCTGGAAGGCCTACGCCCTGCTGGCCGACATGTACACGGCCAACCCCGCGCGAATGCGCGACTGGATCACCATCCCCAAGAGCAACGGCTACGAGTCGCTGCACGCCACGGTGATGGGACCGGGCAACAAATGGGTGGAGGTGCAGTTCCGTACCCGCCGCATGGACCTGGTGGCCGAGAAGGGTCTGGCTGCCCACTGGCGCTACAAGGGCGTAAAGGGCGACAGCTCCGACCAGTGGATGGCCAACATCCGCGACATCCTGGAGACTGCCGAGGCCGGCCCCATGCAGTTGATGCGCAACATCAACCTCGACCCGTTCGGCAAGGAGGTCTTCGCATTCACACCCAAGGGCGACCTGTTCAGACTGTCGGCCGGTGCCACTGTCCTGGACTTCGCGTTCCATATCCACACCAACGTCGGCGCCAAGTGTACCGGCGCCATAGTCAACGGAGCGCACAGGAAGCTGAACTACACCATCCACAACGGCGATACGGTCGAGATTCTGACCAGCGCCAACCAGGAGCCACGTCTGGAATGGCTGCAGATAGTCAAGTCGGCACGCGCCCGCAACAAGATCAAGCAGTGCCTCAACGAGCAGAAGCAGCGTCTGGCCGACATCGGCAAGGAGGCCCTGATGCGCCGCGCCAAGAACCGCAAGGTCGACATCGACGAGGCCAGGCTGATGAAGCTCATCAAGAAACAGGGCTACAAGTTCGTACTGGAATTCTACGCCGAGATGGGTGCCGACAGAATCGACCCGGGACGCTTCCTGAACACATACATCGAGGAGACAACCCGTGAGCATGTTGAGGAGAAGACCTCGGCCGAGAAATTCACCATCAACGCACCCGAGCCCGAGGAGCGGAGCAGCGACGTGCTGACCATCGGCGAGAAGAGCATCAACGGCCTGAGCTACAGGTTCGCCCGCTGCTGCAATCCCATCTACGGCGACGATGTGTTCGGCTTCATCTCCAGCGACGGCACTGTCAAAATCCATAAGGCCGGCTGTCCCAACGCCGCCAACATCCGCAGCCGCTACCCCTACCGTCTGATCAACGCGACTTGGAGCGGCAAGACCGGCGACATAATGCCCGCCACCATCCGCGTCATCGGCAACGACGACATCGGCATCGTAGCCAATATCACAGGAATCATCTCGCATGAGCCGGGTGCCGTGCTGCGAAACATCAGCATCGACTCCAACGACGGCATGTTCCAGGGATTTCTGGTGGTCGGAGTCACCGACAACCGCCAACTGACCTCGCTGCTGAAGAAGATCAAGACCGTCAAGGGCGTCAAGGACGCCGTCAGAGTGTAAAACCCATTTTAGTCAACAGCATAAAAAAGCCGGACCCTGGGGTCCGGCTCTACATTTATCTATTCCTGATGGTTCATGCCTCCACCTGGTGTACGGCACGCAGCAGGTCGTTGACGGTCTTGACGGGGTTGAACGTCTCGGCGGGAACCTCCACGAATACGGTGTTCCAGTCGGACATCGCGCCGTTCCACAGACCAGGCAGCTCCAGCGCCTTGATCTCGACACCCTCGCGGCTCTTCTCCGAGATGAAGCCTGTGGACTTGTCGACATACTTGGTCAGGTCGAACTTCTTGCCCTCGTAGTCCTTGATGCATACGGCCAGGTCAACCGGGTTGAAGTGGGTGGCATGGCTCATCATGTCCTTCTGCTTCGCGTCGGCGGTATTTATCTGGGTGGACTCCAGGATCTGCGGGCTGACGGTACCGTCCTGATTGTAGACCAGATACGGGCCACCTCCGGGCTCGCCCTCGTTACGAACCATACCGGCCACGCGCATCGGGCGGTTCAGCTTGCCGAAGATGTAGTCGGCCTTCTGCCCGCGATCCATCTTGTCGGCCTCGTCGTGCGTGATGCACAGCACGTCGTGCAGGAAAGTCATCATCGCCTCCAGGTCCTGGTCGGTATACTTGCCGCCTTTCAGCAGCTTGCAGTACTCGTTGGCCTTCTGCTTCAGGGCCACCAGCATGCCACCCAGAATCTTCTTATAGTAGATGGTCACGCCGCGGTGCAGGTCCGGCACAACGTTGTCGATGTTCTTGATGAAGATCACGTCGGCATCAAGGTCGTTGAGGTTCTCGATCAGTGCGCCGTGACCGCCGGGACGGAAGAAGAGATGTCCCTTCTCACGGTATGGAGTGTTGTCCTTGTTGGCCGCGACAGTATCGGTGCTGGGTTTCTGGACGGAATATGTAATCTCGTACTTGACTCCGTAGAACAAGGCCAGCACCTTGGCGGCCTCCTCGACCTTCAGCTTGACCAGCGGCAGATGGTTCTCCGACACGGTGAAATGCACGCGCACCAGGCCGTTACGGTCAGCAGCATACTGCGCGCCCTCGGCCAGATGCTCCTCGAGCGACGTGCGGGAATCGCCGATGATCTTGTGGAACTGCAGCAGCGCCTTGGGCAGCTGGCCGTAGTTCAGGCCATCCTTCTCCACCAGCGCGCGAGCCACATCCTTGTAACGGCCCTCATCAATCAGAGTGAATACGCTCTTGCCGTACAGGTTGACGCAAACGGCGTTAAGATGCGGAAAGAAAGCGAACTTGCCGATGTTGTCGAAGAACTTCTTCATGAACTCATCGGGCTTGTCGCTTGCGCCGTTGACGAACGCGAACACGTTCTTGAACATACGCGAGGCAGCGCCGCTGGCCGGAACCATCTTCAGCACCGAGCCGCCGTTGGCGCGGAACTCATCCCAGATCCTGACGGAGCCGGCCTCCATCTCGGGGCTCAGCACGGCGATTCCGTTGCCCGGAGTGGCCGCTGCCTCGATGTTAAGCCAGGGGAATCCCTTGGCAATCATATCAAGCTGTTCATCCAGCTGTTCAGGAGTGATGCCTTTCTTCTCGAGCAGAACCACATCTACATCTTCGAGTTTCATAATACTTCCTAATTATTGATTACGTGTTATTGTTATTCAGGTTACTCTTCAATATCTATACTTTAATATTGACGTCAATACTTAATCTTGTCGGGATCCGCGGCCCACTTCTCGAAAGCGCGGATTGTCTCCTTGCCGTCGACATGTACCGTCGGGAGCCTGCGCTCCGTACGCGACCGCTTCAGCTCGTCGTAGATGAACTTGTCGCTGAAATCGATGGCCTCGGCGTCCTCCTTGGTGTTGCCGAAGTATATCTTGCTGACTCCGGCCCAGTAGAGTGCCGACAGACACATTGGACAGGGTTCGCAGCTGCTGTACATCACACAGCCCGACAGCTGAAACGTCTGCAGCTCGCGGCATGCATGACGGATGGCGTTCACCTCGGCATGCGCCGTCGGGTCGTTGTCGTTCGTCACGGAGTTCACGCCCGTGGCGATGATCTCGCCGTTGCGCACTATCACGGCTCCGAACGGACCGCCGCCGTTGTCGATGTTGTCCAGCGACAGCTTCGCGGCCATGTCCATGAATCTCTTATCATATTCCTCGCTCATGTCTTTCATAGCTTAAATCAAGGGTTCCTTTATTTCGCAGTATCCTCGGGCTGCGCGCCGGACTCGGCGTTGCCGTCCTGCTTAATGTGCTGCTGCAGCACCTGGATCTTGCGTTCCAGCATCGGTATGCGCGCCCGCAGCATGTTGATCTGGCGTAGCGCGGCGTAGTATTGGTATGTCGCCATTATCATCTTGGCGTAATCCGCCGGCATGCGCCATGCCTTGACGGGACGTCCGCCGTTCAGATAGGATACGGTAATCTGGTTCAACTCGTTGTCGGCTATCAGCTGTCCTACCTTGTCGGCGTCTGTACCGTCGAACATCACGGTGTTGAGCCCGTCGGCCATATAGTTCAGTCCCTGGTCCGGTGCGACCACATCGGTGGTGACGGTCTCGTCGGCGGCGGTCACCGACACCTGGTCGAAGCGGATGCCGATCAACGCGCCGATCAGCTCGAACTGGCCGTTCTCGGCCAGACGCGCCATCAGACATGTTCCCGTGGGAGGATACTTGCCCACAAAGTCAGTATATATCGAGTAGGGCGCCACCTCGCGGTCGTTGGCCACGGTGGTGAAATCACGGCTCCATGTCAGCCTGTTGTGGTCCTCACGCTCGATGGAATTACGGCATGAGTCGATCTCCATCCTCACGGCCATGACGGAATCCTGCAACGCGGCGTTGTAGGCCGCTACGGCATCCTGACTGTTTCCCTTGCCGCCGCATGCTGCCAACGTCACTGTCATTGCGACAATGGCGCAGGCGGTTATATCTCTAATCAGTAATTTCTTCTTCATTCCTAACGATGTCTATAGTGTACTTCTATTATATAAACGGAAGCATAGGGCTAAAGTTACATCAAGTATGCGCTACACGCTCAACTTATTTTGATATTCGGCGAAAAGTTACTAACTTCGCAGTGTGAAAGCACGAAACCATTATGCAAGACGCATCAAGGCACTGTCCGCACGTGCCGGAGGCGTCCTCGGGAGTGTGACCGCCCTGTTGGCCGCATTCCTGATGCTGTGCGTTCCGGCCGCTACGGCCCAGACCAGAGGCCAGGACAGCGGCCAGACTACCGAGAAGAAATATTATCCCCCGGGTTCGGCATGGACGCTGGCCACACAGTTGGGCATCCATGAGCCTTCCACCATCGACACGTTGCAGTACGATTACCAGAGTCAGTTCGTGCCGGCCATGACCTACGACGCCTACGCCACGACCGGCCAGCTGACCGGTCCGGGACTGAGCATGATATATTTCGACCGTCCGGAACCGAGCTCCTTCTTCTTCAACGACGCCATCCAGCCCTGGATTCCATCGTTCCGAAAGACCAAGTTCTACAACGTCTACATCCCGATGACGCTGTTGAGCTACAACTTCTCCACCGGACGCGAGATCCATTCGGACCTGCTTCGGGCCGAGTTCGCCGGGAACGTCAACAAGCGTATCGGCATCGGCGCTAATTTCACGTACCCCTACACCAAGGGCTGCTACACCGACCAGGCCGTTAAAGGCACCAATTTCGGACTGACATTCTACTACAACGGCGACCACTACCAGACGCAGATGTTCTACAACCAGTACCGGCATGTGAACAAGGAGAACGGCGGCATCACCGACGATCTCTACATTACGGACCCTGCCGCCGTGCAGGGCGGTGTCGACCATATCGATTCCAAGAGCATACCGGTGCGTCTGTCGGATGTCCACAACATCCTGAACGGCCAGGAGTTCTACATGACCCATGCCTACTGTCTGGGATTCTACCGCGACATCACGCAGCCGGGCGACACGATCGAACGCCGGGAGCTGGTACCTGTGACAAAGTTCGTCTACAGTTTCGACCTGGACCGCAACAAGCGTCGGTTCCTGTCGCGCAACGCCACTAAGGCCGCCGAGTTCTGGGAGCATACCTACTTCAACGGCAACGAGACCGACGAGAAGGATCATCATCTGTCCATCCGCAACACGTTCGGAATCCAGATGATCGAGGGTTTCCAGAAGTGGTTCCCGTTCGGTCTGTCGGCCTGGGTAACCTACGATTACGACCGTTACAGTTACGACCAGCTGCTGCCGGCCACGGATACCGACGGCAATCCGGGGTCCGGCTCGGAGGACCTGACTCCCCTGCCGGAAGGTTTTGATTCCAATCCAAAGGCTAACCGCAGCCGACTGTGGGTCAGCGGACGTCTGGAGAAGCAGAAGGGCAAGGTGATCCGCTACTTTGCCGACGCCAGGTTCGGCTTGTTGGGCGATGCCATCGGCGAGGTGGACGTGCGCGGCAACTTCACCACACGGTTCCGGCTGGGCAAGGATACGGTGGAGATCGCCGCCGAGGGCTTCTTCAAGAATCTGGAACCGGACTGGACATTGCGGCATTACGCAGGCAACCATTTCGTCTGGAACAACAATTTCGGCAAGATCCGCAGCTTCCGTGCCGGTGGCCATCTCTATATTCCATGGACACGCACCCGTATCGGAGTAGATTTCGAGAATGTCCAGAATATGGTCTATTTCAACTCGGCATGTCTTCCGGAGCAATATGGTGGATCGGTCCAGGTGTTCTCGGCGCGTCTGGACCAGGAGCTGAGATTCGGTATCTGGAACTGGAACAACCGCATCACGTATCAAGCCACGTCCGACAAGAACCGTCTGCCGTTGCCTGAGCTGTCGGTCTACAGCAACATGTTCCTGCAGTTCAGGATCGCCACTCTCCAGGTTCAGTTGGGCGTCGACTGCGACTATTACACGCGCTACCGCGGCATGCTGTACCAGCCGGCCACGATGTCGTTCCATGTTCAGGGCGACAACGCCAAATGGGTAGGCAACTATCCGCTGTGCAACGTCTATCTGAACTGCAAGCTGTACAAGACTCGTTTCTTCGTGATGTGCAGCCATGTGAACCAGGGCTGGTTCAGCCGCGACTACTTCTCGATGCCCGGCTACCCCGTCAATCCCCGCCAGCTCCGCCTGGGCGTCAGCATCGACTTCGCAAACTGATTCCACGAAACCAAAATCAACATAATTTTGACTGCGCAACCAGGACTATGAACTATTGAAGAAGTTTAAACTTATTATAATAAAGTTACGGAATTTTTCCCAACTCACAAATGCAAACTCCACGACTGGGGATGCGGCAGTTGGACATAAGAAAAAGAAGGTGTGTCAAAATCCACATTCTTGACACACCTTCCAATGATTTCAATGATTCAGTTCCTGATTGACTTCCCGCTATTGTTTCTCAGGTTCGAATTATAACTTGTTGATTACGCCACAGAACAAGGTGGCGCCGGTACTTTTTTCCTTAATCGAGTAGAGGAAAGGCCTGTCAAATATGAGTTCAACCAGTTCGATTAAAGGACTGATAAGACCTCCCGAGCCGGTGACGGTTGCAGCCTTCGTACCATTCTCATCAACCTCGATTACCGTGGCCTGTAAGATTGTCCCTAACCTTGGATTCTTTTCCGATATCAGGCTGTAGTCTGTTTCTTTCAGAATATGGTTCTTACCCATAGACAGAAGCATGTCGTTCACATTGAACTTGTATGCCGCCTTGAATCTGGGCAGCCTCAGTGTGACTTTTAATACCTTTGGACTTTCGGGTGTTTCTCCGTTAAGTCTTGCTTCGATGACTTCCGAAACAGTCTTGTCCTTGGCCGGAAGCTCAAGTTCCATATAGAAGTTCCCGTTTCCATATGGAACCTGAATGCTCTGCGAGTATTCATCCTCGCGGTAGTTGCTCAGGCCCTTGGTCTGGTACATCATCGGTACGGTGTTTCCACTGCCGTCGGCATTATGGAAATATTTGTTCTCTGTCTTCTTCGGATCAAACTTCTCGGACCATTCTCCATAGAAATACATGGCGTTGTAGAGTGCCATGTCGACATTCCTTAATGGTTCTGACAGGAAGTTGTTGATCATGCCTTTGTCTTGTTGGTGCACCACTTGTTGATTCTCTTCATCGCCGCGTCCGAGTCCAGCTGCTCGGTGTTAAGTTCGGCATTGTAGCCTGCCTTGATTGCCTCCTGGTATTCCGGTTTTGGTTGGAACCCCTTGTTGAACCATAATGAGTTCGCTATCTCCAGCGTGACTTTTCTGTCTGCGCCCCGGAGATTGCGGTCAACCTTGTCCATACAGGAATTGAGCTCATCAATGTTCTCCACGCCCAGCAGATCCATTATCTCGTCCAGGGTCTCGCCCTGTGCTCCGTTGGCCAGCATGCCAAGCGCGTATGTCAGGCTGAGAGGACTTTCCACAGTGTTCAATCCTGCATTGTAGGTTGTTTTCAGCATTTTGTATCCCAGGTCATTGCCATTGGCAACAATCTCCTGTTCCGACCGTGTCAGCGGTATCGGCTCGTACGGCGCATCAGTGTCGTTGCCGGAGTCGCATCCTGTCAGACAGAGGAGCAGAGCAGTTCCCAGAGCCAGAAACACTCGCTTACAGAGTGAATTAGTATTCATAGGCCTATATGTTTATTGATTTTAAATGATTTAGTATTTACTATGCTGTTGTTGGAGTTGAGACGGGAGTCTGAATCTCCATGTGATCATTTATTGGCAAAATCGACAGCTTCTTGATTTCCCGAGATTGCCATCTGAGACTCCGGTTGCGACTGGGAGCTGGGCGGTTCCCAATCGGATGTACATGCTGATACAGACACGGCAGCCGCCAGCATATATGATAATAATCTCACATTCATGGTTTTGTTCAGTTTTTGTGTTGTTTATCAATTATGTGGAATCAAGTCTTAATTACCTTGCGGAGGCACATTCTGTAGTCCAATTTCAATTCTTGATATCGTCAGACTTATTAAATCGCTTGCCGTATAAAGTAAATCGCACAAAATTATTTTAATTTTTTTGAAAATGCAATTTTATTGCCATAATTTAAATATGTTGTTTAATCATATTATAAAACATTCATTCTCCATCTTTAGACAACTCTTCCACACGAATGCTACAACCCTGATAAGCAACTAATATTCAAAAAAAATAAGATACACGGACATATAAGAATGGCTATGGACTCCTGACTTTGTCGTTGCGTCACCCGGAAACACTCTCCAAAACAGCACTCTTCTGAAATTGATCATAAGATGTCTTAGTCGTCCGGTTTACTCGTTGGAAGGCGCGCAAAGCCGCAAAGGGGGTCGTGGGATGATGTGTCAACCCGGCCATCCGGAGTGTCGGCGCTCCTGCCGAGGCCGCGATGGAATCGGGATTCCCGACGCAAAAGGCGCTAAGCCATCCGGACGGCTTGGCGAAATCCGCGTTCGAGGTTATCCATAACCCTTCGCGAGCTTGGCGCGGGCAAGTGAATCCATCAGGCTGCGTGCCGCACCGACTTCCATTGAAACTTTTTTTGAGAACGACGCGGAGCCCTTTGCGGCTTTGCGCGCCACCATACGTTCCGGCAAGCAGCGTTGCGTCACCCTGAACCATCCTTCGTTTATCTATTCTCCTGATACTCAATCAAGATATTGTTCCGATACGTTGAAGTGACGAAGTCAGGAAATAAGATACACGGACATAAGAATAGCTATGGACTGATTCCATTATCAAAAAGAATCAGCCCATTGCTAAATGTCTTGAAGAGAATCCTTACTTGGTGGCGAGTTTGATCTTGAGGTTGGCGAGCATGTCCTGGGTCATGGCGTCGAGGTCGTACTCGGGCTTCCAGTCCCATTCCTGACGGGCGCAGGAGTCGTCCAGACTGTCGGGCCAGGAGTCGGCGATGGCCTGACGCAACGGATCCAGCTCGTACTCCATCTTGAAACCGGGAACGTATTCCTTGATCTTGTTGTAGATGATCTCCGGATCGAAGCTCATCGAGGCGATGTTGAACGAGTTGCGGTGCTTCAGACGCGTCGGGTCGGCCTCCATGATCTCGATGGCGCCGCGCAATGCGTCCGGCATATACATCATGTCCATGAACGTGCCTGGCTTCAGCGGACACTTGAACTTCTCGCCACGCACGGCGGAGTAGTAGATGTCAACGGCATAGTCCGTGGTACCGCCGCCGGGCAGCGTGGTGTAGCTGATCAGACCCGGGAAACGAACCGAACGGGTATCAACACCGAAACGGCGGGCATAATAGTCGGACAGAAGCTCACCTGTGACCTTGGTCACGCCATAGATTGTCTCGGGACGCTGGATGGTGTCCTGCGGAGTCTTGACATGTGGAGTTGTAGGGCCGAACGAGCCGATGGAACTGGGAGTGAACACACCGCAGCCATGCTCGCGGGCCACCTCCAGCGTGTTGTACAGACCGTTCACGCCGATGTTCCACGCCATCTGCGGACGCGCCTCGGCGACGGCCGACAGCAGCGCCGCCAGATTATAGATGGTGTCTATGTTGTACTTCTTGACCGTATCCGCGATCTGCTGCGGATTGGTGATGTCTACTACTTCAGCGGGGCCGCTCTCCAGCAGGACGCCCTTGGGCGCCGCGCTGGGGATGTATCCGCAGACAACATGGTCCGGGCCGTAGATGCCACGCAGTTTCATGATGAGTTCCGAACCTATCTGGCCGGTGCCTCCGATAACAAGAATATTCTTCATCTTCCTGTGAAATGTGTTCTGGTATCAGGTATAGTCTAATTGGGTTGCAATGGATTGCACCATCACGATGCAAAAATAATGAAAAAATGATAGCAATCCAAGAATTTTTTTGTAATTTTGAAAAACGAGAACCGCGAAGGGCTCGCAGGCGATTCCACAAGACCCCAGCGACACCGGACCGGACTAAATTCTGATATCATGTACAAGAATTTTAAAACACACCTGGAGAAAGAGTTGGCCGACATCAAGGAGGCCGGGTTGTACAAGAACGAGCGCGTCATCGTGACGCCGCAGAGCAGTGACATCGAGGTCGAGAACGACGGTGCCAAGAACGAGGTGCTGAACTTCTGCGCCAACAACTACCTTGGCCTGGCCGACAACAGCCGTCTGATCGAGGCCGCGAAGCGCGCCATGGACCAGCGCGGCTACGGCATGAGCTCCGTACGCTTCATCTGCGGCACGCAGGACCTGCACAAGGAGCTTGAGGCCGCCATCAGCCGCTACTTCAAGACCGAGGACACCATCCTCTACGCTGCATGCTTCGATGCAAACGGCGGTCTGTTCGAGCCTCTCTTCACCGAGGAGGACGCCATCATCAGCGACGCGCTGAACCACGCCTCCATCATCGACGGCGTACGTCTGTGCAAGGCCAAGCGCTTCCGCTACAAGAACGCCGACATGGAGGACCTGGAGCGCTGCCTGAAGGAGGCCGCCGACTGCCGCTACCGCATCATCGCCACCGACGGCGTGTTCTCGATGGACGGCAACGTGGCCCCAATGGACAAAATCTGCGAGCTGGCCGAAAAGTACGACGCACTGGTGATGGTTGACGAGAGCCACTCGGCCGGCGTGGTCGGCAAGCGTGGTCGCGGAGTGGCCGAGAAATTCGACGCCTACGGCAGGATCGACATCTTCACCGGCACGTTGGGCAAGTCGTTCGGCGGCGCCATGGGCGGCTTCACCACCGGCCCGAAGGAGATAATCGACATGCTGCGCCAGCGCTCGCGTCCCTATCTGTTCTCCAACTCGGTTGCCCCCGCGATTGTAGGCGCAAGCCTGGAGATGTTCAAGATGCTGGACGAGAGCGACGAGCTGCACGACCGTCTGATGGACAACGTTGAATATTTCCGCACCCGTATGCTGGAGGCCGGCTTCGACATCAAGCCCACTCAGAGCGCCATCTGCGCCGTCATGCTCTACGACGCCAAGCTGAGCCAGGACTTCGCCGCCGAGATGCAGAAGGAAGGCATCTACGTGACCGGCTTCTACTACCCGGTCGTACCGAAGGGACAGGCCCGCATCCGTGTGCAGCTCAGTGCAGCCCACACCCGCGAGCAGCTCGACAAGGCCATCGCTGCCTTCGTCAAGGTCGGCAAGAAGCTCAACGTCATCAAGTAAGTCAGAAGTCAGAGCGATGAAGTAATAGGTGGTTTCCAAGCCACTCGGATACATTCAATACATGGAAAGCCCCTCGGTCCTAAGGAACCGAGGGGCTTTCCATGTGCGCACGATAGGACTCGAACCTACACGTCGTCAGACACTAGATCCTAAGTCTAGCGCGGCTACCAATTACGCCACGTGCGCTGATTCTGCCTGCAAAGTTAGGCAAAATCATCGGATTTTGCAAATGACAATCCCGATTAATCGGGATTAAACAATGTTAATCAAGATTAATAGGGACTTATCAGGATTAATCGGGATTGATCCCGACAGTCTTGTCAGATTGTCTTCTCGACGTTCCAGGTGAAGGCGCGGAGTCCCAGCATGGGCTTGGACTCGTCCAGCTCGTGGAGGCGCTCCAGCAACAGGTCGACCTTGTCGTCGTCCACCATCGTCAGGATTGCCGAGGCCAGCGATGGCCAGGCATGCGTGCCATAGTGCGGATCGCCCGTCTTCGAGCCGCGGCCCTGCACCTCTCCGAAGGCCGTGAAGCCCCGGCAGGAGGTGCGGTTCAGTACATCGATTATATTCTCATGATGCGCCATATCATAGGCGATAAACACTGCTTTCATTTTCCAATCATTTATTTGGTGACTACCGGTTTGGTGGCCAAAGCCTTGTGATGCTTGCGGCGCTGGTTCTTGATACCGTTGCCGGCGAATACGCAGTACAGCGTCGGCACGAACAGCAGCGTCAGAATGGTGGAGAATGTCAGACCACCGATCACAGCCGTACCCATAGGACGCCACATCTCGGCACCCTCGCCTGATCCAATCGCCATGGGCACCATACCCAGGATGGTGGTCAGTGTGGTCATGACAACAGGACGCAGACGCGACCGGCCGCCGTCGATCACGGCACGCTTGATCGACATGCCGCGCTCACGGTTCAGCGTGATGTAGTCGATCAGCACGATACCGTTCTTGACCACAATACCGATCAGCATGATTGCACCGATCATGGACATGATGTTCAGCGTATGGCCGGTGAGCCACAGTATCAGGAACACGCCCGAGAATGCGAACAGCAGCGATGTCATGATGATGCCGGGATAGGTGAACGACTCGAACTGTGCCGCCATCACGATGTACACCAGGATGATAATCAGCACGCCCAGCATCAGCAGATCGGCGAACGAATCCTGCTGGTCCTCGTAGGAACCGGCGATCTGGATCGAGATGTTGGACGGGATGTCCATGCCGTCGATCGCGGCCTCGGCATCGGCCACGATCTCACTCATGGGACGGCCGTCCACGACAGCCGACACGGTGATGACACGCTCGCGGTCCTTACGCTCGATGGTAGGAGGAGTGCTGCGCTCTACCACCTTGCCCAGCTCCTTCAGACGGATGGCCTTGCCGGTATTGGAGTAGATCATGATGTTCTCGATATCCTCGATGCTGGTACGGCTGTCCGGCTCGTACATCACCTTGACGTCGTACTCCTCGCCTTCCTCGCGGAACTGCGTTGCCGTAGCACCATTGATACGGTTACGCAGGTAGTAGGCTGCCGTCTGCAGGTTGATGCCGTACATGGCCAGCTTCTCGCGGTCAAAGTCCACCTGATACTCCGGCTGATAGTCGGAACGGGAGATTGTTACGTCCGCGGTACCCTCCATATCCTGCAGGGCACCCTTAAGCTGGATGGCCACGGAGTCGGTTTCGGCAAAGTCGTAACCGTAGATCTCGAAGTCCACGGTGGACTGACCGCTCATGGACGATCCACGGCCGCCACCCACATTGACCTGGGCCTTCTTGAACTCCGGGAACTGCGTCTCGATGTCCTTACGCATGTCGTCGGCGATCTCGGCGATGCCGCGCTTACGGTCGGAGGGGTCCTTCAGGCGGACGTTCATCGACACGATGTGCGGACCGTTGTCGGACAGCGAGGCGAACGTATTGTCTGAGCTTGCGGGACCGACGGTAAAGTTAGACACAAGAATCTCGGGATACTTGGCACGCCACAGCGAGTCCAGACGCGATGTCGCGTCCAGGGCCTCCGACTCACGCGCTCCGATGGGCAGCTCCAGGCTGACGCCGATACGCGAGTTGTCGGACATCGGGAAGAATTCCGTACCCACGAAACGCATCAGGAAGATGGAGCCTGCGAAAATGGCCAGACAGACCACGATCGTAGCGGCGCGATGGCTCGTGACACGTTTCAGCTGGCGTGCGTACCAAGCGTCGAACTTATCCAGACCTTTCTCCACGTAGGAATACCAGTTCTTCTTGTGGTGACCACCCCTCTCATCCTGCGGACGGAGACGCAGCCACTGCGAGCAGAGCATCGGGGTCAGCGACAACGCGCAGGTGGTGGAGATAATCATCATGATGGTCACCATCCAGCCTAACTGACGGAACATGACGCCGGTCATACCTGTGACCATGGTCAGCGGGAAGAACACCGCAATCAGGGTCAGCGTGGACGCGATTACGGAGATGGCCACCTCGTTGGTACCGTGGACGGCCGCCTGTTTCGGAGCTGCTCCGCGCTCAATGTGTGTCGTGACGTTCTCCAGAACCACTATGGCGTCGTCCACCACCATACCGATCGATATGGACAAGGCAGACAGCGAGATGATGTTGAGCGAATTGCCCGTGATGTACAGGTAGATGAACGAGGCGATCAACGAGATCGGAATGGTGATGACGATGATCATGGTGGCACGCCAGCGTCCCAGGAACAGGAACACCACGATGGCCACGAACAGCAGGGCGTAGAGCACGGTCTCGACAAGCGAGGCGATGGTGTTGCGGATGTTGTCCGACGTATCGACGATCACGCCGATCTTGATGTCGGAAGGCAGGTCCTTCTCCAGCTTGGGAAGCATCTCCTTGACCTTGTCGGAAATCTCGACCGAGTTTGCGCCGGACTGCTTCTGGATGATGATCATAGCACCCTCCTTGCCGTTGTTGTAGGTGTGCTGCGTACGCTCCTCGACTGAGTCGACTATGCGTGCCACATCGCGGAGGTAGACGGTCTTGCCCTGATAGGAACCCACGGGAAGGGACGCTAACTGCGATGACTCGTCGAACTCACCCTGCACGCGCAGGGCATATGTGTTGGAGCCGATATCGAACGAACCGCCGGGGATGTTGCGGTTCTCGGCGCCGATCGTAGCCGAGATGGACTCCACCGTCAGGTTGTAGGCCTCCAGGCGGTTGGGATCAACATATACGTGGATCTCGCGCTTGGGGGCACCCGAGATGGACACCGTGCCGACACCGTCGATACGTGCCAGCGGGTTGGCCAGGTTCTCGTCAAGGATCTTGTACAGACCCGGCATCGACTCTTTGGCCTGCACGGACAGCAGGCAGATAGGAATCATGTCCGTCGAGAACTTAAAGATGATGGGGTTCATCGCATCGTCGGGAAGCGACGACTCCACCATGTCCAGCTTGTCGCGGACATCGTTGGTCAGGTTGTCGATATCATATCCGTACTCGAACTCCAGGGTGATGACCGAAGTGTTCTCGCGGCTGGTGCTGCTGACATGCTTCAGGTGCTCCACGGAGTTGAGAGTATTCTCAAGCGGTTTTGTGACGTTCTGCTCTATATCCTTGGCACTGGCACCGGGATACATGGTGATGACCATGATGGTGTTGGTGTCGATATCAGGATACAGGTCGATAGGCAGCTTGGCCAGGGAGAAAAGACCCAGGATCACTACCGTCACGAAACAGAGCAGGGTCGTGATGGGGCGCTTGACTGAGGCGCTGTAGATACTCATGGTTCGGAATTTATAATTCTACCTCATTATTTTGAAACCTCTACTTTGGCGCCGTTGGCCAGACGTGCCTGGCCGCTCACAACCACCTGCGAGCCGGATTCCACGCCGCTGATCAGCTCGTAGCTGTCGCCCAGGCGCTGCCCCAGCTCAACCTTGTTGAACGACACGGTGCCGTCCTGGTTGTAGACATATACATAATGGTCGCCGGACCCGGTCTGCTTCACAACAGCCTTGTCGGGCACCACGACGCGCTCGGCCTGCCCTAAGTTCAGGGTCACGCGGCCGAACATGCCGGGCAGCACCTTGTTGTCGCCGTTGGGCATGGTCACCTCGACGCCGAACGTACGGCTCTGGGCATCCACCGTAGGCATGATCGTAGTGACCGTGCCGCTGAACTCCTCGTCGCCGTAGGTGTCGAACTTCAGGACGGCGGGCATACCCTTGCGGATATGGGGCAGGTCGCCCTCCGACACGTTGATGACTGCCTTGACAGGCTGCGTACGGGCCACGGTCAGGATAGGCAGGTTGGCGGTCATGTCGCCCGGATCATAGTTGCGTGCAGTGACCACACCCGATATAGGCGAAGTCAGCACCGTGTTCTCGCGGGCATGACGCAGCGTACGCTCGGCCGTGGCCAGCGCGTTCTTGGCGTTGACCAGCTGGATCTCCATCTGGTCCACCTGCTGCTTGGTGCCGCCGCCGATCTTGTAGAGCTCAACTGCGCGGTCGTAATTAAGCTGCACGTTGTGGAGGTTGGCGCGGGCGTTGTCCACCTGCGACTCGTAGCTGAACGTGTTGACGTCGTCCAATACCACCACCTTCTGTCCGGCCGACACCCGCTGACCCTCGTCCACAAGGATCTGCTTGATACGGTTCGGCATCGAGCTGCTGATGTTGTTCAGCAGTTCCGGCTCGACAGTAGCCGTATAGTTGCCGTTCTGGTCAACGGTACGGGCATATACCTGAGCAACCTTCACTACTGGTAGTTTCTCCTCGTTGGCGGCTTCCTTCTTCTCCTTGTCGCCCTGACAGGATACGGCCATCGCCGACAGAAGGCCGATGGCTGCGATCGATAAGTACTTATTCATGGGTTATCTGTTTTTCTATGGTTACTTGGAAGTTGCAGTGGCCGGGATGCCGAGTTCCTCCTCCTTGCCGAGAAGGGTGTCAAGCTCGGACGTGGATACGAGGTAATTGTAAATGGCCTGAAGATAGGCCAGCTGGGCCGACGTATTGGCCACCTCGGCGTCGCGCAGGTTCAGATAGGAGGCCGCCCCGATCTCGAAGCTCTTCTGCATGATCTCGTAGGCCTTGGCCGCCTGCTTCACGCCATCCTCGCTGGACTTGATCTGACGCACCTGCTTGTTGATGTTGTCCATGGCCAGGTCCACCTGCATGTTCAGATTGTTGACCAGGTTCTCACGCTGGTAGGCCATCTCGTTGTACTGAATCTTGGCCTGCTTCACGGCGTTGAGGCGTCCAAGACCATTGAAGATGGGTACCTGAATGGCCAGTCCAACGGTGCTGTAGGGATTGAACTGCTGGTTGCGCACGGCGTTGCCACTGCTCATGGCGTTCCAGTTCATGTTGTAGGACAATCCTAATGTAGGGATCCATGCGAATTTCCGGAGCGTCAGCGTCTGCTTCAGCATCTTGGTCTGCAGATCCAGGCTGCGGAGTGATGTGTTGCGCGACAGGTCACGCTCGGCGCCGAGCTGGTAACCGTACATCTCGCGCTGCATGTCGCGCAGGGTGATGCTGGGCATCACGGCGACCTCGCTGTCCATTCCCATCAGCATCTTCAGCAACAGCGAGGCCTGCTTGATGCTGATGTCTGCCTGCAGGAGCTCGGGCTCGACGTTCGACACCTGTACCGAACTGCGCAGCACGTCGTACTCCGACGCTGTACCCTGCTCGAACTGCTTCTGGTAGATATCGGCGTTCATCTTTGCGATGTCGTAGTTCTGCTGTATCACGTTCTTGGAGGCCACAGCCAGCAGCAACGCATAGTACGCCTTATTGACGTTATTGACCAGGTCGAGACGCGACGCGCGCGAGCTCTCGAGCGACGCCAGAATCTGGGTGTCGCTTATCTGAAGCGATTTCCACAGCTGGGCGTTGACCAACGGCATCGAGGCCGAGAAGCCGAAGTTCCAGGTATTGTCAGTACCCATCTTGAACTGCTGAGTCTGTCCGCCCATGTTCATGGACACCGTCTGCAGCTTGATGGTTCGCTGATAGGCTCCCGAGAAATCGATGTTCGGGAACAGATTGGCCAGAGTCTCGCGCTTGCTGTAATCCATACGTTTCACCTCCATGTCGGCCACCCGGATGGTCGGATTGTCCTGCAGGGCGATAGTAACGCATTCGTTGCGTGAGAGTCTCACGGTGTCGTTGGCCATGGCCGGCAGTACCGACAGCGCAAGCAACGACAGTGCCAGCGGTTTTAAGAGATTCATAATATTCTGAAATGTTTGTTGTTATTCGTCTGTATATGCCTCCGAGGCTGGTTCTGAAGTCTTGAAGTACCCGGTCAGGTTCTCCAGCACCTCCATCCCCTTGGGTGTGGCGATGCTTCGCAGGAACGCCAGACTGATGGTGTTGAAAGTCTGCAGCAGCGTCACGTCGGCGGGGAAATGTTCCTCCATGCGTTTCAGGGATTCCATCTGGAGAATGAACAGGCGGCTCATGATCCGGTAGTCCACGTCGGGGCGGAACACACCCTCCTTGACACCGGCCTCGAAACCCTGCAGCATGTGGTTGGCGGCAACCCCCTCGTCGTAAGTGGAACGTAGCCTTGGGAAGTAATCGTCCATGTCGCGGAAGAAGGCCATGTCCACCTCGTTCATGGTGCGCTGATGGAACTTCAGCGCCAGGACTATCGCCTCCATCGTGTTCTCGGCCTTCGACACAACTTCCGTCATGCGCTCGCGCATCTTGCACTGCATCTTGCGCATCGTCTCGATGATCATGTCCTCCTTACTGCCAAAAATTTCATACAGAGTGCGTTTCGACATCCCGAGGCTTTTGGCCACGAAATCCATAGTCAGGTTCTTCACTCCCTTCTTTATCAACAATGGGTAAATCCTGGAGACCAGGTTCGACCGGTATTCTTCTGATGTCATTTTATTAGCTTAGAAAGACGGTGCAAATTTAAACAAAAAACTTGAAACCACAAAACGGTTTCAAGTTTTTCAATGTAAATATGATGTGTATTTCAGAACAGGTCTATTCGGCATATCCAGGCGCCCCGCCTTCCTGCATCAATGCTGGTACAGGAAACGCTTGATGGAGCGTTTGGGAGTCTTCTCGAATTCCTCCTCCATTATCTTGATATTCTTCACCTTGCTGTAGCTGGGCAGCTCGGTGTTCAGCTGGTCCAGGTTCTGGAGCATTATCTTCTCCAGCTCGTCGCGCTCGATATCCTGGGTCCGTGCCGCGTCGAAGTCAGGATGCACCAGTGCCTCCAGATGGTCGCCGTCCTCGATCACCAGCGACTCGTTGACGTACGGCAGGTTGTTAAGCTTAGCCTCGATCTCCTCGGGATAGATGTTCTGTCCCGAAGGTCCGAGTATCATGGTCTTGCTGCGGCCGTTGATGGTGATGAAGCCGTCTGCGTCGATAGTACCCATATCGCCCGTATTCATCCAGCCGTCGAAACCTTTCATCACCTCGTCGGTGGCTTTCTGGTTCTTGTAGTAGCCTTTCATAACATTGGTGCCGCGCACCATGATGTTGCCCGGCACATGCTCGGGATCGGAGGAGTCGATCTTAACCTCCATATAATCTACCGCTCGGCCAACAGTATGAGGTTTTGATATCTTGGATGATGCATAGCTGATCAGCGGGCCGCATTCGGTCATGCCGTAGCCAACGGTGACGGGGAAGTTGATCTTGTACAGGAACTTCTCGACATCGGGATTGAGGGGGGCTCCGCCGATGATGATCTCGGCCAGGTTGCCGCCGAAGGCCTGCAGCAGGTTCTCGCGGATCTTGGCCAGCAGCCTGTCGTCCAGGTATGGCACACGCAGCAGGATCTTCATCAATGGTTTGTCCAGCATCGGGAACACCTTGTTGCGTATTATCTTCTCCACAATCAGGGGCACAGTGATGATGAGTCGAGGCTTCACGTCGGCGAAGGCCTTCAGAATCACCTTGGGACTGGGCAGCTTGGTAAGGAAGTAGCAGTGGCATCCTGTACAGAACGGGTTCAGCATCTCGATTACCATACCGTACATATGGGCCAGCGGCAGCATGTTCACGATGTTGTCGCCCGCGTTGAAGAAGGTAAGGTTTTCCAGACAGTACTTTATGTTGCTCCATAACGATCGGCAGGGCAGCATCACGCCTTTGGACATACCGGTCGAGCCTGAGGTATAGTTGATCACGCAGGTCTGCTCGGGCTGGTCATCGTAGTACCTCACATCATCCGGGCCGAAGCTGTAAGGATATTTCCGGCCGAACAGCTCGTTGAGGTTGTTGCGCGCCTCGGTCAGGGCCTCGCAGCGCGACACGGGCATCCCCCACTCGCTGATGTAGATCACTCCTGTCAACCCGGGTACCAGGCGCTCGTCAAGGTTCTCCCAGATGGCCGCGTCTACAAACAGCAGCTTGGCGTCCGAATGGTTGACAAGATGATGTATCGTGTCGGGTTTGAACTCATGCAGTATCGGCACGGCCACCACTCCGCCGGTCAGGCAGGCCAGGAATATAACGGCCCAGTTCGACGAGTTCTTGCCGCAGATCGCCACATGGTCGCCGGGCTTGACACCGGCGCTCTCGAACAGGATATGGATTTTGGCTATCCACTCGGCCACATCCTTGTATTGATAGTTCATGCCGCCCATGTCGGACAGCGACATACGGTTCCAGTTCTCGCGTATGGCCTTTTCGATCAGTCCGTTGAGCGACTGAGGATTGTGTTCGGTCATAGATTCTTGTGTATTAAATGTACTAAGCGCATCTGCGATGCATCTTTAATGTAAATATCCTAAACGCCGAATTTGTTCAAACTACTGCATTTAGAATGTTCCTCTCGATTATTTTTCAATCATGATGCGGAGCACCTTATGGTCGGTCTCTTCCATGGCCTCGCGACCGATGCTGGTCAGATTGTGTATGGTCTTGTCGATGTCGTCGTCAATGATACCCTCGGCGCTGCTGACGCACTGGTCGTTCATGGCCAGCATGGCCGACATCAGCGCAGTATATACGCCCGACGATATCTTCATGGCGCAGCTCGGTTTGGCGCCGTCGCAGATCATGCCTGTCAGATTGGCCACCATATTCTTGATGGAGGCGCAGATGCGGCCGTAATCGCCGCCCATCAGGTAGGTGAGTCCGGAGGAGGCGCCGGTGGATGCCACTACGCAACCGCACAGTGCAGACAAGCGTCCCAGGCTCTGCTTGATATATATGCTGGTCAGGCTGCTGAGCGTCAGCGCACGGACGGTACGCTCGTGGTCGGCGCCGATCTCAAGGGCATAGCTCAGCACAGGCAACGTGGCAGTGATGCCCTGGTTGCCACTCCCGGAATTGGACATGACGGATACTGTTGCCCCGCCCATGCGGGCGTCGCAGGCCGACGATGTCAGCGCCACCATGTGCGTCAGCGGTGTGTCGCCGAACAGTGACAGTCCCTTGGTGCTGATTATGTGTCCCAGACAGTGGCCATAGTCCTTGTGGTTTCCCTCCATAGCGGCGCGGCGGTTCAGCTCACCTGCCTCGGTTATGAATTCAATCTCGGGCATAGGCGCCGTCATGGCGAACTCGTAGACCGTCTTGTAATCCAGTTTTATGCCATCCTCGCGGGCCGAGTCGGCCTGGACACCCTTGTCCAGCAGGACCTCGCCGTCCTTGGCAAAGTATATGAAATTGGTGTGGCTGCCTGAGATGATGGCGGTAACCTCATGTCCCTGTCCTGTGACCGTTGCCTCGATGTAGAGGTTGGAAGGGGCGTCGGACTTGTGGCGTATCTTGATATGATTTCCGGCCACATATTGTTTGCCTGCTTCCAGCGCCTGGTCGTTTACGTCATGAAGGACTTCCAGGCCGTATTCCGATTTGCCGCAGATCGCTCCGAGGGCCACGGCTATCGGCAGTCCGATCATACCGGTGCCGGGTATACCCACACCCATGGCGTTCTTGATGATGTTGCCGCTCAGCAGCAGTTCGATCGTTTCCGGACGGCATCCCAGCAGTTCGGTGGCGCGTGCCACGCACAGCGACACGGCGGCGGGCTCGGTACATCCCATTGCGGGGACCACCTCGGCCCGGATCAGTCGGATTATCTCTTTACGTGTTTCTTCATTCATGACGGTATTATTTTGATTCAGGTTCCCGTATCCTCGTTATATTAATCCAAGGGAAGACGTCCTTTCTGGCTCTGCTCGATGCGTTTGTTGCGCCAGCATTTGCGGCATACGGCTATGTAGCGTTCATTGCCGCCGATCTCCACCACCTCGCCCTCGGTTATGATCTCTCCGGCGCTGTTGACGCGGGCGTTGACTATTGTCTTGCGGCCGCATGTGCAGGTGGATTTGATCTCGTCGATGCTGTCGGCGATCTCGAGCAACCGACGGGAGCCTTCGAACAGATTGGTGCGGAAATCGGTACGCAGTCCGTAGCAGAGCACGTTGATGCCGAAGTCATCCACCACTTGTGCCAGCTGGTCTACCTGCTCGGGCGACAGGAACTGGGCCTCGTCCACCAGGACCCACTGGGGACCGTCGCCGTTCTGAAGCATGCCGTGGATCTCGTTGTAGAGGTTGGTGTCGCTCCGGATCCACTGGCATTCGCGCTCGATACCGATACGGCTGCGGATCACGTTCTTCTTGTCGCGGGTGTCAATCACCGGCTTGAAGCATTTGTACGCCATGTTGCGCTCCTCGAAGTTGTAGGCAGTGGTCAACAGCATGGCGGTCTTGGCCGACCCCATCGTCCCGTACTTGAAATATAACTTTCCTATGTTGCTCATTGTCTGTATATCGTGTCATTTGCGCCATGCGCCCGGGCACATCGCACCACAAAGTTAGCATAAATTTCCACAATTCCAAAATCCAATCGAGTTTTGATAGGATGATTCACCGCTAATTCTCAAAGCCTACCCAAGCGCATAATTGTTCTGAAAAAATGAATCAACCGGCGTATCCTATCTGACCAGAATCTTCTCTGCCTTGTTTCCCTGGCGCTTAATGTATATACCCCTCGGCAGACAGTCAATCTGTTCCGGCGTGGCATCGGTAAGTACAAGACTGCCGGAAATAGAGTATACGTTGCATACCGGTTCGCTCTCGGTCTTGAAATCGTCAACCCCGCTTATAAGCTCCATAATCCTGTCATAATGCGGATGCCGGAAAATCTCACGGCCCTGCCCGTCCTTGAACCATAATGTCTGGACAGACCATCCAACCGCTGGAATAAATGCCAGGAAAGGATCTATCAGTCCCCCAAAGCAACTTATCGCACCAAGACCGGGAACAATCATTTTTGTCTTGAATTCATCCCATGAGGTGTATACATCATCCCCTGTGGAGTAGATTTCCAATGCCCTGCCGGGTAATTCGGGGCATTCAAGAACTGACTTGGATTTTAAGACCGGATACTCGTAATCCGAGATGATTGGTTCTCCGTCATTATTGAACCGCACCCATGAATGCCTGAAGCTGCGCCCAATCCCAATGTCGTTAAAATCGCAATATGGAAACGCAGTATAACACCCTGACTCTGTTCCATCCGAGTTCCTGTCTGCCAGAACAGACACCTTGTCGCCTTCAACCCTGATTCCGCAGCATGGAATCTCATGGTCCCAGAAATCCTGATAATAATACTTTATTTTCAGGTATGTCTTCCCCTCATGCTCGATGGTGCCGTCCACAAAGAAATGATAGTACACAGGATTACTGTCCCATACTTCCTCCCAGGATGCGCCGTCCTGCCATATCTCCTCCGGGGTCAGAAGCGTCGGCTCCTGCGCCAAGGCGGGAGTCATCGAGACAATCAAGCATGCCGCCGATACTAATATACGCTTAATCCTTGCCATTGCTGTCAATATTTCAGTTACCTCCGGATTCCACAATAATTCCCTGAGCCTGCGCTATCTCGTTATCTTTCAAGCGCAGATCGCCGCCATCCCTGATTTGAAGATTGGGCCCTGCCAGAACCATGTCAGCATTGATCTCCAGGGAAGCAGCGGTCATCGGGTCAGGATCTTCTTTCCGTTTACGATGTTGATGCCGGGAACCGTATGCCGTAGCCTGCGGCCCTGCAGGTCGTAGACGGCATCATCTTCCACACCGGAAGACGACGGTATGGCGTCTATGCCCGCCGCTTCCTTGTAGAAGTCGTCCTTAGTGAATATGCATTCGCCGTTCTCATAGCATTCCTTCATATAGGTGTAGATGCCCATGGTAGTTATGAAAGGAGTAACCCCATACTCTTCACTTGTCCATATGCCCTCAACCCAATAATCATGGGGCTCTTTACCCTCGTAGCCTATGCCCAGCCTTCTGTAAACAGTGCCGTTTACCTCCACTGTGTCTTCCGAGAGGACATAGACATATCCCTCATAACCGTCGCCCCATCCCTCATATACATCATCTCCTACATGCATGTTGAAGTCCATCAATTGCCGAAACTTCCTTGCGCTTTTATCATACCAATATATGGTCATGTTTTCTTCCAAGAGCACCTCCTGGAAGTGTGCATCTGTATCTTTCCTAACGCAGTCTATGATCTTGCCGCAATGACCATCAATAACCGTATCTCCGATTACCGTTTTTTCGGTTTCATAATCCTTAAAATGGTAGAAATCACTCGCATGGGAGCTTGTCACTATCACCCACGACTTCCCTTCAGTCAGCATGGGTCTGTACGTATCCTGGCCGACAGCATTGGCTGCGATACAGAACAGCATGATAGCCAACATTAATATCTTGTTCATTTTCAGTACCTTTATTATTGATATTATCTTACCATGATTTTTTCGGTCTTGTTTCCCTGGCGTTTTATGTATATACCCCTTGGCAGACAGCCTATCTGTTCCGGCGTGGCACCGATCAGGACCGGACTGCCGGAAATAGAGTAGACGCTACATACAGCTTCATTTTCGGGAATGACGTCTCCCACACCGCTCACCAGCTCCATTATCCTGTCATAATGCGGATGCCGGAAAATCTCACGTCCCTGGCTGTCCTTGAACCATAATGTCTGGACAGACCATCCTACCGCTGGAATAGGAATTAGAAAAGGATCTATAAGTCCGCCAAAACAGCTTATCACACCGAGACCCGGAACAATCATCTTCGTCCTTAATTTATTCCATGATGAGTATACATCATCTTCCGTGGAATAGATTTCCAAAGCTCTTCCCGGCATATCCGGACATTCAAGGACTGATTTGGACTTTAAGACAGGATACTCATAATCCGAGATTTTTGGTCTTCCATCTCTCCAGAATTCTATCCATTTATGAGTAAAGCTACAATCAATCCCTATATCTCCAAAATCACAGTAATGAAATGCAAAATAAGAACCCGACTCCTTAAACTCCAGAGTCCTGTCAACGAGAACCGTCACATCGTCACCTTCAACCCTTATTCCACACAGAAATAGTTCATAGTCTGTACCGTCTTCATAACGCTTTATTTTCAGGTATGTTTTCCCCTCATGTTCAATGGTGCCGTCTACAGAGAAATGATAGTACACAGGGTCACTACCCCACACTTCCTCCCAGGATGCGCCGTCCTGCCATATCTCCTCAGGAGTCAGAAGCGTCGGCTCCTGCGCCAAGGCGGGAGTCATCAACACAATCAGGCATGCCGCCGATACTAATATACGCTTAATCATTGCCACTGCTGTCTATATTAAAGTTACCTCCGGATTCCACAAGAATTCCCGGAGCCAGAACTATCTCCGTTCCCCTCAAGCGCAGATCTCCGCCATCCCTGATTTGAAGATTGGGTCCTGCCAGAATCAGGTCAGCATTGATCTCCACTGAAGTAGTGATGACACTATCTCTTATTACAGATACTGTAGCTATATAGGGAAGACTGTTTTCTCTGGTAATGCAGATTGTGAAATAAGATGAGACCAAAGGAATGTCTTCAAGGTCATCTATCTTTCGTTTGCAATAATTATCGCCATCTATATCCGTGATGATATATGAAGCGATATTTGCCGAAATCCCGTTTGCCTTGGGCTTCAAGGATAATCTACCATCCTTGTATATGGGCTGGAAATCCAAGGTTTCCGGCAAACCGCTATAAGATATCTGAAAAGAGTCTCCTAACATGCAATTGGAAAAAAACAGCCATCGGTGTCTGTCATCACTCCAATGCAAGGAATTCAGCTTGCTGTTGAGAAAGGCATTCCCTATTGAATGATTCGTAAGACTGCTCCAGTCAGAAATCATACCGTTTACAAGACGGGGGGAATAATATACTATTCCATCTTCCGCAGTAAAAGGATAAAAGCTATATCTTGATGAGCCGATATAAGCCACGCACCCACCCGATGGGTTAAGTAGCAATGTCGAGCCAAGACATCCCGAGTCGTTATCGAAAGATGCGGTCGAGCATGCTGCAGTCAGGACTACCGAGGAATGGGAGTTTCGTAATAGTCCTGCATCGGCTATGCCAAACCAAAAAGGCTCTTCCCACGTCCCAACCTGACCGTGCGTCTGTACGCTGACCATCTCGTATCCCGACTGAAGGGCGTCGTTGAATGCCGTATATTCACCTTCCGAAGTGTCTATGGTCGACCCTGTGTCAAAGATGAAATCATATAGTATGCCATGGCTTGCAATAGTCCCGGCACTTTCCATAGCGACAACATGGGCATCCGACATTTCGCCAACATATTTGTAGCAATGGCCTCCGGCATAAAGGACTTTCGGTGCCTGGACGGCATGGTCGAAGTACCGCTCATGCTCTATTATTTTCCTTATGACATCGGATATCTCATGCGAATTTGCAGCGGGGATTCTCGATACAACGGCATCCGGCAGCCAGTCTACCAAATCCATGTTATAATTCCCCAAAGAATCGTGTTTATCAATTCCCCATGATAAATCACCGTCGAACGTGGAATAATACATATCAGTCGGTACACTGGCATGGTTATATCCTCCTTGTACCGTACAGTAGCAATATCTGGTGGGTACCTGCCTGGTATTCCCTACCAATGTTACGTATTCGAGACAATTGTTTACATATGCGTCACATAGGAATGTCTTTATCTTTAAAGGGAGATCCATGTCTCCCGTTATACTGCGGTTTATATCTTCGACGGACACGATCTCAGCCTTGAGACCGAGGCTGCGACGCCATACCAGTAGGTCCTGAAGTGCGGGTCTCAATGAGTCCACGGTTATGATCATGTAGTCTATCTTATCATCGACATAAATCGGATCCGGATATGATGATCGTCTGGCCTCCACCGTATTGGACTCGTCAAGTTCCGGAATGTCCAGAATATGGCGGACAGAATCCGAAGGCTCCGTTCTTGGCGATATGCTCCATGTCGGACAGTCTCTCCAGTCTATATCAAGTGTGATAGAGGTATACAGGTATAGTTTCTTCGCTTCGTAATCATACTCAAAAGGAGAGATTGAGACTGTCTTATATCCGAATCCACGTTTTCCGCTCATTCCTTCGTTCATCGATACCCCCACATCCTGAGACACTGTACAAATCTTAAGTTCCGGTACATTATATGGTCTGCCGTTAGTCATGGAATCCGGAATTAAAGCCGCATTTACCGGCAGTCTGACATCCGTGCCGATAAGTATCTTCTCGCATGACACGGCCCAGGACAAGACATCCTTCCTGTACGGACACAGGATATGTTTCCCCAATACAGGCAAGTTTGCGCGTCCCTGCTCACCGTAAGACACCAATGGATCCCTGGACTTCACAAAAGTCACACCGTTTTCCCTGGTTATCTCGAAATCGTCAATCGAGAAATTATAGGTTATGGTCTCCGCGTCAGCGAGTACAGTGCAGAGTAGAAACAATGCCGCCAAGGCAATCCATTGCCGCCCTCTTATAAAATGAATGCCGTTTCTCATGATGAACTGAAAAGATTCCTATAATCCGTCTACTTATCTAACGATCACTGCACTCTCAATCCTCTCCTCTCTATCCACATGATATAAATGACAGATTTTCAGAATGTAATGAAGAAAAGAATATTGATGACAGAAAGCTGACATAGGGTTGCCGTATTAATGATGTCCAAAAGATTCACGGGACGTGTAAGGACATGCCTTCGGCATGTTTGATTCGTTATTTGCCTGCGCCGCATGGCAGGAGGTTTGAGTGTCAACATGCTTGAGGCATGTCCTTACGGGTCTGGTAAGGTCATCGAGTCAGGATCTTCTTTCCGTTTACGATGTTGATTCCGGGAACCGTATGATGAAGCCTGCGGCCCTGCAGGTCGTAGACCGCACCGTCTTCCACATCCGGAGTAGCCTGTATGGCGTCTATGCCCGCCGCTTCCTTGTAGAAGTCGTCCTTAGTGAATATGCATTCGCCGTTCTCGTAGCATGCCTTCATATAGGTGTAGATGCCCATTGTAGAAATCAAAGGTAAATCGTCCAAACCCCATTCACTGTCACCTACGCCCTCAACCCAATATTCAAACGGTCCATAGTTCACATGGCCTATGCCCAGCCTTCTGTAGGCGATTCCGTTCACTTCCACTGTGTCTTCCGAGAGAACATAGTATCGTCCCCCAGCGAATTCGTCAAATCCCTCATATATGTCATCTCCGAGATGCAAATTGAAGTCCATCCATCGAACAAACTCCTTACTTTCATCATACCAATAAATGACTCTGTCCTCTTCCAGGAGAATCGTCTCGTACTTTCCTCCTGTATCCTTCCTTACATTCTCTACAATCTTGCAGGAATGACCGTCTATAACTGTATCGCGGGATACCGTTTTGACGATTTCATAATCCTCTAAGAAAGGGTACATGTCTTTACAGCTTGTGGTCCTAACTGCCACCCACGACCTTCCTTCAGTCAGCATGGGTCGATATGCTTCCTGACAGAACAGACAGGTCATCGGGAAAATCAACAATATTGCCATTAAAATAACTTTCCTCATTTTTCCGCTCTTTTATTGTTTATAATCAGGTTTGCCTTATCGTTTATGACCGTGCCGTCCTCGATGATTATATGGCCGGCATCGATAAAGACCTCTCCGGTTCCGATAACCGCGGTTCCCGCAGGTTTCGAATCAGTGACATGGGAACCGATCCTCACTGTGTCGGCATCTATCCTCTTAGGTCCGGCGACAGTCTCATCCTGTATATACACCACATGGTTCGTGATGTTCATGAGTCTGGGAATATATCCCTGCTTCGTGACACATACGGATATGTTAGAGGGTGTGCCGGTGAATTCGGCATCACGCACATCTGTACGCACTTCGTAATAATCACCTCCATCGGAATCCATGACACATATGCGGCAGTCCGGCACTCCTGTGTTTACCGAGATGCCTGCAGGATGCTTTATGACAGAAATGTCGGTGAATGACTGAGGCGTATCGATAAACACGGGCATTTCAGGATCGCCTATGGGATTGAGTCCATATTGAACCCATCTCATCGCGCCATCATCTGTACATACACCTGCCATCGCGGCTTTCGCGGCCGCGACGATCACTCCGAAATTCTTATCACGGATTGTCGGTGTCAGCAACGCTTTATAGAACTGCGCCTCATATTGAAGAGAGGCCCCAGATATTAGTTCTTTTTCAGCGTAGAAGCCATATCTTGAGCATCCCAGGTATGCGACCACCCAATTGTCTGCATTACGGATCAGGCTCTCGCTCAGACATGGATCCTGCGTTCCAGTACCTTCTGAGGAATCAAACGCGTTGGTCGAGCATGAGGATGTTATGATTATAGTAGGCTTGTCGCTGTTTAATAAACTGCCGTAAAAAGAAGAATAAGTCTCTCCCGTCTCTGTCTTCCATTCGGTTTGCTCGCCATGGGTTATCATGTCTACAAAGGCATATCCCTTTGAGAGCTGCCTCTGCAGGTTGACGGCTGTCATATCGTATGCCGAACCTCCTTTAAAATCAGTTGCGGTATCATAGAATCTCCAGCGTACACCTTTCCAGTATGGGGATATATACTCAGAGAATAATCTCTCTCCTTTTGCTTCGGCATCGCCATAGCTGTCTATTTCATTGCCCGCCATGAGTATATTGTTATTCCATCCATTTGCCGTCGGAATCTTCTCATACCGCAGGATCTTGTCTACGAAGGCACCTGCATGGGAGGCGGTACGGACCGGCGCTCTGGTGACATATACCGACGGGGTTAGATCAACGTTATCGGTGGTTTCTCCGTAAATGCCGTCACCATCGGCATTCCAGTTGAAATCACCTGAAAAGCAGGCGTAATACAGGTCTGTCGGAATTGTCGCGTCAGAAATGCCGTTTAAGGTCCTTCCATAACACCCCCGGACAGGCACCACTGTGTCATCTCCGCCGAGAAGGACATACTTCAATCCGTTGTTCGTATAGAGGTCCCAGATACATTTCTTTATCTTCAGCTGTACGGTATTACCCTCATAATTACTTTTGATGTCCTCCATGGTAACGATCCTCGCCCTGACCCCTTTTGTACGTTTCCACTCTGTCAACGGCTCGAAGGATTCCTTAAGGCCGGAAGACGTTATCACGATATAGTCTATCTGTTCGGTATAATTGTTATCCTCAGCATTGGCATCGGTTCTGGCACCGGCATCAGCTGAAGGC
>DXXK01000053.1 GCA_019416425.1 Bacteroidales bacterium
GGCGGGCGGAGAGGAACTGTTCGGCGGCGCGGAGGTCGGCGGGGGTGTCGATGCCGATGGTAGGGGTGTCGCTGACGGCCACGCGGATGCGGTAGCCGTTCTGGAGCCAGCGCAGCTGCTCCAGACTCTCGGCCATCTCCAGAGGACTGCGCGGAATGGCCACAATCTCTCTCAACGCCTGCGGCGTGTAGGCGTAGATGCCGATATGAGTATAGTACTGTACCGTAGACGGCCACTTCGCATGCTCCACCCCGCGCACATACGGTATCACGCTACGGCTGAAGTACAAGGCCTCCCCCGTCTCAGACTTGACCAATTTCACCAGATTCGGGTCGGCGATGCCCTCATATGTGCCGTCCTGCGGATAGGGACGCGCCAACGTGGCCAACTGCGTACCAGAATAGTCCACGAACAGCTTCACGACAGCCTCGATCTGCTTCGGGTCGATGAAAGGCTCATCACCCTGCACGTTCACAATCACTTCGGCATCTACGCCAAGTTTGCCGTACGCCTCCGCTAATCGGTCCGTGCCGCTGGGATGGTCGGCGCGGGTCATAGCCGCACGGAAACCCGCACCCGTCACCGTATCGAAGATGCGTTCATCATCAGTAGCCACAGCCAGGTCGAATCCTGTCAGGCTCACCTGCTCGCATACACGCAATATCATCTCTTTTCCCAGGATCTTAGCCAACGGCTTGCCCGGAAAACGTGTCGACGCATAACGCGCCGGTATCAATACCAATACTTTCATTTCAGTTAGATTCAGTCTGCGTCCCGGCCTTCACCTCCTTTTCCTCATCCAGACGCTCACGATACTTGGAATAAGTGCCGCGCACCCAGAACGGAATCACGAAACAGCCTATCAGCATATAAAGATAATACGTTATCAGACGCCAGAAAATTGCCATGATCAACGCGATTCCCGCCGTGGACACCAGATCGCCGTAATAATTGGAGAACAGCCACTCGCTAAGACCCGATCCACCGGGCGTCGGACTGATCATCAGCACCACCCAGATCACGAACTGACGCGCCAGGATGTCCCACTGATAGCTGTCCGTTCCGGGCAGGAAACCTAAGAACAGCGCGTTCACCACGAAATAACGGGCAGTCCATGCCAGCGCCGTACCGATGAACACACGCAGCCAGAACCAGAACGACTTGCTCTTCAGCTCCTGCGACGTAGCAATCATGTTAGCGCCCAATCCCCGAATCGAGTCCGACCATCGGTGCAGCCAATGCCATGACGCGATATGATTCAGCACCTTCTGTATCCACATCGGTTTCCAGAGAATGCCTAAGAACAGGATGAACGTCCACAGTGTGATGAAGCCGTAAACGACCCAGAACGTCAGCTCGATTCCATGCGAGAAAGCTGCTCCTGTGGCCTGGAATACCTGTTCCCTGGGTGTCAACGCCACGACTATGGGACATGACACCACAAAGAACAGCTCGTCCATAAACAGCGTGGTCAGCATCAGCGTCGTGGCCTTGCCGAATTCTATCCCCTCGGAATTGAGGTAAACCGGGCCCAGCGAACTGCCTCCAACCGCCGATGGCGTCACACAGTTGGTGAATTCGCAAAGCATGTCCACCTCCCACGCCTGCTTCCAGCTCAGTTTGTTGTCCGTCAGCTCCCTGAACCGCCATATCAAGCCGAAGTCACGCCCCGCCATGCACAGGATGGCCAGGAACACGCAGAATATGGACCATGGCGTGAACTGAATGGAATCAAGCGCGGCCTGCAGGTTCTCCTTACGGGCATCGTGCATGAACATCAGCACTACGACACCAATCCCTATCGCCACTGGCAACAGGACCTTCCACAGCGATATCGGGTTCCGGCCATGAATGGTCTCCACCGATGCAGGCTTGATGTTATTTCCCTCAGCAGACATTACTCAACACAAGTTTATTCTGATTGGCAGCGATCAGAGTGTCATAACGGTCCACGACTTCCTCCACCACATTCTGCCAGGACCGAACCAGCGTATTGCGCGCACCGTTACGGGCCGTACGCAGCTCATCGCGGTTCTGCGCCAGATGGGCGACAAGCCTCTCGAAATCCTCCGGATTCTTCCGGGTCAGGAAACCGTTCCAGCCGTCACGGATCACCTCGGCCGCCGTGGAGCCCTCCAGAAGAATCGAAGGCACGCCCATGGCCGCCTCCTCGCGTACCACCAGCGGCGCGTTGTCATAGAACGACGGAAACAGGAACAGGTCGGATGCGGCAAAGAAATCGGCAATCCTGTCCCGGTCCCTGATGACGCCACGCATGGTTACGCAGTCGTCCAGACCATATGCCGAGATACGCCCACGGATATCGCCGGCGGCATAACCCTGACCTATGAAATTCATTACATACGGCACATTCCGCTCCTTGAGCAGACGTAAGGTCTCCACAATCACATCGAGTCCCTTCTCCCATATGTGCTGTCCCACGAACAGCAGAGCCAGCCTGTCCTCAGGGAAGCCAAGCCTACGCTTTGCCTGCAGTTTGTAGTCATCCACGCTCCCTTTGATCCGGTCGGCCAGGTCATTGCCGTTCTCCATTACCGTCAGTGGCCCATGGTAGCCATACTCACGCACAGTCTCCTCCACCTGCGCCTGAGGAATCCATACCTCGTCACAGGCGTTGAAGAAATCCAGGATGCGCTTCATTATCTTGCCGACCATCCAGGATGTGGCGCCTGTGAAGGAATGCTCCAGGTCATCCCGGTATTTTGAATGGAAAGTGCCTATCAACGGTACTCCTGTTTTCCTCTTTACATATACAGCCAAGCGGCCGGAGGAGAAGGGGCAATGTGCGTGCGCGATCTTGAAATCGGCCTGACGCAACCTGTGCCATATGAAAGGATCCAGCTTCGGGTAACCGTAACGATAAGGACGGCGTGAAGGAATCGGCAACGAGAAATAACGCAATACCTTGTAGCCGTAATCATCACTTTCGGGATTCCAGGGCGTCACCACGCAGGGTGTACGGCCCATTGAATCGAGCCAATGCGCATAATTCTCCACCGTCAGCGTCACGCCGTCGTAGATTGGAGGGAAACTGTCGTTGAATATCCCGTAGAGGTCAGATTTGTCTAAAGGCGTGCTTTGTGCCATAATAGTGGATCGATTACTGACGATTATTATAGTATGAACAACCGAACGAGCGGATTGTTAAACATATGGGGCAATGATATGGACAAAAAAATGAAACGCAACGGACGATATATGTTTCAATAACGATCCGTTGCGTTTCCGCCCCTGAGGTTCCAAGCAGACTCGAACTGCTGTAAACGGTTTTGCAGACCGGTACCTAACCACTCGGACATGGAACCCTTTTGCGACTGCAAAATTAATACAAATTTCCGAACTGGCAAAATTTTTCGTTCAAAAAATTATGCAGCCGCCTCTATTAGGCTTATAATGAATTGAGTATATTTTCCAGTTCCATCGGGTCCACCAGCACGGCACGCGGTTTGCCGCCCTGGTTCGGGCCGACTATATGCGCCTGCTCCATCTGGTCCATGATTCGTCCGGCACGAGTGTAGCCCAGCGAGAAGAGACGCTGGATCGAGCTGGTGGACGCCTGGCCCTTGTTGACGATCATGCGGGCCACCTCGTCGAACAGCGGGTCACGCTCACGCATGTTCACCTCGTCCGAAGGTCCGTCGTCGTTGGTGGCCAGCTGAGGCTCGGGCAGCACATACGGTCCCTGCGCGTAGGGCTGTTTGCCGACGTACTCGCAGATGGCCTCCACCTCCGGAGTGTCGATGAAGGCGCACTGCACGCGCACCATCTCCGACTTGTGGAATATCAGCATATCTCCGCGACCTATCAGCTGCTGTGCGCCGGGGGTGTCCAGGATGGTCTTGGAGTCCACTCCCGACGACACCTTGAACGATATACGCGCCGGGAAGTTGGCCTTGATGATACCGGTGATTACATTGGTGGAGGGCCGCTGCGTGGCGATGATGACATGCATGCCCACAGCGCGGGCCTTCTGCGCCAGACGCGCTATGGGCATCTCCACACTCTTGCCCGACGCCATGATCAGGTCGCCGAACTCGTCCACTATCACCACAATATACGGCAGGAACTTATGCCCGTTCTCCGGGTTCAGCTGACAGGCTCGGATCTTGGCGTTGTACTCCTCGATGTTGCGGACATGGGCGTCCTTCAACAGCGAGTAGCGCATCTCCATCTCGATCACCAGCGAGTTGAGCACCGCCTCTACCTTGCCCGTTGTGGTGTCGGTTATCACCGGCTCGTCGCTCTCCACATCCTCGGGAATCACCGCCATGTAATGGTTCTTGATCTTGTTGTAGAGGCTGAACTCCACCTGCTTGGGGTCAATCATCACGAACTTCAGCTGCCAGGGGGCCAGGCTGTACATCAGCGAGGCTATTATAGCGTTAAGGCCCACGGACTTACCCTGGCCGGTGGCGCCGGCCACCAGCAGGTGCGGCATCTCGGCCAGGTCTGCGATGTATATTCCGCTTGCGATAGTCGAGCCCAAGGCCACGGGCAGATGCAGCTTGGCCTTCTTCTCCTGATACTTGCGCGAGCCGATCACCGTACGCATCGACACCGTCTGAGGATCCTTGTTGGCCACCTCGATGCCGACCGTTCCCTTGCCGGGAATCGGTGCGATGATACGCACGCCCTTGGCCGCAAGACTCAGGGCGATATCGTCCACCAGCCCGCGGATCTTCGAGATCTTAACGCCGGCGTCCGGGCGGATCTCATACAACGTCACGGTTGGTCCGATGGTAGCCTGGATGTCGGTGATGGGTATGCCGAAACTCAGCAGCGTACTCTTGATGCGCTCCTTGTTCTCCTGCTGTTCTTCCTCGTCGACACTCACCTTGGTCACCACCTGGTTCAGCAGGTCCATCGGAGGGAACTTATAGTTGGTGGATTCCCATGTATCGACCTCGGAACTGAGCTGACGCTTGTCTGCCTCACCGATATGGTTGACGGTAACGACCATCTTGTCCTCGGGCTGTTCCTCTCCGCTATTCCCTGATTCTTCCGGGCCGATTTCCGCCTCGGCTGCAGCGTCATCCGGACCATCCGGACCTACTGGCGACACCTCCTCTACAGCCGTGCTGTCGGTTTCAGAATCATCCTCTCTATCATATCCATCATTGTCTATATGAGTAGTGGATTCCTCGTAAGCCTTGCGGATATCGTCTACAGGCTCCTCCGCCGGCTCCAGGTCGGCCTCGGGTTCCTCGGGAACGCTGTACAGCGGCATGTCATCGTTCGAGAAATCCACTTGAGTGTCGTCCTCGTGCACATCGGCCACGGCCTCTGGATCGAGACGGGTCGTCTCCCCGGCCCGCAGGTCATCGATTTCCTCCTGCTGGCGCATCCGACGAATCTCGGCCGCGCGTGCCTCGCGCTCGGCCGCCTCCTCGGCGGCGATACGACGGGCCTCCTTACGCTCCTGGTACAGGTTGCGCGCCCATACCAATACGTCGCGTAGGCATATCAGCACGAACACGGCTACCATGAAGACCGACAGCAGCACCGCTCCCGTCCATCCCGAGAATCCGATGATGAACTCATTGACGTAACGGCCATGATAGCCACCCCAGTTCACCTGCGAATGCGCACCGCTGGTCCAAAGCCCGATAATCAACGAAACCGTTATCAGGACTATCAGGCACTTGATGGTGAAGTTGACTGCCTTGAAGCGTGGGCGCCCAACCAGCAGCTTGAGCGACATGGCTATGAACCACACCACGACAACCAGTGATCCGAGACCGAAACACTCGTTTATCAAGAACTCCGATATGCGTGCGCCCCCCTCGCCTCCGGCATTGCTGGCCTGATGAAGCACGTATCCCACAGGCATGGAGTTTACAAGACTCTGGTCCTTGACACAGGTCACGAAATAGGATATGAACGACACCAGCAGGTAGATGCCGATGAAACCCAAGAACAGGCCGAACAGCACCCTGGCGGTCTTGCTGCTCAGCGCCTTAACAGTCTTGGTGTACCATGGTTCCTTCTTCTGTTTGGATTTCGGGTCTTCGGGCGCGGGGTCCGGCTTGGCCTTGCGGCGCGAGCGCACGCGGCGACCCTCGGCCCGGCGCGCCGCTCCCTCGGTATCCGCTGTCTCGGTGTGTGAGGTCTCGTTCAGCGACGAGAAGTCGGGCGTATAGTCTGTATATAGATTGTTCGGCATTTATTAATCGATATAATTATGTGTTTTCTGTCCATGTGTCCCAATCATTGTGTAAAGGAGTGCAAAAATACAAAAAATCTATCGCATTCTCCTATTTTATTCGTTAAAAATTACTGACAATCTTTAATACTGGGGACAATATGATGGTTTACTGCATTGCTATAATAACTAAATAGCGAATTTTTGCGCCCGGCATTACGGAGTAACAAATATTTTTTGTAATTTTGCCTTGTAATGAAGATGAAGACATCGGCCAAAATAGGATTCAGCATTCTTGTCATATTGTGGATATGGCTGGCATGGGGTGTGTTGTCGGCAGGCATCACACTGTACAACTTGCTGATAGTCGCCTTCTCAGGCATCATCATACTTGTGCCGATGTGGCGCAAGTGGAACAAGCCTGACAATAAAGACCGCTGAAGGCCGTATAAATTTTGAAGATGTACCAGGAAAATCACGAAATAAGCACGCCGCTTCTTGAGCGGATCGACTGTCCTGCGGATCTGCGTAAGCTGTCCGCGGACCAGTTGCCGCAGGTATGCGCGGAGATCCGTCAGACCCTGATCCACGATCTCAGCACCAATCCGGGCCACTTCGGTTCCAGCATGGGCGCCGTGGATCTTATCGTGGCGTTGCATTACGTATTCAATACCCCGCGCGACCGGATAGTGTTCGACGTAGGCCATCAGGCCTATGCGCACAAGCTGCTGACCGGACGCCGCGAGGCCTTCGCCACCCAGCGCACTCTGGGCGGCATAAGCGGATTCCCCACTCCGGCCGAGAGCGAGTACGACACATTCACATGCGGCCATGCAGGGAATGCGATCTCGGCCGCATTGGGCATGGCAATCGCAGACATGAACACCCCCGGCCAGGAGGACCGCAACACCGTCGCCCTGATCGGTGACGCATCCATCGGAAACGGCCTGGCCTTCGAGGGTCTCAACAACGCCTCCATCAATCCGAACAACCTGCTGATCATCCTGAACGACAACGACATGTCCATATCCCCCAACGTCGGGGCGCTGCACCGCTACCTGTCGGACCTGACCACCTCCGACGGCTACAACCGCTGGCGGTACAAGATCTACAAGCTGTTCAAACGCAAGGGAATGATGGATGAGACCAAGAAGGGCGTGGCACTGCGCTTCGGCAACGCACTCAAGGCCCTGATCTCCCGCCAGCAGAACATATTCGAGGGCCTCAACATACGCTACTTCGGCCCCTTCGACGGCAACGACGTCAACAAGGTGGTCAAGGTGCTTAACGAAATCAAGGACATGAAGGGGCCTCGCATCCTGCACCTGCACACGGTCAAGGGCCGCGGTTTTGCCCCGGCCGAGCGGAATCCGAGCAACTGGCATGCTCCAGGCCGTTTCGACCCGGAGAGCGGCGAACGCGAGAAAAGCAACGGCATCCGTCCCAAATGGCAGGAGGTGTTCGGACAGGAACTGCTGGAGCTGGCACGAAAGGACGAACAAGTCGTGGGTATCACGGCCGCGATGGCCTCCGGAACGTCCATCGACATACTGCAGTCGGCCATGCCGGAGCGTGTATACGATGTCGGAATCTCCGAAGGCCACGCCGTGACATTCGCAGGCGGCTTGGCCGCGGCGGGCAAGCACCCTTTCGTGGCCATATATTCCTCCTTCCTGCAGCGTGCCTACGACAACATCATCCACGACGTAGCCATCCAGAACCTTCCCGTCACTTTAGCCATCGACCGCGCCGGACTGGTCGGCGAGGACGGCGTCACACATCACGGCATGATGGACATATCCTTCCTGCGTACCATACCGAACATGAAGGTCGCCTCCCCCTCCGATGCCGGGATGCTGCGCGGACTCATGAACCTGTCGCTTGATAATCCCGGCCCAATGGCCATCCGTTATCCCCGTGGCAGCAGCGTCGAGGCCGACTACACACCCGTTGATATGGGTCGCGGCCGTACCGTAATCGAGACCAAAGGCGCCGATACTGCCATCCTGTCGCTTGGCCCGGTGCTTCGGAACGTACTGGATGCGGCTCGCCGCGCCAAGGAACAGGGCGCCGATATCGATGTCTACGACATGATCTGGGTCAAGCCTATGGATACGGACCTGCTGCGCCATGTTGCGGAAAACCACCGTCGAATCATAACGGTCGAGGATGGCGTCAAGGCCGGAGGTTTCGGCTCCGCTGTCCAGGAATGGCTGGCCGACAACGGGTTCGACATTCCCGTAACACGTCTGGGTATCCCGGATTCATTCATCCAGCACGGCTCGGTGGCACAGTTGCAGCAGATCTGCGGCATCGACAGTGACTCAATCCTAAAGACCTGCATGTCATGAAGATAATCATAGCCGGTGCCGGCGAGGTAGGCCGGCATCTCGCCAAGATGCTCAGCAATGAGAACCAGGACGTGGTGCTTGTGGACAAGGATCAGTCGCGCTTGGACGTTATCGACCAGAGCTACAACCTGATGACCTGGAACGGCAACACCTACAGCATACAGAGCCTCAGGGAGATCAACGTCGCCGACGCCGACCTGTTCATCGGCGTGACGCCGTTCGAGACGGACAACATCACCTCCTGCGCCATCGCCAAGCAGCTGGGCGCCACCAGGACTGTGGCGCGCATCGACAATTCTGAGTTCCTGAAGGGACGCAACGGCGACATCCTCAACGATGTTGGCGTGGATTACCTTATATACCCCGAGAACGTCGCGGCCAACGAAATCGCCACATCGCTGGCCCACAACTGGGCGCGTTACTGGGGAGAGCTGCACGACGGCAAGCTGCTGCTGATCGGGGTAAAGATCCGCAACGAGAACCTCCCCATCCTGAATGTCAAGATCAAGGACCTTCCTCTCAAGACCCATGACTTCCACATCGCGGCCATCAAGCGCAGCAACGAGACCATCATCCCCAACGGCGACTCCGTCATCCAGAACGATGACATCGTCTATTTCATCACCACGCCGCCTTACATCCAGGAGGTCCGCAACCTATGCGGCAAGACCAAACGTGTCATCAAGAAGGTGCTGATCATGGGAGGCAGCCGGATAGCCCATCGTTTCGCCACCCTATACAGCGACAAGTTCCATATCAAGATCATCGATATCGACATGGATCGCTGCGAGAAACTGGCAACCCAGCTGCCCGACTGCGAGATCGCCTTCGGCGACGGCCGCGACATCGAGGTCCTGCGCGAGAACAACATCTTCCAGTACGATGCCTTCCTGGCAATGACAGGAAGTTCCGAAACCAACATACTGGCCTGCATGACTGCCAAGGAATTCAACGTGCGCAAGACCGTGGCCGATGTCGAGAACCTGCAGTTCGTCCCTCTGGCCGAAAACCTTAACATCGGCACAATCATAAACAAGAAACTCCTGGCATCAAGCCATATATACAACATCCTGCTGGATTCCGACCAGAGCAACTCGCGCTTCCTGTCGCTGGCCGATGCAGATGTGGCCGAGATCCAGGCCAAGCCTGACTCACGTATCACCCGGGCACCGATACGCGACCTAAAGCTTCCCTTCGGGATGACTTTGGCGGGTCTCATTCGCGACGGGCAGGCCAGCCTGATCGGCGGCAACACCCAGATCGAGGCCGGCGATTACGTGGTGCTCTTCACATTGCAGGGAACGCTGGACAAGATCGAGAAATGGTTTTCGTAAACTGTCGGATATGAGATTCAAGTTACCTCGATTCAGTCACCGCCGGTACATCAACATCATCATGTTGGCGCGTATCGAGGGATATCTTCTCACAATTCTGGCGGTGTTCATGCTGTTTCCCAGCCTGATCGCGCTGATTTACGACGGCGAGAGCCCCATTCCTTTCCTGTTGGCCACAGGCATAACCGGAGGCTCGGGGGCCGTCATGATGTGCCTCAAGCCCAAGTCCAAGGAACTGGGACGCCGCGAGGCGATTCTACTGACAGGCATGACCTGGGTGGTGCTGTCGTTGTTCGGCATGCTGCCGTTTCTGTTCTACAGCACGCACTACTCCGTCACCGACGCCTTTTTCGAGACAATGTCGGGATTCACCACCACCGGAGCCTCCGTGCTCCCCACATTGGACGGTGTCCCCAAGGCCATCATCTTCTGGCGCTGCCTGATGCAATGGTTCGGGGGTCTCGGTATCCTGCTCTTCACCCTGGCCGTGGTCCCGATGCTCAACTCCTCGGGCGGACTGCTGCTGTTCAACGCCGAGGTCACAGGCATCACCCACGACAAGCTGCGCCCACGCGTCAGCAATACCGCCAAGGGACTGTGGAGCATATATATCGTTCTGACCGCAATGCTCGTAATCCTTCTCTCCTTCTCCAATATGGATTTCTTCGATGCATTGTGCTATGGACTCTCCACCATGTCGACAGGTGGGTTCGCCACATGCGACAGGGGCCTTGCCGATTACAACACAGTGTACGTCAAGGTGGTGCTCATCATCTTCATGTTCCTGGGGGGTGTCAACCTATCGCTGATATTCCAGGCCTGCATGGGGCGCACGCTGCGCCTGTTCAAGAATACCGTCTTCAAAGTCTACTGCTGGATAGTGCTGGCCGGTTACGTATGCCTGACCGCCGATGTGCTGATTCAAGGCACATACACCGATGTCGAGGATGTCACGGTCAACCCGCTGTTCCAGACCGTATCCATGATATCATCCACAGGCATCACTGCTCCAGGCTTCGTCACCTGGGGACCGCTGGCAATCGTGGCCATACTCATCATGATGTTCATGGGCGCCTGTGCCGGAAGCACCTCCGGAGGCGCCAAGATCGACCGGTTCATCGTCCTGTTCAAGTTCATCAAGAACGAGTTCCACAAGATAATGCATCCCAGCGCCGTCACCACGGTCATACTCAACGGCAAGGGGACACCCCCGGGCTTGATCTACAAGACCCTGGCGTTCCTGGTGCTGTACATGCTTATCATCCTGGTCAGCGGCACCGTGGCCTCCCTGACCGGACTGCCGCTGGGCGACGGCATGTTCTGCGCTTTGCAGTCCATAGCCAATACCGGAATGGGAACCCCGATGACAGGCATCAGCGGCGACTACTCCGGCATCTCCGACCTGGCCAAGTGGTGCTATTCCTTCACCATGCTGGTGGGACGTCTCGAGATCTTCACTGTCCTTCTTGTTCTGACCCCGGCCTTCTGGAAACGTTGATTCCATTCCTGACATCCGAAAAACATAATTGAAGCCCTCCATGTTATATTGTTGTAATTCTAACATGACAGGGTATGACCTCCGATTCCACTGATACTACCAAAAACACCGGCACCACCGAGACTGTCCCGGCCTCGGGCGCGGACGCTCCGGACAGACCCACTATGAAACAATGGCTCCAGTCCACATGGAGTGAAATCAGAAGTTATCTCAATCCGATGGCCGATCTGGAGAGCCAGGCCGAAATCGAGGAAAGCATCCGAAGCGGCGTGAGCTTCAAGGGTTCGCAACTGCTGATCCTGATTTTCGCTATTTTCATTGCCTCGCTTGGTCTGAACACCGACAGCGTCGCCGTCATCATCGGAGCCATGCTGATATCGCCGCTGATGGGTCCCATCATAGGCATGGGACTCGGAATCGGCATCTGTGATTTCGACCTTCTGAAACGAAGCCTCAAGAACATCGGCGCCGCTGTGCTTGGATCACTGCTCACCTCGGCCCTCTACTTTATGATCTCTCCGCAGTACGAGGAATCCAGTCAGCTGCTGGCACGCACGTCGCCATCCATCTACGATGTGTTCGTGGCCCTGTTCGGAGGTGCCGCCGGCATCCTTAGCATCGCCGCCAAGAACAAGGGACAGGTTCTGCCGGGCGTGGCCATCGCCACCTCACTGATGCCGCCGCTGTGTACCGCCGGTTATGGACTGGCTACACTGCAGTGGAATTTCTTCTTCGGCGCGTTCTACCTCTTCTTCACCAACATGATCTTCATCTTCGTCGCGTCGTGGGTAGGCATCAAGCTGTTCCATTTCAAACCCGTCGTTTACCAGAACGTCAGGCGTTCGCGTCGCGTCAACCGAATCGTCTACGCCGTCGTGACTCTGACCGTCGGCGTCAGCGTCTATCTGACCGTCCTGATGATCAGTGACAACATATTCCTGCAGAAAGCGCAGAAATTCATAGAGAACGAGATGGACTTCCCCAATACCCAGGTGCTGAACCACAAAGAATACACCCAGAACGGCAAACGCTACATCAATGTCACGCTTATTGGCCAGGCACTCCCCAAGGACTCGCTGCAGATAGCCATGATCAACAAAATGGACTCCTGTGGACTTGGAGGAACGATCCTGACCATCAAACAGGGATTCACCCTGAACGAAAGCAATACCACCGCCGACCCGGACAAATTCTACCAGATAATGCAGAACCAGCTTACGGCACGGCAGAACACCATAGACTCGCTCAATACGGTTATCGCATCGGCCCACAAGTTCAGCGAGGACAGCAAGGTGATCGCCCCCGAGGTACGCATTCTGTTCCCCGCCGTGCGCGACATTGCCATCAGCAGGATGGTGGCCTCCTCGACGTCGGGGGGATCCGATACGGTCAACATGCTGTTCGTCAATGCGCCACAGGGCCTGAGGGAAACCGACCGCGCCAAACTCCGTCAATACGTCAGCGTACGTCTCAAACAGCCTAAACTCGACATGACCGTCAACCCGCAGTCATTCCCGTGGCCAACTCTTCCCGACAAGAATACACCACCGACCAAGTCTGTTAAAAAATAAAACGCTGGTTTCCGCCGTTCTGTATCCCGCAGGGACTTTGAGCAGATAAAGATTTTTTCTGTAACTTTGGCCAAGTACTTTGTCGAATGGTATAAATTTTGTATATTTGCAGTCATAAATACAACCATATGGATTCACTGTCATTACGCGGACTGGGTGTCGCATTGGTCACCCCTTTCGACAATGAAAAAAATATAGATTACGATGCCCTGGCACGGGTGCTGGATCATGTGATAGACAACGGCGCGGACTACCTGGTGGTGTTAGGCACCACAGGCGAGAGCGCCACGATGACTGCCCAGGAGAAGGATGCCGTGCGCCGCTTCTGCGTGCGCCGCAACAACGGCCGGGTGCCTCTGATCGCCGGTATGGGCGGCAACGATACCGTGGCCTTGGTCGACGAGATCCGCCGCACAGACCTGGATGGGTTCTCGGCAATACTCTCGGTCACACCTTTCTACAACAAGCCGTCGCAGGAAGGACTCTACTGTCACTTCGTCGAGGTTGCCTCGGCCTCGCTGCTCCCCGTTGTGCTCTACAACGTGCCCGGACGCACAGGCGTAAACCTCACGGCTCACACCACGTTGCGACTGGCGCATGAGTTTTCCAACATCATCGCCGTCAAGGAGGCCTCAGGCAACATGAAACAGATCGAGGAGATCATCAACAACCGCCCCGAGGGCTTCGAGGTGATTTCAGGAGATGACTCGCTGACCTATCCCCTGATATCGTTAGGTGCCGAGGGTGTGATTTCCGTTGTAGGCAACGCCTTTCCCCGAGAGTTCGGCGATATGGTGCGCATGTGCCTGGCCGGTGACTTCCAGAAGGCCCTCCCGATCCACTACAAGTTCCAGAAACTCTACGACGAGCTCTTTGTCGACGGCAATCCCGCCGGCATCAAATACCTGCTCCACGAGATGGGCTTCATCGAGAACGAGCTCCGACTTCCTCTGGTGCCCACGCGCCGAGAGACCGGCGAGAAGATAGACGCAATCCTAAGCACTATAAGGTGATCGACCAAGCCACAGCCCAACGTATCAAGAATGCCGCCGACATCGTGGAGGTGGTGTCGGACTATGTCCATCTGACCCGCCGCGGCCAGAACTATATGGGACTCTGCCCGTTCCACAACGAGCGCACACCATCATTCTCGGTCAGCCGCAAGCGTAATTTCTGCTACTGCTTCTCGTGCAAGAAGGGCGGTTCGCCTGTCAACTTCATAATGAACAAGGAGGGGCTGAGCTACCATGAGGCGCTGCTGCATCTGGCCAAGAAGTACGGCATCGAGGTCAAGGAGCGCGAGTTGACCGACGAGGAACGCCAGCGGCAGACCGAGCGCGAGGGTATGCTCGTGGCAAACGAATGGGCCATGAACCTGATGGAGCGCGACATTAAGGAAACTGACGAGGGACGCGACGTGGGCCTCTCCTATCTGACTCAGCGCGGTGTCACCGATGAAGCAATCAAGGCGTTTCACTTAGGCTATGCACTGGACAACGGCTCGCACCTGGTATCCGAGGCCCGCAAAGCGGGATTCGACCTTAACATCCTGAAGACATTGGGCCTGGTCGGCTCCTCGCAGCATGGCAACGACTACGACCGCTTCCGCGGCCGCGTCATCTTTCCGATCCTGAACAATTCCGGCAAGGTGATCGCCTTCGGCGGCCGGGACCTGAAGGGCGGACTGGCCAAGTACATCAACTCGCCGGAATCACAGCTCTACAAGAAGAGCAATGAGCTTTACGGCATCTTCCAGGCCCGCGCCGCCATCGTCAGGGAGAGCAAATGCTTCCTGGTGGAGGGCTACATGGACGTGATCGGCATGTGGCAGTCTGGGCTCAGGAACGTGGTGGCGTCATCGGGAACGGCCCTGACCGACGGTCAGATCGCCTTAATTCACCGTCTTACCGACAATATCACCCTGATCTACGACGGCGACGCTGCCGGAATCAAGGCCTCACTGCGCGGAATCGACATGCTGCTGAGCCACAAGCTCAACGTCAAGGTCCTGCTGCTGCCCGACGGCGACGACCCCGACTCGTTCGCCCGTAAGCATACCCCCGAGGAATTCCGGGCCTACGTCCAGGAGCATGAGACGGACATAATCCGCTTCAAGATCCAGGTGCTGCTCACGCCAGAGACAGCCCGCGACCCGCAGAAGCGCATCAACGCCGTCAACAGTGTCGTGGAGTCCATAGCGCATATCCCGGACCCCGTGGCACGCGATGTCTACATCCAGGAATGCGCCCGGTTGCTCAAAGTCCCCGAGGAATCCATAGCAACATCAGTGGGCCGTGCCCGCGAGTTGCTGATACAGAAGTGGAAGAAGGAGCGTGAGTGGAGCCGCCAGCGAAACACCGAGGGAGACCTCAAGCCAGACGCACCACAGTCCAACCCGCACCGTCCTTCCATAGGGCTCACCGTGGCCGGAATGCAGTCAGCGACCCAACGCCCCAAGGTGGACGAGACATTCCGCCCGCTGGAGATGTCCATAATAAAATACTGCATCCGTTACGGTTACAAGGAGGTCTTCAGCACAATCGACGAGGATGACGATGAGCTGATGAACGTGCTGGAATACGTGGAGAGCGAGCTTGACGCCGATGACATCAAGTTCTCAATCCCGGAATACGAGGCAATATTCAACGAGCTGAAGCGCGTCAAGCCTGAATTTGACCGTGCGTTGTTCCAACGCCGCTCGGAGATAGAGACGGAGAAGGACGAGCGGCGCCGCAAGGGCATCGAGGAGATCGCCGGAGCCGATCTGTCAGTGTCGCAGATCAACAGCCGTGAGCAGAAGCTGGAAAAGGAGCTGGAGGACTGGGCCGAGGAGCAGGTCAACGACTTCATCAAGGTGTGGCCGGCGCGTTTCCTGGCCAGCCACGAGGACGACATGGTGCGCGACGCCGCCACAGAGCTGCTGCGCGAGAAACACCACCTCAGCAACATCTACAGCAACATGCCCGACAGCGAGCGCCAGGAGAACCGTCTCGACATGCTTGTGCCCCGTGCCATCATGGAATGGAAGGCCGAAATCCTGAACCGCCAGCTCCAGCTGCTGCTCAAGCAGTTCGCAGACAACGCCTCGGACATGGACCTGGAGCATGAGCAGAAGCTGCAGCTGAAACTCAACTCGATCATGCATCTGCGCAGCCTGCTCGCCAAGGAGATAGGCGACCGCACGCTGTCACCTAAATAAAAAGATAAACCTAACCATAAAATCATAAATATCATGGAATTGCCATACGCAGAATCATGGAAGATCAAGATGGTTGAACCCATCCGCACCAGCACCCGCGCCGAGCGTGAGGAATGGCTGAAACGAGCACATTACAACGTGTTCCAACTCAAGGCCGACGAGGTCTACATCGATCTTCTTACCGACTCCGGCACCGGAGCCATGTCCGACCGCCAGTGGGCAGCCCTTATGATGGGCGACGAATCGTACGCCGGCGCTCGCTCCTGGTTCGAGCTCAAGGACACCATCACCCGCATCACCGGTTTCGAGTACGTCATCCCCACACACCAGGGACGCGCCGCCGAGAACGTCCTGTTCTCGCATCTGGTCAAGGAGGGCGACTACGTGCCGGGCAACTCGCACTTCGACACCACCAAGGGCCACATCGAGGCCCGCAAGGCATTCGCCGTGGACTGCACCGTCGATGACGCAAAGAATACCCAGCTGGAAGTTCCCTTCAAGGGCAATGTCGACTCCGCCAAGCTTGAGAAGGCACTGCAGGAGCATGCCGACCGGGTTCCCTTCATCATAGTCACCATAACCAACAACACCGCCGGAGGCCAGCCCGTCAGCATGCAGAACCTCCGCGAGGTTCGTGCCATCGCCGACAAGTATGGCAAGCGCGTGTTCTTCGACTCGGCACGCTTTGCCGAGAACGCCTACTTCATCAAGACCCGCGAGCCAGGCTACGCCGACAAGACCATCAAGGAGATCACGCTGGAGATGTTCTCGCTGGCCGACGGCATGACTATGTCGGCCAAAAAGGACGGACTGGTCAACATGGGTGGCTTCATCGCCACACGCTGGGAGGACGTCTATGAAGGTGCCAAGCGTTTCTGCATTCCGTTCGAGGGCTATCTGACTTACGGCGGCATGAACGGCCGCGACATGGCCGCGCTGGCCGTCGGTCTGGACGAGAACACGGAGTTCGACATGCTGCGTACCCGCATCCATCAGGTGGAGTTCCTTGCAAGCCTGCTCGATGAGTACGGTATCCCCTACCAGCGTCCCGCCGGAGGCCACGCCATCTTCGTCGACGCACTGAAGGTCCTGACCCACGTGCCCAAAGAGGAGTTCCCGGCCCAGACGCTGACCGTAGAGCTGTACCGCGAGGCCGGTATCCGAGGCTGCGAAATCGGATATATCCTGGCCGACCGCGACCCCGTGACGCGCCAGAACCGATTCGGAGGCAACGACTTTGTCCGTCTGGCAATCCCCCGCCGCACATATACAGACAACCATATGCGCGTCATCGCAGCCGCGCTCAAGAACGTCTACGACCGCCGCGAGTCCATCACGCACGGCGTCCGCATCACCTGGGAGGCCGAGCTGATGCGTCACTTCACCGTCCAGCTCGAACCCGTGGAATAATCCCGTCGCATCACGCCAAAGGGGGCCTTTTTAAGGCTCCCTTTGTTTTTTTCACGTAAATACACTATCTTTGCACGGCCATTCATCCTTTTTGGCCTTTTATTTGTTTATTTTATGTCCGACTGACTCCACAGACAGTCCATGCTTATCATAAACAATTCAACTGAAACTAACTCGAATGCCGAATAACAACGACACACAAAGAAACATCACCGACCTGCTGGCCGACACCATCGTGGATGCCATCCAGGACGTCAAGGGCTCCAGGATAGCCGACATAAACCTTGAGAATCTGGAAAGCGCCCCCGCCTTCCGGTTCATCGTCTGCCAGGGCAGGTCCACCACACAGGTTCAGTCCATCGCCGACAGCATACGAGACAAGGTGCTGGAGGAATGCCACACGAAGCCCTACAACACCGACGGCGAGCGAAACGCGCAGTGGATCGTCATGGACTACGGCTCGGTCGTAGCCCATATATTCCTGCCTGATTTCCGCGAGACCTACAACCTCGAGGACCTATGGAGCGACGCCGAGATAAACCTCATCCCCGACCTTGATTGACAATCCTTCATTACCCTTCCCAATATGGCACTACCAAACAGAAAGAAACAAGGCAGCAAGCGTCCGTTATTCAACATGTACTGGATGTATGCCCTTATCGCTATATCCCTTCTGGCTCTGTACTACTTCCAGGACGGCTCTCAGTCCAAGGAGGTTGACTGGTCGGACTTCGAGCATGCCGCCTTGGCCGGAGACTTCGACAAGATCGCCGTCCAGGCCGGCAGCGGCACCGCCGAAGGTATCCTGACCACACAGGGAGCCAAGAACCAGAAGTTCGACATGAGCTCCACTTTCGCCGGCGACAAGAAACTCGTCACCACCATTCCCTCCTCGGACAAGATCCAGGAGAAGATCGACACCTGGAACACATCGCTCCAGGCCGAGGGTAAACCTGCCATCAAGGTTACCTACGAGAAGGGCTCCGACCTGATGAAGTTCATATGGTACTTCGGTCCGGTGTTCCTGATCTTCTTCTTCATGTACTACATGTCCAAGCGGATGAGCGGTGGTGCCGGCGGCGGAGGCATCTTCAATGTCGGCAAGTCCAAGGCCATGGTGTTCGATAAGGACAACGGCACCAACGTCACGTTCGACGACGTGGCCGGACTGTCGGAGGCCAAGGTCGAGATCGAGGAAATCGTGGAGTTCCTGAAGAACCCGCAGCGATACACCGACTTAGGCGCAAAGATTCCTAAAGGCGCGTTGCTGGTGGGTCCTCCGGGAACCGGCAAGACGCTGCTGGCCAAGGCCGTCGCAGGCGAGGCCAGCGTTCCGTTCCTGTCAATGTCCGGCTCGGACTTCGTCGAGATGTTCGTCGGCGTGGGTGCCGCACGCGTCCGCGACCTGTTCAAGCAGGCCAAGGAGAAAGCCCCCTGCATCGTGTTCATCGACGAGATCGATGCCGTGGGCCGCGCGCGTGGCCGCAATCCCAACATGGGAAGCAACGACGAGCGCGAGAACACCCTGAACCAGATGCTGACTGAGATGGACGGCTTCCAGTCCAACAACGGCGTGATCTGTCTGGCCGCCACCAACCGCGCCGACATGCTCGACAAGGCTCTGCTCCGTCCCGGACGATTCGACCGCCAGATTTATGTGGACCTCCCTGAGCTGACCGACCGCGAGGCCATCTTCAAGGTTCACCTCCGTAACATCAAGGTGAACGCCCACCTCGACATCGAGCAGCTGGCACGCCAGACCCAGGGCTTCAGCGGCGCCGACATCGCCAACGTCTGCAACGAGGCCGCCCTGATCGCCGCGCGCAACAACAAGAAGCTCGTGGACTGGGATGACTTCATGGCCGCCATCGACCGTATAGTAGGCGGTCTGGAGAAGAAGAGCCGCATCATCACCGACGACGAGAAGGTCAGCATCGCCACCCACGAGGCGGGCCATGCCACCGTCACCTGGATGATCCAGTACGGCAATCCGCTGGTCAAGGTCACCATCGTGCCGCGCGGCCGAGCGCTCGGAGCCGCCTGGTACGCCCCCGAGGAACGTCAGATAATCCCCACACAGGCCCTGCTCGACACAATGTGCGGCCTTCTGGCGGGACGAGCCGCCGAGGAGGTGTTCCTGGGACAGATCGGCACCGGCGCCAGCGATGACCTGGAGAAGTGCACCAAGATAGCCCGCTCGCTCGTCCTTGTTTACGGCATGAGCGATAAGCTCCCCAACCTGAACTACAACGACTCCACCGGCCAGGAGATGGGATTCACCAAGCCCTACTCCGACGAGACCGCCCAGATAATCGACCAGGAGGTGAAGCGCATCGTCAACGAGCAGTACGAGCGCGCCAAGGAGATCCTGCGCAAGTACGCCAAGCAGCACAACCAGATCCGCGACGAGCTTGTAGAGCACGAGGTCATCTACCACGACGACGTGCAGCGCATCCTGGGTCCCCGCCAGTGGAAGAGCCGCACCGACGAGATCATCGAGATCAACAAGAAGCAGGAGGCCGGCCAGATCGGCAGCAACGCCGGTTCAGGCAAACAGCCCAAAGGCATTCCCGTCTCCGACAGCGCGGAACACGCCGACTATGACGACGACATCGACACACCACCTCCTTTCAGTGGTAAATAATTGTTAAAAGACCGCTTTCGGCGGTCTTTTTTTTTGTTATAAAGGTGAAAATTAGTAATTTTGCAACTCGTAAAACCCATATTGCATTTTCGGTTTTCTCTTAAAACCCGATAGATTACTGATATAGAAACAATTACCAAATAGATATATATGAATACCAGACGATTTTGCTATTTGACGGCTCTCGGTGCATTCGGCGTCCTGAGCCTGGCATCGTGCAAAGGCAAGCAGCAGCAACAAGGGCAGCAGGCCCCGGAACTCGCCGTAATGGTTGTCGGCGAACAAAATGCCGATCTGGAGACCGGCTATCCAACTACCCTGGAGGGATCCAACGACGTTCAGATCCGTCCCCAGATCCAGGGTTTCATCACCAAGGTGTACGTGCACGAGGGTGAGCGCGTCCGCGCCGGACAGACACTGTTCGCCATCGACCAGGTGACCCTCCAGGCCGCCGTAGACGCTGCCAAGAGCGGTGTCGCCGTAGCCCAGGCCAACGTCAACACGGCCCAGACCAATGCCAACAACAACAAGATTCTGTACGACAAGAATATAATCTCGGCCGCAGCCTATCAGACCAGCGTCGACGCCCTGAACGCCGCCAAGGCCCAGTACAACCAGGCGGCAGCCAACCTGGCCTCGGCACGCAAGAACCTCTCCTACGCCACCGTCACCAGCCCCATCAGCGGTCTTGTCGGAAACATTCCCTATAAGGAGGGCTCGCTCGTGTCGCCGCAGACCGAGCTGACCGTCGTTTCCGACAACGGCGACATGGACGCTTACTTCTCCATGAACGAGAAGGACATTCTGGCCATGACTGACAACGGCACCCGCACGCTGGAGCAGGCCGTGGCCGCAATGCCCCCCGTCACGCTGCAGTTAGCTAACGGAACGCGTTACAACCAGCCCGGTAAGATCGTGGCCATCAGCGGCGTAATCGACCCCGCCACGGGTGCGGCGACGGCCAAGGCCGTATTCCCCAACCCCAATGGAATGCTCCACAGCGGCAACACCGGCAAGGTGATGATGCCCCAGCAGTACGCAAATGTAATCACCGTGCCTCAGGCAGCTACCTACGAGGTTCAGGACATGAAGTTCGTGTATGTCCTGGGCGACAGCAGCAAGGTTCACTCCACAGCAATCACCATCGCTCCGGAGAACGACGGCAAGAACTACATCGTCACTTCCGGCCTGACCCCCGGCCAGACCATCGTTACCGAGGGTGTCGGAATCACGGTCAAGGACAATATGGTCATCACCCCCAAGAAGAACAAATAAGGGGTACTTGTCAATTCCTAAGTTTTAGAGGATGAAATTAGCAACATTCATTAATCGGCCGGTCCTCTCGACGGTGATCTCCATCTTCATCGTCCTGCTGGGTCTTCTGGGACTCGCCTCCCTGCCGATCGAGCAATATCCCAATATTGCGCCCCCTACGATCTCAGTATCCACCAACTATACCGGAGCAAACGCCCAGGCCGTGCTGAACTCAGTGATCGCCCCGCTCGAGGAACAGATCAACGGCGCCGAGAACATGGACTACATGTACTCCACCGCCTCCAACAACGGTTCGGCCCAGATCCAGGTGTACTTCAAGCCGGGCATGGACCCCGACATGGCAGCCGTGGACGTGCAGAACCGTGTGGCCAAAGCCGCCAGCCAGCTCCCCTCCGAGGTAAACCAGGTGGGTGTGATAACCCAGAAACGCCAGAGCTCCATGCTGATGGTGTTCGACGTCTTCGACGAGAGCGGTAAATACTCCGAGGAATTCATCGAGAACTACGCCGCCATCAACATCATCCCCGTCATCAAGCGTGTGCCCGGTGTGGGCGAGGCCATGGTGATGGGTGCCGACTACTCCATGCGAATCTGGCTCAAGCCCGACATCATGGCCTCATACGGTCTGATGCCCAGTGACGTCAGCGCAGCCCTGGCCGAGCAGAACATCGAGGCCGCTCCAGGCCAGTTCGGCGAGAACGGTAACCGGAGCTTCCAGTATACGATGCGTTACAAGGGACGTCTGTCGGACGAGAAAGAGTTCGGCGACATCATCATACGCGCGACCCCGGACGGCGAGATCCTGCGCCTCCGCGACGTGGCCGACATCGAGCTGGGCCGTCTATCCTACGGCTTCCACTCCACCACCAACGGCCACATCGGCGTGGCAGCCATGATCATGCAGTCGCCAGGCTCGAACGCCACACAGGTAGTAAACGATATCCAGAAGCAGCTCGACGAGTTCCAGAAGGAAGCCCCCAAGGGAATCGTCATCGAGACTACCATGGATGTCAACCAGTTCCTGTTCGCCTCGATACACGAGGTGATCAAGACCCTGATCGAGGCCTTCATCCTGGTGTTCCTGGTAGTGTTCATCTTCCTCCAGGACTTCCGATCCACACTGATTCCCATGATCGCCATTCCTGTGGCGTTGATCGGTACGTTCGGACTGATGTACATCTTCGGATTCTCGCTCAACCTGCTGACCCTGTCCGCTCTGGTGCTGGCCATCGCGATTGTGGTCGATGACGCCATTGTGGTGGTCGAGGCGGTGCACGCCAAGCTGGACCAGGGGTACAGCTCCGCGAAGACCGCCGCAATCGACGCAATGAACGAGATCGCCTCCGCCCTGATCTCAATCACGCTGGTAATGATGCTGGTGTTCATCCCCGTGTCGTTCATGGGTGGAACCTCCGGCGTGTTCTACCGCCAGTTCGGTCTGACCATGGCCATGGCCATATTCCTGTCGGCCGTCAACGCCTTGACGCTTTCGCCCGCACTGTGCGCCATCTTCCTGAAGCCGCATAACGGCGACGCCAAGCCGCTGGGCGAGCGCATGAAGGATGCCTACGCCACCACAGGCCAGGTGCTGAAGCAGACCTACAAGAAGCGTCTCGGCTTCCATTTCCCTGCATGGCTCACCTCGATCCTGCTGCTGGCCGCCATCACATTCCTGGTATTAGGATGGTATACGTTCGAGAACGTGGCACTCAGCTGTCTGGCATATGCCGTGGCCATCCTGGCCCTGATTGGCCTGTTTCAACGCAACTTCATCGACGCATTCAACAAGGTGTTCGCCAAACTTACCGACATCTACAAGAAGGCGGCCACATGGTTCATCAACCATAAGCTGGTCGGATTCGGCACCGTCGGCGCAGCTGTCGCAGTGCTGGTATGGCTCATGTCCACCACCGCGACCGCACTGGTGCCCAACGAGGATACCGGCACCATCATGGGAGTCGTCGACATGCCTCCCGCAACCTCGATGGAGCGCACCAAGGCCATCATGGACCGAGTGGACTCCATCTGCGGCACCATCCCTGCGATCCAGATGCGTAATGCCATCACCGGCTACAGCTTCATCTCCGGCCAGGGCAACACCTACGGCTCATTCATCATCAAGCTGAAGCCATGGGAGGAGCGCGACCTCAAGACCGAATCCGCCCAGGCAATCGTGGCCCAGCTGTTCCAGAAGGTGGCTCAGGTGCCCGACGGCCGTATCATGTTCTTCCAGCCTCCTATGATTTCCGGTTACTCGGCCACCTCCGGTTTCGAAATCCGTCTGCAGGACAAGACCGGCGGCAGCCTGGACAACTTCTACAAGGTCTACCAGCAGTTCATCGCCGCCCTCAACGCCCGTCCCGAAATCGCCATGGCCTACTCCACATTCAACCCTGCCTTCCCGCAGTACATGGTCGAGCTGGACGTGGCCAAGATCAAGCAGGCCGGCCTGACGCAGAACGCCGTGCTCCAGACCCTGCAGGGCTACTACGGCGGTATGTACATCTCCAACTTCAATAAGTTCGGCAAGCTGTACCGCGTCATGATGCAGGCCAATCCCGAGGCTCGCGTGTCGCCCGAGACGCTGAAGAGCATCAAGATCCGCAACGGAGCCACGATGGCCCCCATCGACAACTTCGTGAAGCTGACACGTGTCTACGGCCCAGACCTGATCAACCGTTTCAACATGTTCACCTCCATCTCCGTCACCGGTTCGCCGGCCCAGGGATTCTCGTCGGGCGACGCCATCCGCGCCATCGAGGAGACCGCAGCAGCAACGCTGCCGGTCGGATTCGGCTACGACTACTCCGGCCTGACGCGCGAGGAGGCCAAGCAGGGCTCCAGCTCCACGGCCTACGTCTTCGCGCTGGTGCTCCTGTTCGTCTACCTGCTGCTCTCCGCTCAGTATGAGTCCTACATAGTGCCCTGGGCCGTCATCCTCTCCGTGCCTTTCGGTCTGATGGGTTCCTTCGTCTTTGCCCGCTTCATGGGCATCGACAACAACATCTACCTACAGATCGCATTGATCATGCTGATTGGTCTGCTGGCCAAGAACGCCATCCTGATCGTTGAGTTCGCGCTGGAGCGGCGCCGTGCCGGAGTATCGGTCGTCAAGTCGGCCGTCCTCGGTGCCGTGGCGCGTCTGCGACCCATCCTGATGACCTCGCTGGCCATGATCATCGGTCTGCTCCCAATGATGTTCGCCACCGGCGCCGGCGCAAACGGCTACCGCGCCCTGGGCACAGGTGCCATAGGAGGTATGCTGATCGGTATGATCCTCCAGGTGCTTGTGGTGCCTGCGCTCTACGTCGCTTTCCAGCTCCTCCAGGAGAAGGTAAAGCCTATGACCTGGAACGACAAGGATACTTCCGGCATCAGCGCCGAGCTGGCCCAGTACTCCATCGAGCGGCATAACGAACCCGAAAATTGATTCAATCCAAGGAAGAAGAAATGAAACTTTCCAAATATATCGCTGTCGCAGCCTTGTCATTAGCCATGACAAGCTGCGGCATCTACAAGAAATACGAGATGCCCATCGAGAACTCGTATATGAACCGATACGCCGAGGCGCTGGCGCAGCCTGTGGATTCCACGTCGCTGCCCTACCTGGGCTGGGAGCAGGTTTTCTCCGACCCGCTGCTGCAGGACTACATACGCACGGCCCTGGCGCAGAACACCGACCTGGACAATGCCGTCCAGAACGTCAAGATCGCCCAGGCGCAGCTGCAGGGTGCCAAGCTCAGCTACTTCCCCGCCGTCGCCCTGTCGCCTAACGGCGGTGCAGCCAAGTACGGCAGCGGCAAGATGGACACCTGGACCTACACCATCCCCATGTCCATCCAGTGGGAGATCGATGTCTTCGGCAAGATCCTGAACCGCAAGCGCGGCGCACGGATCACCGTGGATCAGATGCAGGAATACCAGGCTGCCACGCGCTCGCAGATCATCTCGGCCGTGGCCAACGTCTACTACTCTCTGGTGCTCCTCAACCAGCAGCTGGACCTGACGCAGCGTACCTCCCGGATCTGGAAGGACCAAGTCGAGTCCATGAAGCTGATGAAGAACGCCGGAATGGTCAACGAGGCCGCCGTGGTGCAGAGCACCGCCAACTACTGGAACATAATGTCGACGATCCCCGACATCCGTCAGGCCATCCACGAACTGAACAACTCCATGGCCCTGCTGCTACATGAGCCTGCCACCAAGACCTACGCCGTGACCGGCAATCTGGACTTCGAGCTGCCCGTCAGCATCGAGAACGGCGTACCTATGTACTATCTGGCCGCCCGTCCCGACGTGCGCGCCGCCGAACGTGGCGTGGCTGCCGCCTACTATTCCGTCAGCTCGGCTCGCGCCGCATTCTACCCCAGCCTGATGATCAGCTCCAACGGCGGCTTCACCAACCTGCTCGGCTCCATCGTCAGGAACCCGGGTGAGTTCTTCATCCAGCTGGCGGGTCAGCTCACGGCCCCCCTGTTCTCGCGCGGTCAGAACATAGCCAACCTCAAGGTGGCCAAGGCCAACCAGAAAGTGGCCATGAACAACTTCGAGAACACCGTCCTCGCGGCCTCCAGCGACGTCAGCGACGCCCTCTCCCAGTTCAAGAACAACAAGGAAAAGCACGAATATCTGCTCCAACAGATAAATAATTTGGAAAAATCTGTGGAATATACTCAGGAATTATTAACTTTGGACCAGAAAACCACCTACCTGGAGGTTCTGACCGCCCAGTCCAGCCTGCTGAGTGCCCAGTTGGCAAGTCTGAATTGCTGGCACAGCAAGGTCGCTGCATGCATCACCTTGTACCAGGCCGTAGGTGGAGGACGTTAACTCTAACCAATAAAGTCAAAGTACCATGGCAGCAAACATCAGTCCATTGGCCTATGTGCACCCCGAGGCACAGATAGGCAATGACGTGACCATCATGGCCTTTGCCTACATCGACAGGAATGTAGTCATCGGCGATGGTTGCGTGGTGCGCCCGCATGTTTCCATTCTGGATGGCGCACGGATCGGCCGTAACAACAAGTTCTACGAGGGCAGCGTCATCTGCGCGTCTCCTCAGGATTTCCGCTGGAAAGGCCAGAAGTCGTTCGTCGTAATCGGCGACAACAATGTGATTCGCGAACACGTCATCATCAACCGCAGCATCCAGGAGAATGAATCCACCACAATCGGAAGCTACTCGTTCATCATGGCCCAGACACATATCGGCCATGACTCCAGGATCGGCAGCCATGTGGTGCTGGGCAACTCGGTCAAGATCGCCGGCGACGTCAAGATCGGCGACTTCACCATCATGTCCAGCAGCGCGCTGGCTCATGAAGGCGTCGACATCGGCCAATGGGCACTGATCAAGGGAGGCTGCCGCGTCAACAGCAACGTGCCCCCCTACGCTGTCATGGCACACAACCCGATAGTCTACTACGGAGTCAATGCATTCATCCTGCGCAAGGGCAAGTTCTCGGAGGAGACCATCGACAACATCGCCAAATGTTTCCGACACCTGTACCAGTCGGGAACCTCGACGTTCAACGCCATGCGGCGCATCGAGGCCGACGTTGATCCCGGACCCGAACGCGACGCCATCATCAACTTCGTCCGCGACCACAAGTACAGGCTGGCCGCGATCCGACTCGACGATAGAGAGTAGGCCGGACCCGGACTGAGGTTATAAGTCTTATAACTCTTATTATTCTTATAACTTTTATAGCTGATTTTCAAAAAAATCGCGAATCATTTTGTGGTTCGCGATTTTTTTTGTAATTTTGCAGACGTTTTGTGGCACATCCTTAAAAGCCGCTGAAAAGATGCAGTCAGCGGTGATATGAGAAAGTGAGATGGCACCGGAACACCGTAGTTGAATTTTTATTTTATTAGAAAGAACTAAGTTAGAGCCATGGCTAAAACTTGTCAGATCACAGGCAAAAAAGCTGCAGTGGGCAACAATGTTTCCCACTCCAAGCGTCGCACCAAGCGCAAGTTCGAGGTAAACTTGCATACAAAGAAGTTCTACTGGGTTGAGCAGGACATGTGGATTGAACTCACACTGAGCTGCGCCGCCCTGCGCACCATCAATAAGATCGGTCTGAACGCCGCAATCAAGAAGGCTGAAGCCGAGGGCAACCTCGACCTCCGCGACATCAAAATCCTCTCCTTCTAAAGCATCTCGGAACAATGGCAAAGAAAGCAAAAGGTAATCGCGTCCAGGTGATCCTGGAGTGCACCGAACATAAGGCCAGCGGTATGCCCGGCATGTCTCGTTACATCACCACCAAGAACCGCAAGAACACTTCAGGCCGTCTGGAACTCAAGAAGTACAACCCCATCCTGAAGAAGTACACAATCCACAAGGAAATCAAATAATACCCCCTGACCTATGGCAAAGAAAACAGTGGCCTCGATCCAGAAAGGTGAGGGCCGTACATATTCCAAAGTGATTAAGATGGAGAAGTCGCCGAAGACCGGCGCCTATGTCTTCAAGGAGGAGATGGTTCCCAACGACGCCGTCAAGGACGCCCTGAAGTAAAAATCCCTACCCATACAAAAAAGGCTGCCAAAGGCAGCCTTTTTTGGTATGTTTCTTATCAGAACACATAGTTCATCAGAACACGTAGCTCAGTCCGATTCCGGCGAAGGCGCCGCTGGTCTGTGCCATGGCCGAGTATTTGGCCTGAAGCGTCATCTTGAATGAACGGGTGAAGTAGAAATCGACACCGGCACCGAAATCACCGCCTACGCGCGTACGGTACTCATCGTCATCATCCCAGGAGTAATGCCAGCTGTTCATGGTCAGACCCACCAGCGGGTACAGTACGATGCCGCGGTACACCTGGAATGGGAAATGAATGTCGCAGCTCAGCAGAAACGCCGACTTATGGTCATTCTCGAACGACACTCCGATTTCCGGCGCCAGACGGAAGTGGTTGGCGAACTCCCACTGGAAATTGGCCGACAGATAGGCACTGCCGTTGTAGGAGGAATAACCTCCGATCACTCCCACGGACTTCTCACCGCGGCCTACGGCCTGCGCAGTCTCAGGGATTCCAATTGCCAGAAGCATCAGCAAACCGGCTGCAATTGTAGCGATTCTTGTTTTCATAGTTCCTTTTCGTTTTTTCCTTGGTTCAGGGTTGCTTTTTATCATTAAACGTTAACGATAAACAAAAAGTTTTTACTAAATTTGTCGATGAAACCAATTCAGAATATGAATACAACCGATCGGAAAGAATTTTGCAGTGGAGCAAAGCGTGTGTTCCGCCGCAATCTGGGTATGTTTCGAGCCGCGGCATGTGTGCCGGAAGTACGCCCATGCGCGGTGGCAGAGAACTGCGAGGCCATATTGCGGATGGCGCGCGAGTGCGACAAGGCCGACGTAGAGCTGGCCGTTTTCCCCGAACTGTGCGTCACCGGATACACATGCGCTGACCTGTTCCACGATTCCACATTGCTGGACCAGGCACTTGTGGCAATGCAGGAGCTGGCACGCGCTTGCACCCCGCTGAACTGTGCCCTGCTTGTTGGCGTGCCTGTGGCCCACACCGGCCGTCTTTACAACTGCGCGGCTTTGCTGCGCGATGGCGCTGTCCTCGGCCTGGTGCCGAAGTCATACCTTCCCGATTATAACGAATTCTATGAGAAGCGCTGGTTCGCATCCGGCTATGGCATGGACGCCCGGCTTAACACGGTCTCCATCCCGGATCCGGCGTTGAACATAAAGCGTCAGGTACCTTTCGGCTCAAATCAGATGTTCGACTTAGGGGGCGTGAAGCTCGGTGTCGAGATCTGCGAGGACCTGTGGGTTCCCGAGCCTCCCAGCGGCGCGCTGTGCATGGCCGGTGCCGAGGTTATCGCCAACCTGTCGGCCTCCGACGCATTGATAGGCAAGCGCGCCTACGCCCTGGACCTGATCGCCGGCCAGTCGGCACGCTGCCGCTGCGGGTATATATACGCCTCGGCCGGTTTCGGCGAGTCCTCGACGGACCTGGCCTTCGCCGGCAACGCCGTCATCGCCGAGAACGGGACCCTTCTGAAGTGTAACGATGAGTTCGACCATGACCCATGCATGCGCATAGCCGACATCGACGTGCAGCACCTGCGACACGACAGAATGCATTTCTCATCATTCTCCGACCATTTCGACCGCAGCGGCAAATATATCATCGGCGCCACGCTGGAGTACTCAGCACGCAGTCCGGAGCCTCTGGAATACCGCTCAATCGATCCCACCCCGTTCGTCGACAAGGTTGAGAGCCGGATGAACCGCCGTTGCGACGAGATCAGCTCAATCCAGGCCTGGGGTCTGGCCACGAGGCTGAAGGCCATCGGCTGCCGCTCGGCGGTAATCGGCATCTCGGGGGGCCTGGACTCCACATTGGCGCTGCTGGTGTGCGTCAAGGCATTCGACATGCTGGGCCTGGACCGCAAGGGCATCTACGGCATAACGATGCCGGGATTCGGCACCACCACCCGTACCAAGGGCAACGCCGAGCGGCTGATGGAGGAATTGGGCGTGACAAGTGTGGAGATTCCAATCGGCCATGCCGTGATGCAGCATTTCAAGGACATAGACCATGATCCGGACGTCCATGACATAACCTATGAAAACGCGCAGGCACGCGAGCGTACCCAGATATTGATGGACTACGCCAATAAGGTGAATGGCCTGGTGATAGGCACCGGCGATCTGTCGGAACTTGCATTAGGATGGTGCACCTACAACGCCGACCAGATGTCGATGTACGGCGTGAATGCCTCGGTGCCCAAGACCATGGTGCGCTATCTGGTTGCTGGCTATGCGCGCAAGACCCACAACAAGGCGTTGCGCGGCATACTGCTGGACATAGTCGCCACTCCCATCAGTCCGGAGCTGCTGCCGCCTGACAAAGAGGGGCATATCCTGCAGAAGACCGAGGACAAGGTCGGCCCGTACGAGCTGCATGACTTCTTCCTGTACCACATGATGCGCTTCGGCGAGGACCCGGTCAAGATCGCACGTGAGGCTCAGAAGGCGTTCGAAGGAAAATATGACCTGACAACAATATATAAGTGGTTGAGAACGTTCTATAAACGGTTCTTCAGCCAGCAGTTCAAGCGTAGCTGCATGCCCGACGGCGTCAAGGTGGGTTCCATATGTCTGTCGCCGCGCGGCGACTGGCGCATGCCTTCGGATGCCGCCGTGACGCTGTGGCTGCAGTCCATCGACTCGCAATGCGAGGCTGAGGACGCTACAGTTTGACTTAATCCGGCTATCGTGGCCACTTATTGATAATGAATTTAGACGAGACAATCTTTCTTCTCTGCAACGGTTATCATACGCCGTTGCTGGACCAGTTGATGCATGCATACACAGTGCCGTTCACATGGATTCCTTTCTACGTGGCGTGCTTCGCTGCATTGATCTACAAGTTCGGATGGACCAAAGCGTTGTTGATGCTGGTGGTCATAGGCGCCGCCGTGGGCCTGAGCGACTGGTTCTGCGCCTCCGTTCTGCGTCCCATGTTCCACAGGATGCGTCCCTCCAATCCTGACAATCCATTCTCACAGTTTGTCACGGTGGTCAACGGCTACCGGGGTGGCCGCTACGGGCTGCCGTCGTGCCACGCGGCCAACAGCTTCGCGCTCATTGGCGCGCTTATCACCTTTGTGCGTACGCGGCGCTTTGCCGTCATTCTGCTGGCGTGGGGCCTGCTGGTATGTTATACCCGGATGTACATGGGTGTGCATTATCCCAGCGACCTGCTTTTGGGCGGCATAATCGGCACTCTGTTCGGAGTGGGCTTCGCTAAACTGGCCATATATTACGCTCCGCGCTGGGAGCGCTACCGCAAAGGACAAGGTTACAAAACATATTCCGTCAACGTACGTGTGGCCAACGGCGACTTCACGCTGTCGCTGGCGCCCCTGCTCATTCCCGTGGCGGTATTGTTGTTGACCTTGATCTACGGCGGCATCGCCGCGATGTAAGATAGGCGCCGCACGGGCGCCAAACGGTGGAACTGCTAATTTTAATATTATGAAGGAACTGTCGGACCATTCGCAGCCGCGCTACACTCGCGAGGACATGTCGAAGGCATTGGAGACGCTCCGCAACGGGGGCGTGATACTGTATCCAACGGATACCATCTGGGGTTTGGGGTGTGACGCCACGAATCCGGAGGCTGTGGAGAAGGTGTACCTGATCAAGGGGCGAGCTGAGTCCAAGGCGATGCTGGCTCTGGTTGGAAGCGAGGGTCAGCTGCAGGGCTGCGTGCAGCACATCCCGGAGATCAGCTGGGAGCTGATCGACGCGGCGGTGCATCCGCTGACAATCATATATGACCATCCGAAGAATCTGGCGCACAACATGCTGGCGCCGGACGGGTCGGTGGGCATGCGCATCACGAACGAGAACTTCAGCCGGACGCTGTGCCAGCGTTTCGGCAAACCGATCGTGTCAACGTCGGCCAACCGTAGCGGCCAGAAGGCACCGCGCACCTTCGCAGAGATCAGCGATGAGATCAAGAGCCGTGTGGACTACATAGTCCGTTACGGCCGCACCATCACCATCCCCCACACCGCCTCCAACATCGTCAAAATCAGCGACGGAGGCATCGTCAAGGTAATCCGGTAGCGTCGAGGGCAATGCCGGCGGTTGGTCCTATTGGTAAACAACACCTTTCCGGAGCGGTTCAAGCCGCGCCGTCAGCTCTTTGAAATGAGCCGCGCGGGGCGGCTGTTGATGGTTTCCACATGCAGGCATGTGGAGCAGGACGTGGCCATGACGCGCGCCGAGGCGCTGGAGCTGAACGCCATCGCGAAGCAGATCGCCGTCCCCAGGCCACGCGAAGCACACCTCAAAGCCCATCTTTAGTAGCGTGGGCTCTCCGAGCCTTGCAAAGAATCTGACAAAAGGCCAAGGGAAACAATAGCCATTCGGATCTCCGAGCCGCGCTCGGGGACGGTTCAAAGGCCTTATGATACAAAATGGTTGCGATTCTGTTGGAATCGCAACCATTTTTATTGGGTTGGAACCGGAAGGTTCGGGCGAAGCGCCTGGTCTGTGGATTCAGGATCAGAGGATTACCTTCTGGGACTTGCCGTTGACGACGCGGATGTAGAGACCCTTGAGGGGATTCTCGACGCGCACACCCTGCAGGTTGTAATAAACAGCCTCGCTGACCTCAGCCTCAATGCCGGCGATGCCGGACTCAACATCTACTGCGTAGGTACTAACAGCAGACTTAGCACCCGTGGCATCATCTACAGCATAGAAGCTAACACTCTTTACACTGCTGTTCAGGGCAACAGGGTCCGTGTACTTTGTGTAACCCTGTGCGTTAGGCTCACGCATCGGTGAACCCAGAGGAGTCTCTATTGTCAACTTATACCATACTGATACACCCTCTACTGGTTTGAAAGCCAATGTCTCTCCGGTGATGGTGCCATCAGTTACTTCTACACTTTCTACAAGTTCAGGAGCAGCCGGGGTCTTAGCTGGTTCCTGATAATAAACCTTGATGTGTGTTATGGCTACGCCACCTGTTGATGTTATAGCAAAATATTTATACGATGCATCCGATGAATAGATATATGTGGATGCCTCATTGCTCGGATTCTCAATTTCTATTCCATCTTCCGCTCCCAATACGTATGATTTCTTATTATCTGAATCATCTATATTATATGTACCGGGATTGTTGCTCATCATAACAACAAGCTTGCTTATGTCAGCTGCATTATTCAGCGTTATTTCAATTTTATCAATAATTAAATCAGCATCATTCTTAATTGAAACCACACCAGACTTAACACCTCCTGTTGTAGCTTTTGAATTAATATATAATCCATTGCTACTCTGAGCCTTTGCACAATATTCGACTTGCGTCAACTGAGCTGTATACAATTTAGTCTGATATCCAGATCCCTTAATTCCAAATGTATCTATATTCATGTCATCTACAACATCGTCGGCTGTAAGAGCCTTAAGAGTGTAGGTAGCAGAAGATACGTCACCGTCTTTACCATCGACATTGATACCAGTAGCATGAAGTGTACAAGCTTCATTTATCTGAACTTTAGCTTCTGTTGCATCAATTGTTACAGCATTAGCCTGATTATCATTAAACCAATATTTAATCTGCTCAGCACCATCACATGTCATCGTAACATAGCTACCTCCTACAATCTCACCAGATGCTGGATTAAACACTACTTCACCACACAGAGACGCAGGCTTAACTGTTACTTTTACAGTGGCCGTTTCTTGGTTAGCACCTTGCTTTGCAACTATATTCAGAGTGTATTCAGTATCTGTGGTTACAGCAGGCGCAGTCCATGCAACCGAATTTGTTCCATTCACAATATTATTGCCCTCTGTAAGTGCCATCTCCTCAGCATTGGTGGCAGTGAATGTAAACACATCGCCCTTGTTTCCAGAGAGGTTTTGTCCATTTGCAGCAGTACCGTTATACATAATGGCACCGAGATCTGCACTATCTTCATACTGGAACTCTAACTTATTTATACCAAAGGGGCCATTCTCTCCTGCAATTCCGAAGTTAATTTCAACTTTATAATATTGATTCGGTACCGGAGCATTTACAATAAACTCAAATGCATATTTATCTCCTTTTGAAGCAGTTGAAGGTATTGTGCTGACTATTTCAGAACCTGATGTTGTTATTTTAGAAATTACCGGATTCTCAAATACTGTAGTTGCTGTTCCAGTCGTAAAGTTCGAGGCAGAAGAAACATATAATTTTACAGAATTTAACAACTTCCAATCTTTCATTGCCTCTACATTCAATATCACCTTATTTACAGCATATGAAACAGCACCATTGCTATATATACTGGGTGAACTTGCATTTTTACTTCTTCCACAACGCATTTGAGGCCAACCCCATTTATTATTGCTGATAGCAGTAGCGGTCCATTTAACTCCGCCAAAATTGTCAGTCGAAACAATTGTCTGATCATACTGATTCTGATTAGGCCAAACGTTGTTAGCACCATCATCCTTTGCCGTTGGCACAATGAACGAACCTGTAGTGGCGTAAGAGTTGAGGCCCAGCATGAGGAGAACTGTCAGTAGCAACAGTGCGCGTAATACCCCGCCAGACAGGCAGTTGAGTAATTTTTGTTTCATACTTTTGTTGATAATTGGTTGTTTTTGTTTTGGTTTTTCATGATAGGGGTCGCGGTGTGTTTTGTAATCGCGGCCGGTATGGTTGTTGTTTTTCAGTATCTGTGATTGGCTAAAACTTTTTGTTAATAGGTTGTTGTCATTCCGCGCGAGGCTCATCGCTTCTATAGACTCTGCAAAAATAACACTTTCATTCATATTTTCCAACTTTTTAACAAAAAGTTTATAAGTATACGGAGATAGAGAGTAATAAATGACGGAGATTATGAATAATGTCAACGGTTTCTTTGTGCGACGGCCCTGCGGTCGGTGCTACGCGGATACGGTAGTCCCCGGTCAGATTGGCTTTCGCCAATCTGACCGGGGGCTACGTTGTGTGACCCCTACCGGGGTCATTCTGCCTGCTCTTGAATCCATTCCGAACCTTTCAATCCGGATGGTAATTATGCATTATGCATTTTTAATTCATCATTGATTACAGGACTCCGCCGGTGAACTTGCCCAGGTTCTTCATCGAGAAGCTGAAAGCCACGCGGTAGCAGCCGTACATAATCAGGCCCAGGCCAATCCACAGCCAGGAGATGTATATGCTCTCGATGGGGTTGCACAGCAGGATGAAGCTGAAGATGATGCAGCAGAACAGCATCAGGATCATGCCGAACACATACCATGCGCTGTAGCGCATCAACGCGCAGCATTCCACGAAACTCTGTATGGCCACAACCAATATCCAGATGGCTATGATATACATGAACATCACCGTCATCTCCGGCATCGGGATAAAGAACATCCATATACCGGCAATCAATTCCAGAATACCCAAGAACAGGCTCCAGCCCCAGCCCGAGTACAGCGAGGTATTGACAAACGCGAAGCTACAGTTCATCACACCCGCCAGAACCATGCCCGCGGCAAACAGATAGGCCAGGATGGGCAACGACTGGGTCGGGTCGCACAGACACCATATACCGAAACCGATGGCGATCAATCCAGTCACCAACGGAATCCACCAATAGCGGCTGATCATGCCGCCCGCAGTAATTCTTGACATAGTTTATAAGATTTTAATGTTTATATCTTAATAACAATCCCACAATTACATAGGTTTAAGAAAAAAGCGGACATCCACCGGATGCCCGCCTGCTATGGCTGAAGATTAAGGTTTCCTAACCCAATTCAACTTTAATAAGGTCCTAAGACCTCATTCCTATTACTATTCATTCACAAATACAAGCTCGTTATCCTTGACGTCAATGACGATGGGATGCTCGCGGTCCACCTTCTGGGCCAGAATGTCCTTGGACAGCTGGTTCAGGACCATCCGCTGGATGGTACGCTTCACGGGACGCGCACCGAACTCGGGATCGTAGCCGTCCTCGGCCAGCAGGTCCAGCGCCGCAGCCGTCACGGTCAGCGTGATTCCGTTTGCGGCCAGCATCTTCTGGACACTCTTGACCTGCAGGTTGACAATCTCCAGAATCTCCTTGCGGCTCAGCGGCGTGAACATCACCGTCTCGTCGATACGGTTCAGGAACTCCGGCCGGATTATCTGTTTCAGACGGTCCATCACATCCTGCTTGGTGGTCTGGATCACATTCTCCTTCTCCTCATCCGTCTTATCGTTGAAGCCCTCGAAGTTCAGACGGATTATGTCGGAACCCATGTTTGACGTCATGATTATGATGGTGTTCTTGAAGTTGATGAAGCGACCCTTGTTATCGGTAAGACGGCCGTCATCAAGCACCTGCAGCAGGATGTTGAACACATCGGGGTTGGCCTTCTCGATCTCGTCGAACAGAACCACCGAGTAGGGCTTGCGGCGTACGGCCTCCGTCAGCTGACCGCCCTCCTCGTAGCCTACATATCCCGGAGGCGCTCCGACCAGACGGCTCACGGAGTGCTTCTCCATATATTCCGACATATCGATACGGGTCATCATGTCCTCGTCGTCGAACAGATACTCGGCCAATGCCTTGGCTAATTCAGTCTTACCGACACCGGTTGTACCCAGGAAGATGAACGAGCCGATGGGACGGCGCGGGTCGTTCAGGCCGGCGCGGCTGCGGCGCACTGCGTCGCTCACGGCGCGGATGGCGTCCTCCTGGCCGATCACACGCTTGTGGAGCTCCTCCTCCAGATGCAGCAGCTTCTCCTTCTCGCTCTGGGCCATCTTCTTGACAGGGATGCCCGTCCAGCGGCTCACTACCTCGGCGATATCCTCGGAGTCAACCTCCTCCTTGATCATGGCGCCATCCCCCTGCAGTTCCTTAAGCCTGGCTTGGATCTGCGCGTTCTCGTTCTCCTTCTGCTTGATGCGGCTGTAACGTATCTCGGCAACCTTGGCGTAGTCGCCCTCGCGCTCGGCTCGCTCCGCCTCGTAGTTCAGCTGCTCGATGTCTATCTTGTTCTGCTGAATCTTGTTGATCTCGGTCTTCTCGGCCTGCCACTTGGCACGCAGCGACTTCTCGGTGTCGCGCAGGTTGGCCAGATCCTCGTCGATCTCCTTCAGCTTATACTTGTCCCCCTCGCGCTTGATGGCCTCGCGCTCGATCTCGAGCTGTTTTATCTTGCGCGACGCCTCGTCCAGCGCCTGCGGCTGGGAATCCATCTCCAGTCGGAGCTTGGACGCAGCCTCGTCGATCAGGTCGATGGCCTTGTCGGGCAGGAAACGGTCGGTGATGTAACGCACGGAGAGCTGCACGGCCGCGATGATTGCCTCGTCCTTGATGCGCACCTTGTGGTGGTTCTCGTAACGCTCCTTCAGACCGCGCAGGATGGATATGGCCGAGATCTCGTCAGGCTCGTCGACCATCACCTTCTGGAAACGCCGTTCCAGAGCTTTATCCTTCTCGAAATATTTCTGATACTCGTCAAGTGTGGTTGCGCCGATGGAACGGAGCTCGCCGCGGGCCAGCGCCGGCTTCAGGAT
>DXXK01000054.1 GCA_019416425.1 Bacteroidales bacterium
GTGGCACTTCCCCTCCTTGGCCTGATCGCTGTCCGTAAAGTCAAGACTTCAGGTACACTGAACCGCCTGCAGCGGCGGTTGTCCCTACGCTTCACCCGCCAGGCCTGATCCTCAAAGCCATCAAGTTCCCATACTTAAAAAATATTACATTTCTATTAAATTAATTTTAAATTTATGATAAGAATATGGAATTAAATGCGTAAATTTGCAATTGGAACGATATATTAAAACACACAATGAGATTTGCAGAACATTATCGTAGATTTTTGTCGGCATGCACTCTGGCAGGAGCATTGTTCACCGCGACAGTCGCGAATGCTCAGGATGCCGGGACAAAGCTAAAGATCACATTCACTGACGGCATGCAGTCAGTCATAGCGCTTACCGAAGATTTGCGCATGGATTTTGACAGCCAACATCTGCTCATACTCCAAAACAATGAGAATCCACGGATACTCCATATCCAGGACATAGCTCATTTCAGCTATGCCACGGACACTTCAGGGATATCCGAAGTCACCGCTGATGCCGAGCCTACCATAAGATTCTCGGCTGACGGCGTCGGCGTATCAATACCAGGCACGCATCTATGCCGTGTTTTCGACCTTAAGGGCGTGTTGCTTACGCAACAGGAGTTTGTTGATTCCTTTGACCTTGAATTCCGGAATCTTAGCACAGGCATGATCATACTACAGATTGACCAGGACAAGACCTTTAAATTTGTTGTGAAATGAAACAGATTCGACTTACAGCATATATCACGGCATTCATCATGGTGATGGCAACCCTGACCGCCTACGCCTCCGATCCCCAGATGTTCGTCTATCGTAACGACAGCGTGTTCAACAGCACACATTTACGTTCGGGCGTAAACGTGACTCATTCCACATCCGGCTCCCCGACGATTCATATCCAGGATGAAAATGGCGAGATGATTGATATACCTATGTCCTCAATAGACTCCTGCGTACTTCGGGTCGCAGACATTCCCACGCTGCACATCTCACTTCCGGACTATCCGGATGTCAAGGACATCTGGAGCAAGGAGGATTATGTCGATGCTGTTCTCAGCATCGAAGGCAACGGATACTGCGAGGACATCGACAGCCTTAGACTCTCCCTGCGGGGTCGAGGCAATACTACATGGAACATGTACAAGAAGCCTATGCGCATGAAGTTCCCTAAGAAAATCTCGTTGTTCGGAATGGCCAAGCAGAAGAATTACGTGCTTCTTGCAAACTATATCGATGACTCATTGATGAAAAACGCCATAGCATTCTGGATAGCGCGGCGTTTAGGCGTGCCGTACGCCAACCATACAACGCCTGTAAACGTCATCATAAACGGCCATCCCAGGGGTTCATATCTAATAACTGAAAAAGTCGGCATTAATTCCGGCAGTGTGGATATAGACGAAACAAAAGGCATACTGTTTGAGCTCAGCGGCGAATATGACGAAAAGTATAAATTCAGGTCCGAGCCATATAACCTTCCTGTAATGGTTAAGGATCCTGATTTCGATGAACTATACGAGGATAATCCCGATGGCCCCACACCCGACGGGATGCTTGAAATGTGGAAGGAGGATTTCAATCGTGTCCTCAGGTTGCTTGAGGCGGGAAGGAGTCAGAATACGTTCGACTGGGATAGTTTTGCGCGTGGACTTCTGTTGAACAATATATGCCTTAATGGAGAATTAGGACATCCTAAAAGCCTTTATATACATAAAGAACAGATCGGCACCGACGCGCTCTATAAATTTGGTCCGGTATGGGATTTTGACGCAGCGTTCAACATGCGTAAGCCAAATAAAGAGGGAGAATTTGTAGAAATGCCATTCTCGGCGGTCCTTGTGCTTCATCCCATGTTGCAGGACATTACAAATCGTCAGGAATTTAAGGACATATATAAAGAGGCCCTTCAAAAGTTTGCCTCGGAAGATATGGCGGACCTGATTGCCTTCATCAAGGAATATGCCGCTTTAATTGAGCCGAGTTCCAAGATGGACACAATGATTTGGCCGGAATCATACAGTCTGGACTGGTTTGACCGCAAACCGGCTTACAATGTCCGGGAAAGTGCCGACCGGTTATGTCAATGGCTGACCGAGCGAGTTGAGTTCCTGCTTGACAGGTCTGAACATGGATGGTTTTAATCACTGTCAGGGCCGCGGATTGACCGCGGCCTTTTTATTTCATTAAAATTTGTTAACTTTGCAGTCTGATTTGATGAGGTCAAATAAGATTGTAATTAAAACAACTGACAAATGAATGGAAAGTGGATTGTGACAATACTTGCTGCCTTGATGGCGACGGGACTCCATACTGTAGGAGCGGCCGAAACAACCTCCGACAGTGTCGCTGACGTACAGCCCAAGTTAAAGTTCCGGCCCGTTGGCCGGATTCTGCTGGATGGTGCCGTTTACGGTCCGGACGGCAACGGGTTCACCGATGGCGTACAGATTCCCGACCTCCGTGCAGGCGTTGCCGTGGACTACGGCAAATGGAGCGCCATGATCGATGTGGGATTCGGATACTTCAAGCTCAGCCTTAAGGACATCTACATTCAGTATAAATTCGATAAGGAGAATACAATCCGTGCCGGATACTTCTTCCATCAGTTCGGCTTGCAGACCTCGACAGGCGGAGCCAACAAGTGCGACATCGTCACTCCGGTCTCCGACACCTACTGGGGCAGCATGAGCCGCAACATGGGCGTGATGTATACTCTCAATAAACCGCATTTCTTCATGGGCGCCAGCCTTCTGTTAGGCAACAACAACAGTATCACCGACGATAAGATAACACGCGTCAGCTTCGGAGGCTTGGGACGGTTTGTATGGCGTCCGTATGCCGAGACGGGAAGGATGCTACAGGTCGGCGTCAGCGTGGGCTATCAGAGTCCCACGCACAAGCGTAACGCCGAGGGGCAGTCACAGCCCGGCTCGTTCACGCTCAGTTCCAACTTCCCGACACAGGTGGTGCGCGAGAAGATGATCGGGGCCACTATCGCCAATGCAGGCAACCAGTTCAAGATGACGCCGGAGCTGCTGCTCGGCCTTGACCGATTCGCTCTGGAGTCTCAGTATTACTACATGAACATCAACCGCATCGGGATGCCGCATTATCAGGCACAGGGTTGCTACGCATGGCTGCGTTGTCTGCTGTTGGGACAGCGTGAATACACCTACGCCCCTGCTGTGGCCGGCATCGCCAACCCGGGTCCCAAGACGCTGGAGATAGTGGCCGGATACGACTATGTCAACGCCAACTACAAAGACATACACGGCGGCATCAGCAACGACTGGTCGCTGACGCTGAACTATTACTTCAACAAGTATGTCACCGCACGCCTCGGGTATCGCTACGCTTATGTGCGCGACAGTTCCGTCTGTCCCGACCGCCATGAAAACATACTCCAGATGAGGTTCCAGTTCAAATTCTGAGATTTTCCCTCACTATAGGCCCTTTCTGGCCCGGTTAATTGTTAAACAGATAGTAACAGATTGAAAATAATAGACACAAGATATGAGACAGGTAAAATCGCAGGTAGTATATCTGCATGGATTGTCGTCATCGGGGCAATCCACCACATGCCAGCGGCTACGCCGCGCGCTGCCCAAGCATGAGGTTCTCACACCCGATATTCCCGTTCAGCCGGAAGTGGCCATCACGGAATTGAAACGGCTTGCCTCCATGCTGGAGCCCGATGCCGTGATTGTCGGCACGTCCATGGGTGGCATGTATGCCCAGATGTTCCGTGGATTCAGGCGGATCATCATCAACCCATCCTTCCACGTAAGCCGTCATCTGACCAAGATGATCGGCACGCGCCAGCCATTCCATAATCCGCGCAAGGACGGACTTACGGATTTCGAGGTCAACGACAAGCTTGTGAAGAAATTCGAGAAGATGGAGGCCCGGCAGTTCGACCCCAAGTTCGGAATCATCGGCAAGAACAAGGACTCCAAGGACCAGGTCTATGCCTTCTTCGGCACGCAGGACACCACCGTGAACTGCAAGGAGGAATACCTGGAGCACTACACCCAGTGCACCGACTTCGAAGGCGGCCATCGTCTCGACCCCGACACCACCCTCAACCTCATCGTCCCCAAGATCCTGGAACTCAATCCCGCGAAATAACGCCGGATGATTCTTGAAACAAAACACGATATGAAATAAAAGCTCCGGTTTATCAGAACCGGAGCTTAACTCTGAGCCGCGAGTGGGTTCACAACCATATTTTCAAGAGTATCTATTGGAATCTAAAAGAAATTAAATAGCTTGTGATTCAGAGCATTATAAGAGTGGGACATTTTCTTTAATTCTTGAAAATTCCTTTATTTTGTCTAAAGTTTATACCTGGTTTATACCCGTATCAGAATAAATGATTATATTTGCATTCAAAAGAATAAATAGGATTACGGCATGGTAAACAGGAAGAATTTTCGGGCTGACAATACATACATGATCAGCACCGACAGTACTGATAACCCGAAGCTGGGGGCAAAGGTTCTTAGCGACGGGCGAGAGAGTCTGTTTCTGGATTTCTATCTTGGCTATTCTATGGCTGTGAGTAGCAAGACCGGGAAGGAATATAAGAGGGTCAATAACAAACGCGAATTCTTGAGCCTCTATCTTTGGCAGGCTCCGAGAACTCCGCTTGAACGCCAACAGAACAAGGAAACGCTTGACTTAGCTAAAAAGATTCGCTACGAACGCGGTCAGGAACTTCTCGAAAATCAGGAAGGTTATCGCATTGGCAAGCAAAGAAAGAAGAGGTCAACTATCTCGACTTTATGGCTGATTATCATGCCTCGTATACAAAGAAGGACGCTAACCAGATTCGTCGTGCCCGGACCGTGTTCATCGACTTCCTGATTGATCCGAAAGGGAAATTGCTACCGGAGAAAATAATGGGATCGATGACGAAAGAGGAGAAGGAGACCATCCGCAAAAGCAATGCAAAGAAAGAGGCAGAGAGGGAGAGGAAAGCACATGGGCTCGTTGTGCGTCCACAACAACTCACCAAAGACTTGATGAAGTCGTTCACGGAGTACCTCATCAACCGCTTCACAGGCGAAGGCGCTCACACGGTTTATGGGCGTTTCAAGAAAATGATACTTGCCGCGCTCGACAAGGACATAATTGCAAAGAATCCGTGCCGAGGTGTCTCTATCAAGAAAGACTACGGTCAGCTCAAAAAGGAAATCCTAAGTCAGGAAGAAATCGTTCTGCTCGCCAATACACATTACGAAAAGGAGAATCCCGACATTCACCGTGCCTTTATCTTCTGTCTCTACTGCGGCCTCCGCTGGTGCGATGTAAAAGACCTCACCTATGCCAACGTCGACTACTCTAACAAACTGCTGAAGTTTGAGCAAAGCAAGACCAAAGCCCATAGCGCAGCCAGCGGAGTAGTCATTCCCCTCAATGACGGACTTCTGCACCTTATCGGTCAACCTAAGGATGGCAACCGCTATCAAATCATCTTCCCATTGCCGTCGCATACCATGTGTCTGAAAGCCTTGCGCCATTGGGTGGCTCGCGCTGGCATCCAGAAACATATCACTTGGCACTGCGCCCATCACAGTTGCGGAACGAATCTTTTGAGTAATGGTGCTAATATTAAGACCGTAGCCAGCATTCTCGGCCACAGCGGCCTCGCCCACACCGAGAAATACACCCGCGCCGTCGATTCCCTCAAACAAGCCGCTATCGACTCCATGCCACCTTTGGAAATTGACTGATTAAATCATGTCATTTTATGAATTTACATCATCTCAAACGTATTGATATAATCAGAAATGCATAAGTCTGCATCCATAAATCAAGTTGCTACAATAGATTAACAGCTCAATTTACTTACTCCAATGGTTCATTTACCCTTAATGGCAACCGATGTACATTTTTTGATACAATCAAGATATCACGTAACTTTATAGCGTATAATTTCAATCAGAGCTATAGATTTTGACCGAGAGGAATAACATATTATGTATAATGTTATTCAAAATGCGCAAGTATTAAAATTATTTTGTATCTTTGCAGTTGGAATTATATTTTAAGACAACAATCATTATCGAATCCGACACCCTAAATATCTAAAATGAAACTGAAAAAAACAATATTATTTAATAAAATCTCAATCTCAAAATCGCTATCCACCGAACAGATTGAGAAGGCACTTACTATAGGCCGATATTCTGATGACAAGGGCATTGGATTCACATCAATAGAAACTGAAGAAAATGAACTTACTCTTCGGATTCTAATCAAGACCCCTTCAGCTATTAAAAGTTATGACAATGAAAATGGCACTTTTGAAGAACAGGTCATATACATCTATAGTGAAGTAGAAGTATATTGGGATGTGAAGGCAGGCTTGATTTATACGACATTCCCAAACAAATATTTCAGTAAAGTCAAGAATTTGATTTCAAATAGTTTGCCCAAACAAATAATCCTTGAAGATGTAGAGTTCCAGGGTGTCAAATTTATTTCAAAATTAAAAGAAGAGGGCACATACAATGTCTTCATTACCGATTTGCTGATTCACAACTTTGTTTATAAAAACGAAGCTCGTGGTAGATTCTATGCCCATACAGATGATTATAAACTCGGAGAAGAACTATTGAACGAATATTCTTCAGATATAGCTAAAATAACTCTTCTTCTGGAACCCGTGAAAAAGCAGGAGTGTGATAAGTTCAAAATGTGCATTTCTTCAAGGAATTCTCTTCATATTGAAACTGAAGAAAACGCTTTTTTTAAGATATTGTCGTACTTAAAACATCAGATTCAATAATGGAAGACCAGTCTTACAACGGTTCTGTCTGGAATAAACAGGCTTATGCCCTTTTACAAAATTTTGGGTGGCGGAGAATTGGTGATTATGATATGGATGTTACCGGTCATGACCATAAGGATGTCGGAATCGACACAATAGTTTCTTTTGAAACGCCCCTGAAGACGAAACCGCAACTTGCGATTTTAGAATCCAAAAGATACTTGACAACATCATTCAGCCAGTCCAACCTTATCGATTGGATTAAGCGGTTAGACACGAAAATTAACAAGCTAAAGAATTCGGCAGAATTTCAAGAAAAATTCCCAATTGTTACCGAGTGCACAACTTTGGATACGGGTATTATTGCATTGTGGTTTTATGATGTAATGAAGTTTCAGGAATACTATCCCACGCTTCAGAATTATTTATCTCAGATCACCTTGACATCTCGTTCTACTCGAAAAGCTGGTTTGAGTAAAATCTATTTTCTGGCAAATGATCGATTAATGCGACTTTTTGCCCTTGATGAGGTGCTTCGAGAATTAACCGCCGATGGGGAAAAGGAAGTAGTATTTGTGTATTCTCCGCATTTCATTAGTTGGAATTGCATACAAAGATCAAAGGTTTTGACCATTGAATCCCTATTCTCCGATATTATTTTTGCCGAGATTAGAGATGTCAACGACAAAAGCAATGTCGAAACTTTAATTTTCTATTTTGGCTCGAAAGATATTAAAAGTTTCGAATTCGTCAAAAGGGCTTTTGCATCCACAGTACAATGGGAAAAATCTCATCCAGTAGTTCTCTACGTTTATGGGGCTGACGATGATTTCAGAAAAATAAAACCAGATGTGACAGGTCGTATTTTCGAAGGATTTAACATAAGAATATGTCATATGTCCGAAAATTACCAACTGCCTGGCAAATATCAGAACATTGATTAATGTTATCTATGGAATCTAAGAAATATCCTACCGAATATGATTTGAAGGAAATATGTAGAAGTTTTCTTCATCGTTCAGAATTGAACAAATTTATGCAATCTCAGGGGATTTTCACGATAGGCGCATCTACGGAGGATGTGTCAGATGTTTTGTGCCATTGCATAATGCAGTTGAATTCAATAGCGACATTGCGAGATCTCGCATACAGAGGCAATAATAAAAGTTCCTTAAGTGGATTTTCTATTTCATCGTCGGATGAGACATTCTCTCTTCAATCTATATACGAAAAGTGTAAAGACGATAATAAAGCCATTCTCACGCAAGGATACCGCTTGGGAAGTTTAACTGGTATTCAGAATGGAAATTCTTTTAGATTTCAGGGACAATTAGATTATAAAATTAAGAAACCAGGGCGCATAGAACTTCTTGAAGGGGAGGAAAGTCAATGCACTTTCTATATGGAAGATATTGGCAATGGTGAATGGAGAGTTGAGGTTGACGGAGGCAGAGCCAGCGACGGGAAGGAAGTTCAAAAGCTCTTTAATCAGCTCATTGACAAGTCATCGACAAGGATCAACGTCATGAATATCGATGAGTTGTCAGATTCCGCTACTATTGATTTTTTTGATGGGCTGACAACCCGCGGCCTTCCTTCTGAATGGAGATTTTCGGATGTAAAGTCTCTTACTTTCCGTAGAGGACGAAATCAAGAGGATGAGGAAGTGAACGATTGTGAGGACGATGAAAACAAGAATCAAAATGACAAACTTTTGAGTGGCATAAAACAAGCTATTCTTGAAGGTCAGAATCTTCGTCAAAACAGTTTTGTAAAAAGCTTTGAAAATAATGGCTGTATCTTTACTGCTATGACGTTCGAGTTTGAAAATACTCAAACCCCTATAATTATTCACATTAGAGCTGAATTCAAAGGAAGCCCTAAAATCTTTGAAGTTTCAGTGGTCAACTCTTTCAAAACAATTGGAACAGACCCAGAACAAGAGCCATGTACCTTGTCTTCAGAAGACAATCTCAAATTACGATCAATTTTTTGGAATAACGCGAAAGCCTTATTCGACGAGAAGACCGGAAGGCGTAAATGAACTTGACAAACATGGAAAAGAAAATATACCCAAATAGAATAAGAGTAATTCTTGCCGACAAGCAATTAACAAATCGCTGGTTGGCAGATAAACTGGGCGTTGCCGACATGACTGTGTCTCGATGGACAACAAATAAGATTCAACCATCCATGTCCCAATTTGTCGAGATTTCCAAGATTCTAAAGGTTGATATAAATGACCTGTTGGAGGTTGATGAAAACCTTGATTAAGACGCTTACTGAAATATTTTATTCTTTTACTTTTTCAGAACAAAACTAACATGGCTACAAACAAAATACGAGTTATCGACTTATTTGCTGGGTGCGGAGGTCTTTCTTTAGGCTTCCAAAATGCCGGCTTTGATATTGTTGCCGCATTTGATAACTGGGATCAAGCCATTTCAATATATAGCAGAAATTTCAATCATCCCATACTCAAGAGAGACCTAAACGATGTCACCGACATATCCGATTTGGAGGACTATTCTCCAGATATAATAATTGGGGGGCCACCCTGCCAAGACTATTCGTCCGCGGGTCATAGGAACGAAGGTCTCGGACGTGCCAAACTCACACTTAAATATGCAGAGATAATTACTCGTATCAAGCCTCGCTATTTCTTGATGGAGAATGTGCCAAACATTCAGAAGAGTGAAAAACTTGAAATTATACTCAAGATGTTTGCAAAAGCCGGGTATGGCATAAGCCGTATGGTGATGGATGCGAGCAAATGCGGTGTTCCACAGAGGAGAAAGAGATATGTTGTTGTTGGGGGCTTAAATGAGCCAAATGGCTTTCTCGATGAATTATTGCTGGAAGGCCAGACTGAAAAGAGTATGACATTACGCGACTATTTCGGTGATTCTCTCGGCTTTGAATATTATTTCAGAGTCCCGAGGTCTTATTCTCGGCGTGGCATATTCAGCATTGATGAACCTTCCATGACAATTCGTGGTGTAGATCGTCCTGTTCCTTCCGGTTATCCCGGACATCCAAATGATCCTGTTCCTTTGAACCCAAGCATAAGGACTTTGACTCCACAGGAACGCAGTTGGATTCAAACCTTCCCTAAAGATTTCGATTGGGGAGAGGGCAGCAAAACCAATTTGAATCAAGCAATTGGCAATGCTGTTCCTGTGAAACTCGCCGAATATATTGCAAAATGCCTTAAAACTTATATCAATGGCAAAGAAAGCAATTGATCTGTTTGCCGGTTGCGGCGGCATGAGTCTCGGATTTGAAAATGCGGGGTTTGATGTGCTTTGTGCCTATGATTTTTGGCAGCCTGCAATCGATATTTATGAAGCAAACTTTTCACACCCAATACATAAAGTCGACTTATCTAAACAAGATATTGTCGATGAGCTCAAGGCGCTTAAGTCCGATATAATTATCGGAGGTCCTCCTTGTCAGGATTTTTCCATAGCAGGGAAAAGAGACTTCCAAGGTAAACGAGCCAACTTGACTATGATTTTCAGCCACATAATTGAAGCTGTAAGACCTCAATGGTTCGTCATGGAGAACGTGTATAACATTGAAAAATCCCCCATATTCGAAGAAGCCTTGAATGTTTTTAGAAACTGTGGTTACGGCATAACCAAGCGTGTATGGGATGCAAGTTATATGGGCGTACCACAAATGAGACGCCGATATTTCGTAATTGGGAAACTCGGAGCGGAAGATGACTTCATCCTAAAGTGGCTGCTGTCCGACCTTACATCTGAGAGGATGACTTTAAGGGAATATCTAAAGGATTCCCCTTTGGATACCGATTACTACTATATGCATCCCAGAAGCTATGCGAGACGTGCAATATTCTCCGTGGACGAACCGAGTGCGACGATTAGAGGCGTCAATAGACCAATACCCACTGCTTACACCTGTCATCCTGCGGATAAAACAAAAGACCTTGACAAAGTACGCTCTCTCACATCAAAAGAACGGAGCTATATACAGACATTTCCGGAAGAGTTCAAGTTTGTAGGAGCTAAAACCGACATTGAACAAGCCATAGGCAATGCGGTACCCGTTAAAATGGCGGAATATATGGCAAGACATATACTCGGTTACATGGAACAAAGCGATGGCATCTGAAGATATAAAACTCATACTCACGGATTTTTCATTCCAAGGCTACCAGAAAGCAGTGGAAAAACTTCTGCGCGCTTATGGAATTCTCGAAACGACTGTTACGAGAATCATCTCTAAAATCGCAGAAGGAGAAACAGGTCCACTCTATGTCTATAGGCGTGCTGCTATTTATTGCTGTAGCGAAGATAATTACGAGGAGCGAATTGGGAGTTCAATGGCGGCTTTACCGCTAATCTTGATTTTCCAGCCAACCAAGATTATCATCTTAAACAATAATCTTGGCAAGGTTGAGTGCCCTTATGAAGAACTTTGCGATTATCTGGAATATCTTCAACCCCTTCAGAGTTGGGATGCAAACCGGAATGACCAATATAGTACCCAAGAACTTGACAGTCTTGTGGAATCATTATACCGTGAACTCAAGATGTCTGATAACGACGAGGAGAATATCCGGAGCTTCCTATTTTCACTGCTTTATATCGCCCATTTCACGACCCTGCTGGAGATTGAGGCAATAAAGGAAGTATTAAAGGAATACACGCCGACTGATGAAAAGAAACTGGCAAACATTTTTTCAACGATAAAGGGATTTGACATTCCTTTTATATCCCCACTTCCTACAGGTCTGGTTATATCCAAGGAAGCTTATAAATATATATTCGCGATCGCCAGATTTGATACGAATCTAATTGATGCTGAATATCTTACCTCTCTAATTTACCGAATGACAAATAGGGAGGAATCAGGAATATTCGGACATCAGACAGCCCTCATCAATGTGGAGAAACTTCTTCAGCCTTTGTTCCTTGATTTTATGCAGAGACTGGCTAATGAGTCAACCACTGAAACTGTGTTTAAGGTTGTCAATGAGATTTATGAGGCAATTGTATTCGACCCGACGAATTCCCCGGGCTGTTTCTTGGTTGCTGCTTATAATGGTTTTATTCAACAACTAAGGGATATTGAGGTTAGGTTTGACATTAAGTGCAATAATCCTCTGGATTTATCTCACTTTATCGGTTTAGTTTCTAATAATCTTACGAAATCTCTGAGTAAACTTTCCCTGACGTTTACTCATACCCGAGAACTCAAGCGTTTGGGGATATTGAATAAAGAAAGTATTTCCGATGCATTCAATACTTTAAATATAGAGGTTACCGATGAATTAAAAACGGACTGGCATTCTTATGTTACTCCTAACGAGAATCTTTTTATTGTTGGAAGTCCTGAATTTAAGGGATGCAATAAGATAAGCGCAGAGAGAAAAAAAATCATGCAGCAGATCTATGGTTGTGATGTCTTGCATAATGCTGATTTCTGTTCTGCTTGGTTAGTAAAAGCAGCAAAGTTCATTGCTGGAACGAAAGCAAAAGCAGCTTTCGTTCTGACCAATTCCGTCTCGCAAGGTGAACAGTCCACGTTTATATTGGACAAGATTGTAGAGGCTGGTTGCGAATATATCTTCGCACATAGATCATTCAAGTGGGAAGTATCGAATGACAATACTGGAATAACCGTTGTCATAATTGGCATAGCTGCGACTGGCGAAATATCTACTAAACTATTGTTTGAAGAAAACACGTCCGTAAAATGTGGAGAAATCGGTGCGAGCCTCCTCCCTGACATCAACATAAGAATAGAGCGTCGTACTAGCCCACTCTCTAAACTTCTGCCGCATATGCGCAAGGGCAATATGCCTGATGGAGCCGGTCCCTTGACATTTACTCGTGAAGAAAAAAATTCATTCCTTGAGGCTTACCCTCAAGCAGAGAGGTTTATGAAGCTTCTATATGGAGGCGATGAGTTTGTAAGTGGAATTCCAAAGTGGGTTTTGTGGATTGAAGATAAGGATTTGGCAGGAGCTTCTCTTATATCAGGAATCAAAGATAGAATTGAGCAAGTGAAGGCAAAAAGGACTTCTCCAAAATCAACTTCATCCAAGAACAGCAGGGAGAATCCTCACAAATTCCGTGAAACGAACGTAACCTCCAAAGGAAAAGTTTCCCTCATTGTTCCTTGCGTAACATCAGAGAATCGCGAGTATTTCCAAATGGGTATTCTTGGTTCAAACGCTATTCTGAACAATAATGTAAGTGTTATATTCGACTGCGACATATGGTTGTTGGCTCTGCTTGAATCGAGAATGCATATGGTATGGGCTAAGAATGCAGCCGGAGGTCACGAACAACGTCCGCGTTATTCATCTGCCTTATGTTATAATACTTTCCCCTTTCCAGAGATTTCATCTAAGCAAATAGCAACATTACGAAATCTGGCAAGAACTTTGTTAGAAGTTAGAGAAAAGTACTGCAACAAATCGCTTGGCGATTTATACAAAAATATGCCCCCTGAATTGAAGAGAGTTCATTTCTGGATTGACGAAACCGTTGATTCATATTACAGGAGCCAACCTTTCGAATCAGATGCGGAGAGACTAATGTGGTTAAAGAATCTTTATAACAACATGACTGAAAATGAATAATCTGTTTGAAACAACATATGAGCGCAATGGCAAAAGCGTTGCGGTCAATGAGCTGGGCATGAGAGAAATGCAGCAGCGCATTTATGCTAAATATACCTCTCAATATCTTCTCCTTAAAGCGCCTCCAGCATCAGGTAAGTCCAGAGCACTGATGTTCGTTGCCTTGGAAAAGCTAAGTCAAGGCCTTGTTAAAAAGGTTATTGTAGCTGTACCGGAAAGATCAATTGGAAAATCATTTGAAAGTACAGACCTCTCTTCACACGGGTTCCATTCCGATTGGAATGTAAGTCGAAGATATGACTTGTGTACACCAGGAGGCGAACCAATGAAAACAGCGATATTCGCTGAATTTATGGGGGACACTTGCAATGAAAAAGTGCTTATATGCACTCATTCAACGCTCAGATTCGCCTTCCAGAAGATAGGTGCTGAAAAGTTTAATGACTGCCTACTTGCGATAGATGAGTTCCATCATGTGTCTGCCGAAGCAGACAGTAAACTTGGCGAACTTTTAAGAACAATCATGTCTGAAACCAATGCTCATATCTTGGCTATGACAGGTTCATACTTCAGAGGTGATTGTGCTGCCGTATTAAGTCCTTCTGACGAAAGAAGATTTGAAAAGGTAACATACAACTACTATGAGCAGTTGAATGGTTATCGATATCTAAAATCCCTTGGCATAGGATTCCATTTCTATAATGGAGTCTATCTGAATGCCCTGAAGAATCCAAATGTTCTTGACCTTGACAAGAAGACTATAATCTACATCCCAAATGTGAATTCATCGGAATCGACCCGCGAGAAACTAATGGAGGTAGATGGCATCTTGGGAGCAATAGGCAAATATCTGTATACTGATGACGATGGCATCTATCACCTTGAGGCTGACAATGGGAAAGAAGTTCGCGTAGCAGATTTGGTGAATGATACTGACTTTGCTCAGCGTGAAAAGATAATGTCCTACCTTAGAAATATCAAAAGTCCCGACGATATGGATATTATTATCGCACTGGGAATGGCAAAAGAGGGTTTTGACTGGCCTTATTGTGAGACAACTCTAACAATAGGCTACCGTGGCTCTCTTACGGAAATCGTGCAGATAATTGGCCGTTGTACACGTGATAGTGACAATAAGACACATGCACAGTTCACTAACCTTGTTGCAGAGCCCAATGCAAACCGAGAAGAGATTGTTGAGAGCGTCAATAATATTCTGAAAGCAATTTCGGCTTCTCTGTTAATGGAGGAGGTTATCGCTCCCAAGTATAACTTCCGACCTAAGGAACCGATACCAGGGAGTGATGACACTGAACCTACGCGTGATGACGGAAGTGGTCGCACAATTTATATTGACGGTTTCCATGGTATAAAATCCGACAAAGTCAAGGATATAATTCAGAATGACATTGTCGACATTAAAGCACGTATTCTTCAGAATCCGGATATTCAGCACGCCATTGGGCAGAATGTGCCGGCAGAAACAATAAATCATGGCTTAATACCTAAGGTTATCAAAGAGGTTCTGCCAGATTTGAATGATGAAGAAGCCCGTGAACTTAGTACATACGTTGTCATAGATTCCGTATTGTCTCATCGCGATGTTCGTGATATAAACGGACAGAAATTCCTTGAATTCGCTTCCAGATTGATCAATGTGAATGAAATAGATATAGATCTCATCTATTCCGTGAATCCATTTATGGATGCTTATGAAATTCTTTCGAAATCTCTGGATACAAGAGTGTTCAAGTCTATCCAGACGTATATCAAGTCCATGAGGATAGATGTCACCGATGACGAGGCGAAGGTGCTTTGGCCTAAAGTTACGGAGTTCGCGCAGAAGATGCAACGAGAGCCGAGTCTTGACAGTCTCGACCCTTATGAGAGAAGATTGGCTGAAGTTTTGTTATATGCAAAGAGACGAATGATGGAACGTCATGGCTGATAATTCTTCTAACATACAGGATTTCTTTGCCGCAAATGACCCATTGGGGTTATTGAAACCAAAGTCAACTGCAAAATCAAAGAGCTATTCCGTCCTGCTTCAGAACTTTGAGGAAATTGTAAATTTCTTCGAAGAAAATAATCGTGAGCCAAAGAAATCCTCTTTGGATATATATGAGTTTCAATTATATTGTAGGCTCAACGCTATCCGCAACAACTCTGGAATGGTGAAGGAGCTGAAGGATTTCGACATGTACGGTCTCTTACAAGGGAATGGTGTGTCAAGCATAACATTGGATGACATTCTTGGAGATGACCCACTTAATCTTCTTGGTGGAGAATTGGATGATAGCATATTCAATTTGCGCCATGTTAAAAAATCCGAGCGAATATCACCAGAGTACATTTCTCGACGCGAGTTCTGTCAGGATTTTGACATCTATCGTCCCATGTTTGAGACTGTACATAAGTGTCTTGAAAATGGAACAAGGAAATTGGCTTTGTACAAACCTGAGGAACTTAAACCTGAAAGGTTTTATGTACTCGGCGGAGTGGTACTGTACTTAAAATCGGTTGAGGGAGATACCTCTACATATGATTATAAGAGTGGTCAACGTGACCGTTATGATGGAAGAACCGTTTGTATATTTGACAATGGAACTACATCAGATATGCTTTTCCGTTCTCTTGACAAGGCTCTCCAGAAAGAAGGTTATGCAATTACTGAATATCAGGAAGTATCGCGAGTTGCTGAGCCTGTAGACGAAAAGGATGTGGCTAAAGGATATGTATATGTTTTAAGAAGCCGACATGCCAAGTTGAAGAACGTTCCTGATATCTACAAAATTGGTAGCACGACCACATCTGTATCCGAGCGAATTAAGAATGCAGTCAATGAACCTACTTATCTTTATGCCGGAGTTGATGTTGTGGAAGTTTATCGTTGCTTCAATATGGGAGCAAGAGAGCTGGAAGACAGATTGCATTCGTTCTTTGATAAAGTTCGGCTCAATATAAACATACCGGATGAGCGAGGGGTGATCATATCTCCTCGTGAGTGGTTCTGTGTTAACAGGGACATAATATCCGAGGCTGTGGACAAGATATTGAAAGGTCAGATAGAAAATTATGTCTATGATTCTACATCAAGACTAATCATCGCCAGAAATATCAATATACCCACCAAAACTTTAACAATCTCAGGTATTTGACATGGGCGTGCTTTCACGCGAAAAAAGAAGCCAAATAATGGCATCTGTAAAGTCATCCGACACTAAGCCGGAGATGCTGGTGCGCCGCTATCTCCACGCTCATGGTTTCCGCTATGGTCTGCACAACAGAAAACTTCCCGGCTCGCCTGATATTGTGCTCCGTAAATACAAGACAGTCATATTCATCAATGGTTGCTTCTGGCATGGTCATGAGGGCTGTAAGTATTATCGACTACCCAAGTCTAATATTGAGTTCTGGCAGACTAAGATAGACCGAAACCGCCAACGTGACATTGAAACTATCGAAGCGCTGAAAACCAAAGGCTGGAGAGTCATCACTATTTGGGAGTGTGAGTTACGGACTGTTATTCAACGTAGCGAAACTTTAATCCAATTAGTCAATGATATTAAAGGTGACTTAAAAAGCGTAGGCTATACCCAAGAAGGACAGATTCATATAGCCGCTGAACCGGAAGCAGAATATGGAAGAGATTCTGGTAATATCTGAAAACAACTCTATCGAATAGAAGATTATGACAACTGACAACTCAACATATAGGCAGCTTTTTCACTCTTTGATTCAGCACAAGGAATCGGAAGTGGTGGAGTTCAAGAAGGCGGAGAATAACTTCGACTTCGATGACCTCGGTAAATATTTCTCGGCATTGAGCAACGAGGCTAATTTGCGTGGTCTTCCTTTTGCGTGGCTGGTATTTGGCTATGATGAGAAGAAGCATGAAATCATCGGCACATCTTATAAGGATGGTGAAGGTGCGCTGAACAAACTGAAGCATGACTTCACCAATCATACTATCGATGGGCAGACATTCCGCGAGATTATTCCTGTCGAAGTTGACGGCAAACGCATACTGATGTTTAAGATTCCTGCATCACCACGAAATATCGTGATGAAGTGGAAAGGTATTGCTTACGGTCGTGACGGCGAGAGTCTGAAGCCACTCAATCAGTCGAAGCAGGATGAAATCCGCAATCAGACGCCATATCGCGACTGGTCTGCCGAGATTGTGCCCAACGCTACGCTCGACGACCTTGATGAGGTTGCGATTGCCAAAGCCCGAAAGATGTTCAAAAAGGTGCATAGTAGGATTCCGGTTGCCGAAGTCAACGGTTGGTCAGATGAAAAATTCCTCAGCAAATGCGGTCTTATGATTGATGGTAAGCTGACACGTGCTGCCATCATTCTTTTAGGCAAGAGCTTTTCGGAGTATCTGCTGAGGCCGGCGGTAGTGCAAGTGACATGGACGCTACGCGACAAGAATAAGGATGTTGTTGATTACGAGCATTTCTCCGTACCATATATATTGACGGTCGATGAAATTCTTGCCAAGATTCACAATCTGACATTGCGCGAGATGCCAGGCGGCACATTGTTCCCCGACACGATGAAGCAATATGATGACTACACCATCCGTGAGGCACTTCACAACTGTATCGCCCACTCTAATTATCAGCTCCAGCAGCGTATCAACTTCGTTGAGAATCCCGGATTTCTTTACTACTCTAATGCCGGTTCGTTCATCCCTGGGTCATTGGAAGAGGTTTTGAGCACGGATGAGCCGCAGAAGTTCTTCCGCAACGACTGTCTTTGCCAGGCTATGGTGCATTTCAACATGATTGACACAGTGAGCCGAGGCATCAAGAAGATGTTCACCGAGCAGTGGCAGCGCCGCTTCCCTATGCCTGATTATGAAATTGACAATGACAAGCAACAAGTAGCTGTTCGCATTTACGGTACGTCCATCGATGAGCGTTACACCAATATGCTCAAGAATAACGATTCGCTTACCCTCTGGGATTGCATCTCTCTTGACGCTATCCAGAAGGGCCATCGCATTGATGAAACGGTCGCACAGGATATGATTCAGCGCGGTCTCATCGAAGGCGAAGCTCCGAACTACCGTATCTCGCTGACAGTAGCCAAGAAAACCAAGCAACTTTCCGGTTATACCCGTGTTGTCGGTTTGGAGCGCGATAAGATAAAGCACATGGTGCTCCAATACATTCAGAACGCCGGGTCTGACGGGGCCAAACGAAGCGACATCATGGAATATCTCGGCGGGACTCTTCCCAGTCGCAACACTCCCGATCAGAATGGCCAAATGGTCGGTAATATTCTCAAGGAATTGGCATCTGAAGGCAAAATCCAATCAATTAAACAACGCTGGTATGATATGAAAACCGAGTAGAAAGCGAGTAGTTTGACCTGAAAACCGAGTAGTTCATGCGAAAAAGCGAGTAGTTGGCGAGTAGTTCGACAATTATCCGAGTAGTTTACCCGAAAAGCGAGTAGTTATTTGGAATAAGCGTGTTCTTTGTTTTCATTACCCTGACACCATAATTGTTATGCGGAAGAGTAAGAGGAGAATGAAAGAAATGGAATAAAGCAGAATGGTTAGAAGTGTCCAGCCGCGAGGAAGAGTGAAATTGCCAGTAAGGTAATTGCGGATGCAATTAGAGAGGCGAAGACGGAGTGCAGTCAGTTCGGATAGGAAACCTGACGGGAGATTTGAGAAGAGAGGCTGAGTTTTAGGAGGCTCTGGATCGGCAGAAGACTCATTGAGGATTTTATGAAGGGCGATTTTGATGTCACGATAATGACGGTCGGCGATTTTGCTTATGCCGATCATCTTTTGGAAGAAGGCATCGTAGTCACGGGCGATGGCGGCACGCCATTCATGCACGTTAGAAAAGTAGCGTTCTCCTTTGGCTTCGCATTCCTGTCGGAGTAGTTCTGCTGCTTGGCGGTCTTCTTCCTGATGGCGTTCCTGCCGTTGTTGCAGACAGTCGTGGCACGCTTTCAGAAACATTTCATATATTTTATCGGTGTCGATTTCGACCCGGATATTGCCATCGGTAGTGGCAGTTGTTTTGCCTTCCAGAATCAGAAGACGGTTCTTGATTTCGTTTAGCTCGTTGACTTGCTGATTGTGCAGTCGGTCAACATAGTTTTTATCGTTTGGGGTCATTATTTATGGTTTGAAAATGATTGTAAAGTTAAAAATGCAATTACGTTGTCGCTATAAGAAGGGGTTACCGTTTTGGAAACCCTTTATGTGAAACATATTAATACTGATGGGGGTGCGTAAAACGCGCACCCCCTCATTGGAGAGGTTCGAAGGGGTGACCAAAACGGACACCCCTTGCTTTGGATGGCATGATTATACTTTGCGACTATAAGGGATTGCCGTTTTGAATCACTCTTATCTTAACTTGTTGATTCCGAATGGGGTCATCAAAACGATGACTCCCTCAATGAAGTTTGAAGGGGTTAAGGAATCATTAACTCCTTATCATGGTTCAATCGCAAATCCGTTTGCTCATCTTCTACGTTTGAAAGGCCTATTGACATATTGGTTTTCTTGAGCTTCCTGACGGCGACGGCGTTCATCATTCCAGTCGAGGTCGTTGGTGGTGCCTCCGCCGCCGGAAGATTGCACGATCGCGGAACTGGCAAGTAAGTCGATAATCACAGACAATGGAACCAGGCTAACTTCCGATGGTTCAGTGGGGGCGCTATTGGGTAGCACTCCCTCAAAAGAACTTCCCGTTTTGGAAGCCCCTTTGCCTGAATCTTGGCAGGGTGCGGTCAATTTGCCAGTACCCTCCTCAGTGTTCAACCTATGGTCTCGAGAGGGCGTGAACAAAACGTTCTCCCCCACATTCGGGGTCTTTCCAAACCTTCCTTCATAGAAGCCTTTGTTGAGGGTGGACAAAACAGCCACTCCCTCAACTGGCAATGCTCCGAACTTCGCGACGAGCTTGCCATAGGTTAGTTTCTGCTTGGAGAGTTTTGAACCGGCAAACCTATAACTGTCTTTGGCGAATGAAATGCCTCGGATTTCTCCCGTGGAGCGGTTGATACTGAAAGATGCTTCTATCCCATGTTCCTCCAAAGCATGTTGGAATTCAGCCCACGATGATGTATTGTTTGCGGCGGCGATGGCTGCTGACTTTATATCGAATCGCAACTGCTGAATCGGTCGCAGTCTGTCACGGTTAACTTTTTCGCCTGTCATGTTGCCGAATGTCAGACCGTGGCGTAGCTTGATTTCCTTGCAGACTTTCGCGCTCCTGATACGCTCATTGAATGCAGAAATTACATTGCCGTCAAGGTCGATACGACTGAACACAAGATGGCAATGCGGGTGCGTCTTGTCAAAGTGACGCGCCACGATATACTGCGCATTGGTGATCCCCATGTCCCGAAGCCATTCATCTACGAGTTGCGCCATGAAGCGGTCGCCTTGCTCATTGTAGGGGAACAGATGAGCATCCTCCGGCGAGAATGAGATTGACACATGCTTTACCGGTTGCCCGATATGATGAACTCGGCCACGACTGTCGGGATAACGCAGATGTGTGTTGAAACTGTCGGCAATCGTCTCGTTGGAAACGACACAGACACCCTGATACGACAGTAACCTTCCTCTCTTCTCATCGCTTTTGATGTCATTGGCATAGCTTACCAGGCCTGCAAAATCAATTCTGTTTTTGAATTTGGCTATCATCACATACGAAATTTTGAGAGCAAATCGAGTGTTATTGTTAGCATACTATCAACCTTGCTTGCCACCGTATCGAAGCCCATGCCGTTTGCGCATCGTGCAAGCTGGTTGAGATTATTGGCGATACCCTGCAATGAGCGCACCATTGAATATTCCTCATCAGTCAGAGCTTTACGGATCGTAGTACCCATGACAGCACGGGTGATGAACTTGTTGAGTGAGAGTCCGGATTCGCGGGCCATATCTTTTACAACGGCATAGTTGCCGTCATCAAGATGCAGCTTGATTTCATTGCGGAGCCGCTGCCACTCCGGTTTGGACTTGCGTCCGCGCTTGGATTTTGGTTTTGACTGTATCATTGTGAATTTGGTTGGAAGTAGAAATGGAGGGAGGAAAGATGTAGGAGGCAAGAGGTTGAGTGCGGAATCAGGATGATTTCAAAACCAAGGCGTATGCGGCAACCGAAAGGTTGAACGAGCCAATTTTTATGGGACATAAAAAACAACCTTGCAATCCTCCTCCATCTTCACTTCTATTTCGATTACGGAGCCTCGTAGCAGTCGGATAAATTGCCGGCTACGGCGTTCTATAAGTGGAATTGGCGAAGATTACCTTGCCAACCATATCGTTCAGACGATCGGCTATGCGGTCGCCGTATCTTGGACGAATCTCCTGAGGTGTAAGGTTGGTCGTGATAATGGTAAACAGATGAAGCTCGTAGCGAGTCATAAGCAGCTCGGGTAACGGATAGAGGACATTGCCGTAATCCATAACCTCAAGCGGCTCGGTCCCGAAATCGTCGATGGCAAGCATCCGTTTATAACAGAGACTGCGCCATGCGTCATAGTCCTCTTTGCAAACCCTCGCAAGGTCGCGAGCATTGACAATCCTGATGGAGTATCGCTCGGAGTAATCATCATCAACTTTGATTTCAAATTTGTTGAGGATTTGCTGGAAAGCTTTCACAAAGGTGGTCTTGCCGTTGCCGCATCCGCCACACAGCATAAGTCCGAATTTCGAATGATCGCATGTTAGCCACTCGGCAATCTGTTCGGTCTGCGTCAACAAGGCTTCGCTCATTATAAAAGTTTTGTCGCGGCGTTCAACCTCCCCCTTCACTCCGGCGAGAATTACACGGACAGTATCGGACTTTGAGAACGGAAGCCTAAAACGCTCCCTCGTAGTCGCTGGCCGACTGAGCTGAGACACCAGCAGGTCGGCGAGCATCGTTGGCTGATTGATTTGTTGCATGGATTGTCGGTTTAAGAGTTGTTTTGTTTTTATTGATTGGTTGTTTTTTAATCCAGTTTACGAAATATCTTCGGCAGTCATCTTCCTCCCTACCTTTCGTTCCTTGGCAACGGAGGTAGCGGAAGAAATTGCATAGATACGATTTCAGTTCCGACAATTCGATTTGACAGGAGGGAGAAAGAAGGGAAATGATTTCATTGAGCCACGGCTCGTCGTTAACCAGCAAAGCCTCAAGTTCTTCCAAACTCAAAATCTTCACATCGCCTGTTTGATTTGAAGAATAATTTTTATCTTTAATATTTCTATCTTCTATATTATAGGGTGTCAAGCTGTCCGACAATCCAACTGTCGAGACATCCTGCAAGGTTTCCGTCAATTCATCCGACAAACATTCCGTCAATCCATCAGTCAAGATAAGTGAAAACATTGGATGAGAACCTTTGCCCGTCCCTTTGGTATAGGTAATGAACTTTCGTGCGTTAAGCGATTCACGGGCGTTCACAACAGTCTGTCGTGTCACTTGGATTGCGGTGCTGATTACCGAAGTCGGACACTTGAACGGCATCTGCCATCGGCGGCGGTTCGCCCGGTCGATGAGGAAGAAGTACAGCGCAATCGCCGCCGTCGAAAACGGCTCGTACTCGTTCTCCCGCCAGAACCGCTGCATGATTTCGTAGATGTTGACTCCCTTAGACATGGTTGCCGGACTTGCGTAGATATTCGTTAGCACGTTCCCTGATTTCATCCTGAGAAGAAATACGGACACTGGTGAGGTAGGCGTCGAGGTCTGCAGGGTCGAAGTAACGGCACAAGCCGAAATCACGGTGCATGGAGTAAGGGAAAAGTGTTAAATTTGCGTTATGAAAACCAGTGATGCATTTTGGCAGTTTTTACCTGAAGGGTTAGATGAGTTGTTTGAGATGGTCAGGTTTGAGAAGACAGATCAGTCATACGACATCTGGCTTGACGAGAAGA
>DXXK01000055.1 GCA_019416425.1 Bacteroidales bacterium
GGTGACGGACTCATCCCCGTAAGGGATGACCGTTCAGCAGGAAAGCCGTATGATTGCGTGGCTGAACCTTCCAATCACCGGGCACCTGACGTACCGTGGGGCACAGGGCGATTTTCACCCCCGCGTCAGCAATGCCGACCAAGGCACGGACAGGTGCCGCACGGCGGTCCGCCGTTTCCACAACCACATACCACTGTATAGAAATGACAGAACCGGTTTTTGTGGCTTTCGCCACCCAGAAAGGCGGAGCCGGAAAATCAACACTCACGACGCTTGTCGCGAGCTGCCTCCACTATCTCTACGGCAGAAAGGTACTTGCCATAGACTGCGACGCAAGACAGCACAGCATGGTCGAGTACCGCAGGAAGGACAGGCTGGTGATAAGGGAGAACCCCGCTGTCAAGAGACGCTTCACCAAGTTCATGCACGGCTTCGGGGGCAGTGTCTATGAGATAATCAGCAGCGGGCCGGGCGAGGCACTCGCCACAGCCCAGAAAGCGATAGATGACGGCTATGCCGCCGACTTCGTGTTCTTCGATGTCACGGGCACGGTCAACGACCGCGAGATAGTGACGCTCCTCTCCGCGATGGACTACCTCTTCGTCCCGATAACCCCGGAGACGGGAGACCTGAAAAGCTCTATCGGATTCGCGCACAACGTCCGCGAGTGCATGATACTCACAGGGGATTCGCGCATCAAGGGAACATATCTCGTATGGAACAAGGTGCAGGCAAAAGACCGCGACAGCCTGTGCCAGATCATCAACCGCTATGCCGCCACTATGTGCATAGAGTCATTAGAGACCATACTCCCCATGAGTGTCAAATTCACCAAGGACGGCACCGAGACAGGGAGGGGCGCGGTCTTCCGCTCCACCTTCATGCCCCCTGACAGGGCACTTCTCAAAAACAGTTATCTGCCCGAACTGGTGGATGAGATTCTCCAAACCATAACCCCCGAAGAATATGCCGACAAGACGTGAGACAAACTTCGACGCCGACAAGTTCCTCGACTCATACGAGGACAGGACAGCCTCCGCGATGCGTGACCCGGCAACGGTCAAAGAGCCGCCCAAGACTGCGGCGAAAGCCACTGAAACACCTGCCACAGCCTCACCCAAGGAGGTGGAGTACATGGAGAAATACCTCCTGCCCCAGAAATATGTGCGGGTGATAAAGAGCGGCAAGCAGGTCGCGGTCAGCGACGAGTTCAAGGTAAAGATTCAGAAACTACTGTTGTTCTTCTCCGACGGAGGGACGATAGCCGGATATGTAAACAACGTGCTGGAGCAGCATTTCCGGGAATTCGACGACGTTATCCAGCGAATGTTCAACAACACCAAGCAGATTTAGAGATGGCAGACGAAAATATAAATGACATTAAAGGACGTCCGGGAAGGGAAATTGAGTGCCCGGCCCAAAAGGAGGCGGAGGCCTACCGCTCCATGTTCCTCGAACCGGGGGAAGTCGGAGCGCGGAAAGGCATATTCGTCCCGCGTGAACTGGTGGACCGGCTGAAGATGTCGGTGCCCCTCCTTGACGTGGAGGGCCTCACAATCGGGGTCTATGTGACACGGATACTCCTTCGGCACCTGTCGGACAACGCCGGCATACTGAACCTCCTTATGGAGAAAGGCAAGAAAAAGACGCGCCTATGAACACAGTCCTGAGCGTATTGATAATCTGCGGCTTCCTCTACCTGTCGTTTGTGACGTGGATGTTCCGCAGGAAAGAGGGGGATGCAAAGCCTCCCTCGAAAGAAGAGGCACAGCCACCCGCCTCCGGCTCCCCGCTATCGGTGGTCCCCAAAAGCGACTTCGACATGGAGGAGTTCCGGAAATCACTCGCCGTCACGCTGACATCAGCGGTCAGACAGGCACTTGGGGCTGAGACCGTGGAATCCGACCCAGCCGGAAACCACGGCGGCGACAATGACGAAGAAGACCCCGACATGGATGATGTTGATCCCGGACTGGTATCCCCTCCGGCCACGGGCGACAGCATCGACGAGATTGAGGATGCGCTGAACATGGCTGTCAATCCCGGTGCCGATAACGTCAGCAAGGCCAAGGCCGGAGACGTGCTGTCCGGTATGCGCGACGTGGTTTTCATCGGCAGGCTGATGGAGGCCGACAGGCGAATAAGCGACGGTGTGATGGACTGCATCGCGGAGAGTATGCGCATGAGGAACGCAGCCCGCGGCAGGAAGAAAGGCAGCCCGGCACCGAAAGCCAAGGCAAAGCCTGTGGATATAGGCGGAGTCCTCCGGAACCCGGATTTTGTGAAACATAAAAAAGACAACGATGAAGAAAGCTGATTACGGATGATGCCGCCCGAGGCACAGCACAGGCCCGTCGAGGCCCCGACACAACCCGCGTCGGGAGAATAGAAGCCCGGCGCACAATACAAGACCCGTATGAAAACAGCAAAAAACAAAATGATGATTCTCAAAGGACGGTTCGTCCTCGCCATGCTCATGGTCCTCTGCTCCGTGGAGTTCGTGAGCGCAGCAGGCAACGGCCTTTCGGGTATCAACGAGGCAACCAACATGGTGTCCTCATATTTTGAGCCCGGCGTGAAACTTATCTACGCCATAGGCGCGGTGGTGGGTCTCATAGGGGGTGTAAAATGCTACTCCAAATGGTCGAGCGGCGACCCCGACACCTCCAAGACCGCCGCGAGCTGGTTCGGTGCCTGTATCTTCCTCATAGTGGCAGCCACAATCCTCAAATCCTTCTTCCTCTGATGCCCGAATACTCTATAAACAAGGGCATAGGTCGCAGTGTGGAATACCGGGGACTGAAAGCGCAATACCTTCTGATATTCGCCGTGGGACTACTGTCAATGTTCATACTGTTCGTGGTGATGTACGTCGCGGGGGTGCCCCAGTGGTTCTGCATCGGCTTCACCGCCGTTGCCGCCCCCTCCCTCGTGTGGCTCACCTTCCGGCTCAACGCCAGATACGGGCAGTACGGACTCATGAAACTCGGCGCGGCAAGATTCCGACCGCGCTACATAATCAACCGCAAGCGTATCAAACGACTAATAAAGACAAGAAATGCGAAACACGCTTAAAGCGACTACGCTCGAAAGCAAGCTCCCCATTCTCGCCGTCGAACACGGCTGCATCATCTCAAAGGACGCCGACATCACGGCGGCCTTTGAGGTGGGGCTCCCGGAGCTGTTCACCGTCACCTCCGCGGAATACGGGGCCATGCACTCGGCATGGTGCAAGGCCATAAAGGTGCTGCCCCGTTTCTCGGTGGTACACAAGCAGGACATATTCGTCAGCGAGAAATACCGCCTGGAGTTGCAGAAAGAGGGTCTTTCGTTCCTCGACCGCTCCTTTGAGCGTCACTTCAACGAAAGGCCGTATCTCGACCACCGCTGCTACCTGTTCCTGACCAAGACCACCCGCGAGAGGGCGCGGCAGCAGAGCAATTTTTCCACACTCTGCCGCGGGCGCATACTCCCGAAGGAACTTGACCACGAGGCCGTCGTGAAGTTCATGGAGTCGGTGGAGCAGTTCGAGCGCATCATCAACGACTCCGGCCACATCACCCTGCGCCGTCTGACCGACGGGGAGCTGGTAGGCACTGACACATCTTCGGGACTGATCGAGAAATATATGTCCCTCTCTATGGATGACGTCGCCTGTCTTGAAGACATAGACCTCTCGGCACAGCAGATGAGGATAGGCGACAATATGCTTTGCCTCCACACCCTGTCGGACACCGACGACCTGCCGGCCAAGGTCGGCACCGACAACCGCTATGAGCGGTTATCGACCGACCGCTCGGACTGCCGCATGAGCTTCGCGTCACCTGTCGGACTGCTTCTGCCATGCAACCACATCTATAATCAGTATGTGTTTGTTGACGACCACGACGAGAACCTCGCGAAGTTTGAGAAGACGGCCCGCAACATGAACAGCCTATCCAAGTACAGCCGTTCAAACGCTATCAACAAGGAGTGGATAGACCTATATCTCAACGAGGCGCACAGTTACGGGCTGACGTCGGTCAGGGCGCATTTCAACGTCATGGCGTGGAGCGACGACGCCGAGGAGCTTCGCCGCATCAAGAACGATGTCGGCGGACAGCTCGCCACAATGGGATGTATGCCCAGGCACGACACCATCGACTGCCCGACGCTGTTCTGGGCGGGGATGCCCGGCAACGAGGCCGATTTTCCTGCCGAGGAAAGTTTCTACACGTTCATCGAGCCGGCGGCCTGTTTCTTCACGGCCGAGACAAACTACCGTTCCTCGCTGTCGCCTTTCGGAATAAAGATGGTTGACAGGCTCACCGGGAGACCGGTACACCTCGACATATCGGATGAGCCGATGAAACGCGGCATAACCACCAACCGCAACAAGTTCATCCTCGGGCCGTCAGGCAGCGGAAAGTCATTCTTCACCAACCATCTGGTGCGCCAATATTTCGAGCAGGGTGCCCATGTGCTGCTGATTGACACCGGCAACTCGTGTGAAGGACTGAGCAACCTTATCCGCAACCGTACACACGGGGAGGATGGCATATACTACACCTATACGGAGGACAGCCCGATTTCATTCAACCCTTTCTACACCGAAGACGGGGTGTTCGACGTGGAGAAGAAGGACAGCATCAAGACCCTGTTGCTGACGCTGTGGAAGTCGGAGGACGACCATGTGAGCAAGACCGAGAGCGGCGAGCTTGGTTCCGCGCTGTCAATGTTCCTCGACAAGATGCGGTCAGACGGCAATATAGTCCCGTGTTTCAATTCCTTCTACGAGTTCATGCGCGACGATTACCGGGCTGAAATGGCGCAGCGTCCCATACCTATATATAAACAGGACTTCGACATCGACAATTTCCTGACCACGCTGAGGCAGTATTACCACGGGGGCCGTTTCGACTTCCTGCTGAACTCCAAGGAGAACATAGACCTGCTCGGCAAGCGTTTCGTGGTGTTCGAGATTGATTCGATACGCGACAACAAGGAGCTGTTCCCGGTGGTGACGATCATAATAATGGAGGCCTTCATCAACAAGATGCGCCGTCTGAAAGGTATCCGCAAGCTCCTTATCGTGGAGGAGGCATGGAAAGCGTTGTCCACCAATACGATGAGCGAGTACCTCAAATATATGTTCAAGACGGTTCGCAAGTATTTCGGCGAGGCAGTCGTGGTGACCCAGGAGGTTGACGACATCATATCCTCGCCGGTGGTGAAGGAGACCATAATCAACAATTCCGACTGCAAGATACTCCTCGACCAGCGAAAGTACATGAACCGCTTTGACCAGATACAGTCGCTGCTCGGACTCACCGACAAGGAGAAGGCCCAGATATTGTCGATAAACCTCGCCAACAACCCGAACCGGCTTTACAAGGAGGTGTGGATAGGGCTTGGAGGCACACAGTCCGCGGTCTATGCGACCGAGGTCAGCCGTGAGGAGTATTACTGCTACACCACCGAGGAGACCGAGAAAATCAAGGTGCAGGAAACCGCGCGGAGACTCGGAGGCGACATCGAGGCGGCTATCAAACTTTTAGCAAACGAAGACAAAGAATTATGATTGACCAGATTATTTCGACAGTCGGCGACTTCATGTCGTCACTGTCCCCGACGATAATTTATCGCTACCGGGTTTTAATGGTGCTGTTATGCGCCTTCAACGCCCTCCTGCTGCTGTTCCTGCTTTTCAGGACTCCGGCCAGTATCCGACGACGTGACAGGTTTTTCCTGTCGGCTCTTGCCGACATCGTGGCGGACCGTTTCGCCGAAGACGCGGGCAAGGCGTTTTCAAACGCCCTCAATTCCAGATTTCCCGTTGACGACGATACGGACCCGCGCAATAAAATCAGCGGCAGGTGGCACGTTCCGATTATCGGGATGACTTTGGACATCCGCAAGGAAAGAGGCTTCTGGCGGGCAGACATAGAGGGCCATTATTGCGGACACTCATACGCGGACAACACGGTCATGCGCTATCTTGACAACGAGACATTCGACAAGAACTTATATACCGCGCAAGGCAAGAGATACTGGACTGTCGCATACGACGAACTGCTCGACACCCTTTTCATCCCCGAACTGGATATGACCTTCATCCGTCAACCGGACACCCCTGTTCCCGATATGCGGGTACAGATCATGGATGTGGTATCAGATGAACCGCAGGGACACGAACAGCTCCACGAACCGGATGCCGCGTTTGAAGAACTTTCAGAGACTCCCGGCAGGGAGAACAGTAACGAGCCGGAAAAATAGCGATGTATGAATATACTACGGATAATACTGATAATCATAACGGCCTGTGTCGCCGTTGTCGCCCTCCTCCTGAGACTCGCGTTGCGGACACTCTCTTTCGGGGTAAGGCTCATAGGAGGATTGGCCTCCAGAATATATTAACGAAAAAAATAACAAAACATGGCAAGACTGAAATACATTATGGCGGCACTCCTGATGTGCCTTCTTTTCGGCGCGGGGAGGGCAAACGCCCAGTGGACTGTGATTGACCCCTCCAACATCGCCCAGAGCATCGTCAACAACTCGAAGTCTCTCGTTCAGGAATCCAAGACGGCGACGCACATGGTGAAGTCGTTTCAGGAGACGGTGAAGATTTACGAGCAGGGAAAGAAATATTACGACGCGCTCCGCTCGGTCAACAACCTTGTGCGCGACGCCCGCAAGGTGCAGCAGACAGTCCTGATGCTCGGAGACATAAGCGAGACCTATGTGACCAACTTCCGCAAGATGCTCACCGACCCCAACTTCACATCATCGGAACTCTCGGCCATAGCCGCCGGGTACACCCGTCTGCTGGAGGAGGCCAACGGTGTCCTCGGAGAGCTTAAAAACGTTGTGAACATCACAACCATGTCCATGACGGACAAGGACCGCATGGACATAGTGGACCGGTGCTATAAGGAGATGAGCCGCTTCCGAAACCTTACGGCATACTATACCAACAAGAACATCTCCGTGTCCTATCTCCGCGCCAAGAAGAAGGCCGACACCCAGAGGGTCGTGAACCTCTACGGCAAGGGAGCGCAAAAATACTGGTAACCCATGCTTTGCGCTATAGACTTCACAAACCTGCACACTATCCTCCGCTCGCTCTATGACGAGATGATGCCCCTCTGCTCCGACATGGCGGGGGTGGCGCAGGGGATAGCCGGACTCGGCGCGCTGTTCTATGTCGCCTACCGCGTATGGCAGTCACTGGCCAGGGCGGAGCCGGTCGATGTCTTCCCCCTGCTGCGTCCCTTCGCCGTCGGATTCTGCATCATGTTCTTCCCGACAGTGGTGCTCGGCACGATCAATTCCATAATGTCGCCCATAGTTCAGGGGACCGCCTCCATGCTTGACGGTCAGACACTGGATATGCAGAAATACCGCGAGGAGAAAGACCGGCTCGAATACGAGGCGATGATGCGGGACCCCTCTACAGCATACCTTGTGGATGACGCGGAATTCGACCGGCAGATTGACGAGCTGGGCGTGACCGAGGTCGGCACCGCCGCCGGGATGTATATCGAGCGCGGGATGTACAAGGTGAAGAAGGCCATTCAGAACTTCTTCCGCGAGTTGCTGGAGCTGCTTTTTCAGGCGGCGTCGCTGACGATAGACACGATAAGGACATTTTTCCTCATAGTGCTGGCGATACTCGGCCCGATAAGTTTCGCAATATCGGTGTGGGACGGCTTCCAGACCACCCTCGTGCAATGGATATGCAGGTATGTCCAAACCTACCTGTGGCTGCCGGTCGCGGATTTGTTCTCCACGATACTGGCGAAAATCCAGGTCCTGATGTTGCAGAACGACATCTCCGAGCTTACCAACAACCCCAATGCAAACCTTGATTCCAGCAACACCACATATCTGGTTTTCATGATAATAGGAATAATCGGCTACTTCACTATCCCGACTGTCGCGGGCTGGATAATACAGGCCGGGGGCATGGGCAGCTACGGAAGGGCCGTCAACAACACCGCGCAACAGGCCGGTTCGGTCGCGGGCAGTCTCGGCGGTGCAGCCGCAGGCAATGCGGCCGGGCGTTTCAGGAGACTGTTCAAATGAAATTCAAACGACGATTAAATGGAGTTCAAATCGCTTAAAAACATCGAGACCTCCTTCCGGCAGATACGTCTTTTCGGCATAGTGTTCGTGTCGATGTGCGCTGCGGTGGTTACGGTTGCACTCGTTGCGGTGTTCAACTTCGCAGAAAAGCAGCGGGAGAAAATCTATGTCCTCGACAACGGCAAATCGTTGATGCTGGCACTGTCACAGGACATGAGCCAGAACCGCCCGGCGGAGGCGAGGGAACACGTCAGACGCTTTCACGAACTGTTCTTCTCGCTGTCACCCGACAAGTCGGCCATTGAGCACAACATAAACCGTGCCCTCATACTCTCCGACAAGAGCGCGTACAACTACTATTCCGACTACTCCGAGAAGGGCTATTACAACCGCATAATCTCCGGCAACATAAATCAGGTGTGTATCGTGGACAGCGTTTCGTGCGACTTCGACAACTACCCCTACACGGCGAGGACCTATGCGCGTCAGATGATTATCCGCCAGAGCAACGTCACCGAGAGAAGCCTTGTGACGGTATGCCGCCTGACAAACTCGTCGCGTTCCGACGACAACCCCAACGGATTCATTATCGAGGGATTCAACATTATCGAGAACAAGGATATATCAACTGTAAAAAGATAACGGATATGAAACTGTCAAAATCAATAGGACAATACATATATAATAAGGTATGGCGCGTACCCAAGGTGACTGTGGGGGATTTCCTCCGCCGAAGGTGCGACGGTATCCCCGAAAACCGGCGTCTCGCGGTGATTGCCGTGCTGCTGTCGCTGTTCATCCTTGCCGCGTTTTTCGTTTTCGGCAACGCCTGTTACCGTATCGGCCGCGGCCATGCAGCCGGCACACTTGCGGAGCCAAACCATATTGAGGGCCTCGACATACCGGTAAAGAGTGACGGCGGTTCGCCGGACATGGACAACCAGACAGTATGCGGATATGGCATTGCGGGATTTGAAAACCAAAATAAGTGAATGGCTCGGATCCAAGTCCGAGGCCGAGAGGCAGAAACTGAAGAAATACCTTGTCGTAATACCGGGGGCCTTCCTGATTTTCCTCGGCTCCATGTGGCTGATTTTCGGCTCGTACCTGCCCGGTGATGACACCGCCAAGGGAAAGGCCAACATGGAGCTGCCCGAAGGTGACAGCGACGGGTTGCAGGGCAACAAGCTGAAGGCACTCGCGGATGAGGCACTCCGGGAGGAAAAGGCAAGACAGGACAGCGTTATACAGGTCTCTATAAGGATGTCGGACTCGATACCGGACAGGGCTGTCCCGGACTCGGCCGCCACTCCGATTGAGCAGTCGGCGCAAAGCTACCGCGAGGTGCAGGAGTCGCTCAACAATTTCTTTGTGGAGGAGGAGACTCCCGACGCGGAGATTGACGCCCTTAACGAGCGCATCGCGGAGCTTGAGGCGCAGAACGAGGCGGCACGGCAGAATTCCGGTCAGCCCGACGAGATGGAGATACTGGAACGGTCGTACCAGTTGGCAGCGCAATATATGGGAAACGGCAACAGTCACCCCGGGCCGGTACCCGTCGAGGAGGAAAAGGGCAAAAGGAATATACAGCCGGTGACACAGGTCAGCCGCGATGTCGTTTCCTCCCTCAATGCCTCCAATGCCTCCCGGCGGCTGACAACCGCGGTCGGAATGACAAGAACGTTGAACAAAAACACCATAGCGGCAGTGGTGGCCGGAAACCAGAGTGTTGCAGACGGAGAGAGTGTAAGACTCCGTACCACCGAGGCCATGTGGGTAGGCAACCGCCTTATTCCCCGTAACACCGCAATCGTCGGGACCGCCCGTATTCAGGGCGAAAGACTGGAGATTGAAATATCCTCTATCGAGTGTCAAGGCTCGATATACGAAGTGGAGTTGAAGGTCTATGACTCCGACGGACAGGAGGGCATCAACATCCCCTGCTCCATGGAGTCTGACGCCCTGCATGAAATCGGTGCCAACATGGGGTCCACCATGGGCAGCTCAATCAATATATCCACCAACACCGGGGCGCAGATAGCCTCCGACGTGGGCAGGGGGCTTATCAACGGAGTATCGCAGTACCTCACGAAAAAAATGCGCACGGTCAAGGTGTATGTCAAAGCCGGATACCGTGTGATGCTCCACCAGCCCGAAGATGTATAACCACAACAAACGGACAAATATGAAAGCAAGAAATATCATCCTTTCAGCCATTGCCGTAATAGGCATGGCAACCCCGGCGTTTGCCAAAGGCACAAAGCCGGTCAAAGACACCGATAACCATGTGTCGTCTGACACCGGGGCGGTCGCCGAACATGACATAAACGTGTACGGTGAGAACTACACCGACGGCGACAAGTTCAGCGGTTTGACCCGCAAGGTCGGATTTGACCGCATGATACCGCCTCACGCGCTGGAGGTATGCTATCAAAAGACCACACACATTATATTCCCCTCGGAGATTGTATATGTGGACCTCGGAGGGGAGGACATAGTGGCCGGCCTCGCTGACGGCGCGAAAAATGTGTTGCGTGTCAAGTCGGCGTCAAAGTCTTTCAAGTCCGAGACAAATCTCTCGGTCATCACCGAAGACGGATGCTTTTTCACGTTCAATGTCAAGTTCGCCAAAGAGCCGCTGTTGCTCAACATCGAAATGACCGACTTCATCCATGACGGCGAGACGGTGAACCGGCCCAACAATGCGCAGGAGATATATCTCGAAAAATTGGGCAGCGAGTCACCTATGCTTGTAAAACTGATTATGAAATCAATCCACAAGCAGGACAAGCGCGAGATAAAGCATATCGGCTCCAAGCGTTTCGGGGTGCAGTTCCTCCTGAAATCAATATATGCGAACAACGGTATGCTGTATTTCCACACGGAAATCAAGAATACCTCCAACATCCCGTTTGACATAGACTTTGTATCGTTCAAGATTGTGGACAAGAAGGTTATCAAGAGAACCGCCATGCAGGAGCAGGTATTGGAACCGCTGCGCGCCCAAAACTATGTGACGGTGGTGCATGGCAAATCCTCTGAACGTACCGTATTCGCATTAGAGAAATTCACCATTCCCGATGACAAGCAGCTCGTTATCGAGGTCGCCGAGAAAGAAGGCGGCCGGAACCAGTCCTTCGTGGTTGAGAACGAGGATATTGTTAGAGCCAACGTAATAGACGAACTTTCAATCCAATAATCCATGAAAAAAGCGATGATAATCTTCGCTGCCATGCTTGCCCTCTGCGGAGGGCGGGCAATGGCCCAGCGATGCCTCCCCGGTATGTCGGCGGTTGAGGTTAAGGCAGATATGGCAGACGGTTTCTATACCGGCAGTTCCCGCGACTGCGGATATTCATTCGGCGTGTATTACTCGGTGTTCAAAGGAGGCGCGAACACTTGGAACTTCGGCGGCGAGTATCTTCAGACCTATAAGCCCTACGGCGAGAAAGGCCGCATCCCTGTGGCGCAGTTCACAGCGGAGGCGGGATATAATCTCCACCTCGTAAGCGATTATTCCCAGACTTTCCACCTCTACGGGGGTATGTCGGCTCTCGGCGGATATGAAACGGTAAACTGGGGCAATCACGTTTTATCCGACGGCTCCACGCTCCACAACGGCGACGCCTTCATCTATGGCGGAGCAATAACCCTGCAAGCCGATTTCTATCTATCGGATAAAATCGCTCTGACTGCCAATGTCAAGGAGCGGTTTGTGTTCGGCAACTCAACGGGGCATTTCCATACGCAGTATGGTGTCGGTGTAAAATTTATAATTGAGTAAAGACTATGCGGTACACGGAAAAAGACATCCCCAATATTCCTCTTACGGAGTTTATGGCTGCCCTCGGCGAAAAACCGGTGTCGATTGAAAATAGGACTGTGGTTTATTATGCCCCACAGCGTGACGACCATGTGCCGATGTTGTGGGTTGATACAAAAACGAACTGTTGGCATGATTACTTAACTGATGAATCCGGAACAATTATGGAGCTTGCCGACTTGAATATGAACGGAAAGATTTATAATTCCACCGTGTCGTACATTCTTCAGATAATGAACGACTATGAGCAGGGCAAAGAACTGTCGGCGATGAGCCATAGGCCGTCGGGAGCTACAATAACTAATCTCGACATTAAAAATCTTCCTATTGAAGATTTCATGAAGGCTCTTGGCCATGTTCCTGAGTTCCGGGCCGGTGAGATGCTCGCATATAAACCGCCGTACAACAATAGTGACAATCCGACATTTCTGGTAAAGGGCGGTGCAACCAAATGGTTAGACATGGAGACAGGCAACAATGGCAACATTTTTGATCTTGCCTACGAAATGACCGGAAGCTGCAACCGCTCCGAACTGAGCAGATACATAACCGGACAAATGCAAGGATTTGAGAAAGCGAAAGCCGGCAAAGTGGAACAGCCCAAGCAGGGGCCGGAAAGACCTAAACGCAAAATGCGGTTTTAGCCTATGGATATAGACGCTATCAAAGGAATATCCCTCGTGGATTTCCTGCACCGGCTCGGCTATGACCCGACAGGGCGCGACAGCAAGGGGTTATGGTTCTATGCCCCGTACCGCAACGAGCGTAAGCCGTCGTTCCATGTCAATCCTCGAAAAAATCTATGGTACGATTTTGGGGCCGGCGAAGGGGGCGACATCTTCACTTTCGCAGGGGTAATATCCGGCAGGACCGATTTCGTTGGGCAGGCACGATACATCGCCGAAAAGATGAGTATGCCGGTCGCAGAGCCTTACAAGCCCGTGCCATTCGTGGAGGAGCCGACATTCGAGAATCTTGAAATATCCCGGCTGGAATCACCCGCATTGCTCCGCTATCTGGCTGAAAGAGGCATACCGAAGGATATTGCACAACGGTACTGTGTCCAAGCGGATTACAAATTACACGGCAAACATTATTATGCCATAGGCTTTGGGAATGACGCTCACGGACTTGAGCTTCGGAACGCCTTTTTCAAGGGGAGCTATCCGCCAAAGAATATAACCCGTATTGTCAATGGCAACCCGCGCTGCAATGTTTTCGAGGGCTTCATCGACTTTCTTTCGGCTGAACGCCTCGGATTCAATGACGGCACCGACGCTGTTGTCCTCAACTCGGTCGCCAATATCAGCAAGGCGATTCCGGCACTCGACGGATATTCCCTGATGCTGTGCTATCTCGACAATGACGAGGCCGGGCGAAATGCCCTCGCCAGACTTCAACGGGAGTTCGGCGACAGGGTTGCAGACAAATCGGCTCTCTATCCCAATCACAAGGACCTGAACGACTATCTGATGTCGCTCAATCCGAAAAAATCAACAAAACTCAAACTCTAAACAAACGACAAAATGAAAAAATCCAATAAAAAATCATTCGGTGTCATCGCCGTTCTCTTCCTCGTAATCGCTGCCGTATGCAGCCTCACCTCCTGCAATGACGACCTCGACGTGCAGCAGTCCTATCCTTTCACGGTGGAGGTGATGCCGTTTGCCGACAAGATTGTAAAGGGTCAGACCGTGGAGCTTCGCTTTGAGATTGTGCCCGAAGGCAACTATACAAACACCCTCTACACCATCCGCTATTTCCAGTATGACGGAGAAGGCTTGCTCAAACTCGTTGACGGTCCGGTGTTGGTCAACAATGACCGCGTGTTGCTCGAAAGCAAGACATTTCGCCTGAACTATACTGCGAAATCTTCAGGGGAGCATAGATACCTCGTCGTGGTGGAGGACAATTTCGGCTCGACTCCGTGGGAACGTACATTCGAGTTCAACAACAAGGATAAGGAGGACAACGACAGTACGGGTATCCTCAAACCTGTGGTCAATCCCGTAACCCCGGTGGTACGATGAGGAGGCTGGTAATGTTCTTCGTGGCGTTGCTGACCCTTGCGGCAGCAACGCCCGCCGCCCACGCGAGAAAAAGCATAATGGACCTGCCTCCGTTTGAACGTGCCGTGCTGATTATAAAGAAGTTCGAGACACTCCACCGCCCGTGCCACTGGCCGGCGGTCGGATACGGACACATGGTGCAGCCGGGAGAGCCGTTCAGACGCGGTGTCCAGCTTACCGAAAGACAGGCGGATGCCCTGCTCCGCAGGGATCTCCGCAAGTTCGTAGCCCTCTATGACGATTTCAGGCCGGATGATGCGCTGCTCCTCGGTGTGCTGGCGTACAACTGCGGTCCCGGTGTCGTCAACAAATCCAGTGTTTACAGGCGACTCAAATCGGGCAACCGCGACATCTACAAGTCCTACACATCCCATTGCCGATACAAGGGGAAGTTCCATAAGCAGCTGCATCAGCGCAGGATTACGGAATATCTTATATTGTTCAGGAAATAAACTGCCTTGCGCAGCAATCGACGTGTGCCAATGCCGCCTGTGGCGGCCGAAATTTTGAGCTGAAAATGCCCCCCGTCAAGCCCTCAACGGTTTGGCGGGGGCCGGCTATGCAACGAAATAAAAAACTATCTTCCGGTTATGGTCTCGGCATCTGGGGTTTGTCGGTGGAGCCTCCAATTTCGGATGGCGCACTCCTTTGAGCTGTTGGCATAACAGTATTCGCAAAGGTGGGGACAAGTGCTGTATTCTCCGATGTCCTTGCTTTTCATACAACCGCAGACCTCTCGCTGTCCCCTGTCGCGGTTGTCCTGCGTTATGACCGCGAGACCTCCTCCGTCAAGCGGGATGGCGTTTTCGGGGGTATCCGTTCCGAAGAGCGATGGTTGTATGTCCCTTGCTCCGAGATATTCCATTAACTCCTTTGAGCGGTGTCCGAATCGGACTATGAGTCGGTCGTCTATGCAGTGGTTCTTTTGTATGCCGTATTCCGAGAGGTCCACGCGCTCCCCGCAGGTGGCGAGTTCATATCCCCACTTTTTGTTGAGCATTGAGAGTTCCCTCGCAAAACCTCGCATCATTTCCTCGGTCCAATCATTGTAGCGTATTCCGTTGAGTTCAAGGTTTGACTTGACCCTGCGGTAAGAAACAATGTCGGCAAAGCTGAAAACGAGTTTTTCGCTGTATCCGTTCAGTGCGTCTCCGACAGCCTCTATCTTCCGAAGGAGCAAGTCCGCGTCTATGCGGTCCGTAAGGATAAGAGGGTCAAAACGCCATATCACCCTGCCTTTGCCGAGACGGTCAACGAGCATACGGAAAGTGTCAATGCGCTGTGACAAAGGGGGTACGCCTTTTTCAAGACCTTCCTCTCCGTAATCGTTGAGCGTGTATTGTATGTAACATCCGATGCCGAGTTCATCAAGCGTGTCAAGGTGTCCAAGCAACGGCTTTGGGTTCTTTGACCAGAACACTATGAATTTGGTGCGCTCGTAGCTTATGTTGGTTTTTGATAAGTTGTAGGGGTTTGTCCATACCGAATAGCCTCTTTTCAGGCGGTTGAAAAACCAATCGGAATAGAAGGCAGGTATGTCGGTGCTCCTGCTTGCGGATATTATCACGGGGCATTGGGCTGTGGCGGTCTTTCCACTGTCGAGCCTTATTTCACTCTTGTCGTTCATATTGGTGGTTTTTATGGAGCGGTGTCGGGTGTCGCTGTCCTTAACACTCAACACCGTTCCGTGTTATTAGTTTTTTCGCAGTCTCGCTATCCATTCGTCACGCTTTTGCCTGCACTCTTTGAGGGTGGGTGCGACGCAGGAGAAAAGTTCGTTTGTGTCGGGGTCGCGCCAATCGTACATTATGCGTGTTACCTTTTTACCACGGTGAGAGGAATAGAACTTTTCATATTGTTCTCCGCTGACGGTGGTTGATATGCCGTGCTTTGTCATTTTGGTTGCCATATCAGTGAATTTTAGAATTTTACAATCAGTATGCGGTAGTTGAATACCTTTTCGGGGTCGGTGACTTTCTTTTGCGAGAGCCAAAAATGGTGCTTGCCAAATCCATATACGAAGTATCGGTCAAGTGCCGATTTCTCCGCATAGTCGGCTACCAATCTCCTTAGAGTGTCCTCGTCATAGGCGATAAGTATATGGTTCACAAAGCCTATAAGCACCTCGGCGATGTCATTGTCATAAATGACGGTCGTATGTTCAAATGTCACGTTCATATCTTGGGATTTTGTGACTACCGATATATTTCAATCGGTAGTCGGGTTATGGGTTTATGCGGTCATTCTCTCTCGGATGAGTCTGGCATTGGAGTTCACAAGGTCGATGATGCGCTTGTGATACTCGGTGTCCTCGTTGTTTCTGCCGTGGCACTGCACCACTTTGAGGGTCTGCAAGTCAACCTCCACCGTTTCAATTATCCTGCCGTCTATCCTTGCCGATAGCACGAGGGTGTCGGCTTTCTTGTAGTATTCCGAGCCGAAAACGCAGATGTTCTGCACCTTGCCCTCCTCGTAATATTCCTCGATGCTTTCAAGCACCTTCACCGATATCTCATTGTCGGTGATTATCAGCCCGAAGAACTTGGATTTGAGTGCCTTGAAATCCTCCTCACGCTGCTGCTCCTGGAGCAATCTCCGCTGCTCACGCTCACGCCTTTCAATCTCCATGCGCCTTTGTGCCTCGGCGTGTTCCTTTCGGTGCTTGGCTTCAATCCTGCGGCTCGCCCTGTCGTGTACCTCTATGAAATCTTCGGGGCAGATGTTCTTGGGGTTGCGTATGTCCTCGCCCAAGTTCACCAACATTCGGAGATAGTCGCACCACATGGATATGTTGTTGATTTGGTAGCGGTGGCGTTTGGCGATTAGGTACGATGCCCAAAAGTCATCGGTGTTGCGTGGATTGAGCATAAAGTATCTCATTTCCTTAATCTCACCGCCTTTCATCAGCGTCTCCATTCTTGGGTCTGATAAGAGCCTTTTGAAAAGGGTTACGGGTGATATGCCGTGGAAATCGCCCTTAAATCCGTTGCGCTTGAGTTGCGGGATGACGTTCATTCTCGGATACACGTCACTCCATGTCACAACATTGTCGTAGAGGTCGTTATGTGAGCGAATTTCCATATCGCTCTCCAATGCCCAAAGGTCGCAGTAGTAGAATGGAAATCCTCGGAGCAACGCCATTGTAGAGACATTGCCGTCGGGAGAAATCCACCTCTGCACAACCTCATGGCAGTAGAATTTCATCGGCTCGCCTTTCCTGCTGACATAGCGGATTTGAGCGACACGGATAACCTGAAAACCTCCGCAGGCGGTTATCACGCTGAAATAGCGTGTTTCATTGTATGTGCGCTTGCGCGTGTCATTCACTTTGAGTTCCGCACCGCAGTGGGGGCATCTGCAATCCGCAATGGTGTCGCATAGGCTGCCGTTCCCGCTTTTCCATTGGTGTCCGCAGTCACCGCAGGTCAGTATTCCGCTCTTGGTGCGGTATGCGAAATGCTCAATGCAGTGTGTATATGCCCATTGTTCCTGTGTGGCGGTGATGGGTCGCAGGGTGGCTGAGAGTTTAGCCACTTTCTTTTGTATTGCGGTCTTGGGTTTCATAGCGGTATGGGGGTTAAAAGTCAAATAGACTGGGTTGTTCAACTTGGGGTTTCTTTTCGGTGGCTTTCTTCGCGGTGGGTCTGCGCATCTTCGCGACCTGCTCGTCTCGGAGTTTGGCTATTGCCTCCTGCCGTGCCTCCTCCTTTTCCTTCTCGGTGAGTTCTACCGTATGGTTCACCACCACCTTGCAGTTGATTGGGTTGCCGACCTCAATCTCGTTTTCCTCGTAGTAGTGGATTGCCATTCCGTACACCTCCGCATCGGTAAATCCGTTGCAACCGCTTTTCTGCACTTGGTTGAGGATATATGTCACGCAGTCCTCAACGGATTTTGAGGGATTTGCGAACTTGACGGCAAACAGTGAGTCATTCTCGGCTCTCTTTTCAAGATAAGCCTTGATGGTGTCGTTGAAGGCTTGTGTGCCTTTGTTTTCTTTAGTTGCCATAGCCGTGGGTTTTAGAGGATTGTCAGTATCATTTTTTCTATATCGGTGGGGGTGAGTCCCATTTCAAAGAGCCGTCTAACAAACTCTCTGCGACTCTCTCCTCGGAGTTCTTGGAATAGCTGACGGTATGTGGATATGTTGCCGTTGAGGTATGTCTCAACCATATACTCGGATATGTCGTCAACCTCGTAGTATCGTGCTTGCTGTTCCAAGGTCTTGGAGTTTCTTTTCGTTGCCATATTCTTGAATTTTAGAGTGTCATTAACCAATAGATTGCCCCTGCTGCGGTGAGGATTGATATGAGCCAGCCTATGCCCCTTAGTATGGGTTTGACCACTGCCCACAACGCTATCCCGATGACTGCTCCGATGATGATTGCCACCACCTTGACCGCCTTTGTGATTATGCGGTATAGATAGGAGGATTGGCGAGCTTGCCTTGACTTAAAATCTTTATGTTTTCTTGTGGCTTTCATATCGGTGGGAGCTTTTTTTTGAACCATGCGTCCAAAGACAGTGTGGTTGTATGAGTTGCTTGACACCTGCAAGGCGTGTGGCGGAAGAAAAGGGATGTTCGGGCCTTGGAATAAAAAATACGAGCCGACGCAGGAGGTCTGGAGATTTTTTATCCCAAAGCCGGGAGAATATCCCTTCGCCGCACGTTCAGTCAAGTCAAGCAACCCATACAGACCCGCTTGTCAATGGTACGCCCTGACTCAAAATGGCTCCCCCGGTAGGAAAGCCCAAGAAAACATAATCGTCCCTGCTGCCACCAACGTGGCAGCAGCGGTTGGAAAATAAAAAACGGAAATGTAATCCCGCAAAGGATAATGTCCGCGCACAGGGAGCGGTACGGCATCGCCGATCCGTGGATGTGCGCGGTCTTTATCCGCGTGGATTGAAATTAACGGGATGCGGGATAAGCAAATGCCGGGGCTGGTGAAAGGCCGTCTCTTACTTTCACTCTCGCCGGTTTTGTATATCCGGCATCCCGTTTGGCAACGAAAGATAAAAGGGACGGTCAGTGTAAACAGGTTTCGGCAACGCTATAAATAGTCCCGCGATGGGATAGTGTCCGGATGATGTCCTCCCTGTCGTTCTATTGGGAGGACGGCATACGGTCTCTATCCGCGTGGACCTGACAGGCGGGACATGGGGTTGCAGTATGTCCGGGTCGGAGCGTGGCCTCCCGGACACATCCCCGGCACGGTCTGATGCAAGCCGATGTCCCGCCACGTTTGCCCATTCCGATAAAAATCGCTATCTTTGCAGCGTCTAAACGTGTCTTTTTCGCACTGAAAAAGTGGATGCGGTTTCAAGGTTGGAGATTGGGCAAAGCCTAAAATCAGACCTTGCGGGGGCAAAAAGAGGCAATTAAAAATCAAAAACAGATGTTAAAAATCAAAAACGCAATTTTCCCCGTTTGCGGCAACTATCTCAATCAGTACGAATTAAGTACAATCACGATACATAGACGCACTAAATTACAGCAAGTTACGTCATATCTCACAAATTATGCGTAACTTTGTAATCCACTTAATAACAAGAGACAAGATTATGGCACGACCAATAGCGGAAACCCCGGTTCTGACAGGCGAAGACGCAATCCGTTTTGAGAAACTCAGAATGGAGGTTGAAAGTCTCACCAAGGAACAGCGCGCCGAGAATTCAAGAAAGCTCAAAGAAGCGGTCAAGAAAGCAAAGGAATACATTACCATCTGCTTGTAAAAGATGAAACTTGTAAGACTTACGCCGGAAACCGTGCTTGACGGATTTGATTGCGGTGACGAAGATTTGAATAATTTTCTTGTCGAGGATGCCAAAGGTTTCCTCGACAAACGTATTGCCACTTCCTATATCCTTGAGGATTGCGGAAGCATTGTCGCGTATTTCTGTCTCTTGAACGACAAAATCAGCCGTCAGGATGTAACCAATAGTCAATGGAAGAAAATCAAGGGAGGCTTCCCGGAGCGTAAGCAGTTCGGAAGTTACCCGGCAGTCAAGATTGGCAGGTTTGCCGTCTCATCAAAATACAAGGGTCGCAATATAGGTACAGACCTGATGAATCTTCTGAAAGACATGCTTAATGGGAATCCCAATTATTCGGCGTTCCGCTATCTGACTGTTGATGCCTATCTCTCAGCCATCGACTTCTATCTGAAAAACAACTTCAAAGTGCTGTCGGAAAAGATACAGAATGACCACACACGCCTTATGTTTTTCGACATGATGGAGCTGGAATAAGCCTGCATTTTCTGCATTATCCGCATTTTGAGATAAAAAGCACATGGATTTTGACGAGTAACATCCAGAGATATGGCGCAGCTTAACGATTTTATGACGAGGATTGACCTGTCGGTGCTGAATGATTATGTCGCGGCTAATGGCAAGAGTGTTGTCTATGCCAAGGGCGAGAGGATTGTTCAGCAGGGGCGATTGTGCCGCTATGTGGGTGTGGTAAAGTCGGGATATTTCAAATATATGGCTCTTAATTCAAAGGGGCAGGAAGTAGTAACGGGCTTCTCTTTCGAGGGCGAAGTGGTTACTGACTATGTGCAGGGATTCCTGTATGACCAGCCTTCGCTAACCTCTATTGTCGCGGGATGCGATACTGAGGTTCAGCGGGTGTCTGTCGAAGATGCACGACGGTTTATCATAGAGCGCAATCCCGGCTTCGTGGCCGAGGTTTCCTCCAATCTGTTGCAGGAGGCTTATTGCCGTTATCTGAATGTGCTTGTAAAGACTCCGACAGAACGGTTCCATGAACTTGTCTCCCGCTATCCCGACGTCATACACAATCTGCCTATTCAGGAGATCGCTTCCTATCTGGGCATCTCCCGCCGTCAGTTGCACCGCATCCGTGAGACTGAAAGTGCCGCCGAGGCCTCCGAATGTGAGGATATTTAAGAAAACTCTTCGCTTTACGCTGATTTTCACGGTCTAATGGGACATTTGTCACATCGAATGTCGATTATTCGTTGTAACTTTGCTTAATTACAGATAATAGACTATTAGAGTGAACTATGTCCGATTCTCTCCGATATAAGATAGTGCTGTGGATGGTGTGGGTACAGATTGTGCTCCTGCCTATTATCATAGTGATGATAAACGTGACAAATTATGGTGTGATATGGCGATGGAATCTTATAAACAATCTTATGGCTGGAGGTTATATATTGGGGCTGCTTGCCCTTCCTATCAGCCGAGGACTTGAAAAACCGGGATTACTGAAATGGTGGCTGAGAATAGATTTCTGGTTCTCTCTCATTCCAGCTGTCATTGCATTGCCATTGCTATTTTACTGTGGCCGACATTTTATTGTGGCCGAAGATGGCGATTATGTGCTTTATGAGGAAAGAGGGATTATGATGGCCGCCCCGCATTACTGGTTAGGCAAAAAAGAGGGGTTGCTTATTCGCAAACTGCCACAAGGTATCAAGCAATATGATTATGGAAATAAGTTAATCGAATGTTTCAAGGTTGATCCGCAAAAAGGCTGTCTTTATGGTCTGGAGCGCGGGGCATCGCCCGCTGCATGGGTGTTGCCGATTGATTCAGCCAAATATCATAGTCATGCCAAAGAAATAACAGCACTAATAGACAGTTTATATCAATTACAGCCTCTACTATCACAAGAATCTTACGGTACTTTCGTTTATCCTGACAATTTCGCGGAAATTAATTACGAAGGAGGAGAAATAAGTTACACGGATTCCATTAGTTATGATATTGATTTTTCTGAAAGCGATAGTCTGAGGATTATTATTTACGATGGCAAATTCCCTCATCTGTCAATTCCTAAAAATGCTACTGGTAATTTTTCTCCCAATGAAGTCAAAACTTTCATAGAGAAACTGAAAGGAGGCAAACAATGAAACATCAGATATTTCTAACAATAATGCTCGCGCTGGCAACTCTCGTATGCAGTGGGCAGTCATTTCTGTCAAAATATCCGAAACTTACCAAGAAGAACCTTAGTGAGTTTTTCGAGGATTGGCAAGCCTATTCTGATTCAGTAGCAGGCACGGTAAATTGTCATTCAGATATCTGCAATGCTGTAAATGCAGAATTTGATTCGTGTTTTCATGTTATCAGAGAATTGCAAAGCTGCGTTTCTCACTATGTAAAGAAGTCGAAAAGAAAAGAATTCGGAATTATTCCTCAATATATTCAGGTTGAATACTATCCTATTTCACCGACACCCAACGACACGCTATTCTTCTCTTGGGGATATTCAGAATTGCATCTTGATAAAATGGTTGAATACACCATAACACCTCGGTTGCGACCTAACGAGTTATACCTTACATCGAATATAGATGACCGCCTAATGGAATTTTTAGCAGGTAAAAGTGTAGCACATGAAAGACCGGCTAAATATCTTAAAAAGAATATTAAGGAATTAAAGAAATACCTTTGGCGTTACAATGGAGATTTCAACGGAGGTGTGATTTTTAACAATTTCCCTTATGTCTATTATGTACGAGCTACAAATGATTTTATAGTATTGTATGTAAGAGATGGGTATTATACCGGCTATGAAATATGGTATATTAAGAAAGAAGGTAAGTTTGAACGTGTTTCAGGCAAACATAATACTTGGATAGCATAATGAAACTATATTTCAGTGGCGCAATTATGATTAAGTGACAGAAATAACTACATATCATAGCAAATAATATATGAGAGCAGCTATTAAATTTATCAATGCACTTACAAAGTTCTATGCTTTTGTCAAGATGTCAATGTCTCGGGACCGACGCAATGGATTACCTAATCATAACAATTTTAGCCCAATACAAGGTGGTATCATTGTGGCAAGTGCATTTACATTCATAACTTTTGGTAGTTATATCGGCGCTTGGATTTCGCTTGTTGTACTTGGGTTTCTTTGGGTATTATTAGAAAATAAAAAATCACGACTTTATTATGTTGAGTTTCTTAAATTGCCTTCAAAGGTTCAAAAGAGATGGACTATATTTTCATGGGTCGCAACAGCGGTTCTATGGATATACATTTTTGCGCTGATTATTGCTTTATGAAAATTAGAGATGTTTATACGTTCATGGTTCGGGTCAGCAGTTCTTCATATCGGAGCCGGGAAAGCTTCGGTATGGGAGTCTTCGGTTGTTCTGTCGCGGTCAGAAAGTATCATATCGGCAAATCCGCTATGGTTCGGAAGATTTCAATAACATAGATCATGCTGACAACAATCTTGCCAACGGATTTCTCGGCTTCCTCGTTCTCGCAGCAATTCTGATTATAATAGCCCAATAGTATAAATATGAAGAATGATATATCAATGAAATATTATAAGCTATCACATGACCTGAGGATGGGCAAGAAATACCCACAAGTAGATTGTCTTTGTCCTTTCACGGCATCTCAAATAAGTCCGTGGAATAAACTATTACGTAATCCCGATTTGAAATTCAAATTAAAAAAGGGGGCTATTATGTCAGACTATATCTCCACGACAGCCGGACCTGGGTGTGATATGCTTATATCTCCTGAATTATATGACTGTATCAGGCTTTTCAATGTCATGCCGTATCAGGTTTTTCCAGCTTTAATTGACGCCAATAAAGATATTAGGGAATACTTGTGGTTACATCTATACGGACTTCCTTTCGTGGATTTAATAGACTACAAAAAATCATCATTCATCAGGACAGAGTGGACTATTCCACAAGATTCTATTGCTCTGGAGTCTTTCAGCCAATATCAGCAATTAAAATCACAGGATAAGACTGGGGCTTTTGGCGTAACATTTGATTCGCTCACATTAAGAGATAGAAGCATAATTTGGGATTTGTTCTTTCCGTTTCCATTCGACAGTACAATCGTTATATCTGAACGATTAGCGGATGAGTTAATCAAGTCCAATTATACCGGTTTGTCAATCGAACCGACTGATTTAATCTCTTGCACATTGAATAATGAAACTGACCGATAAACGATTTTGGAACGGAGAGAACAAAAAAAACAAAAAGTCGGAGAACCCTATATGGAAAACAGATTACAGTTTCTACTAAGAAAAAATAAAGGTAAGCAGTATCTTCCCGAATATCAGGAACAACTGTCCAAACTTGTTATCGGTGACAACTTCAAGATATTGAGTTTGGAAGACTCCGATACAATATCTGCGGAAATTATACAGAACGGCGAATTGTTTCAGCAGGGCAATGTCGCTTGGAAATCCCAACGGATTCCGTTTTTGGAGAAAACCGAATTGAAACAGATTCTGTTACATATCGGGAGAAGATATAACGATGCGGTTTATATGGCAATCAAGCATTCCGACCTATGTGGCAGAGTAGTCTTGAATGGAATAGATTTCTTTAATGCCGATTTTCAATATGAGGATGAGCATAGCGGACTGATTGTGTTTTACGACCTAAGTTTAACCAATTCGCTGGTGATTGATTTCTACGAAGAATGGAATGAATATTATTATGATGTGGAAATATACGGTAAAGATTGGTCGCCGAATTGTATATAACAATAATGAAAAAATGTCATAAACATATCTGGAATAAAATTCTAAAGCATCCATTGTGGTATCTCTTTGGGATGTTTGTATTAGTGAAAAGAAGTTAGCGATGAAAAACGAAATTTATCATACTATAAATGTGATTGGTTGTGAGTGTTCAGTTAATTCTATTGACTATGATGCTTCCGACCTTATTGTTGCGCTTGACCGATTTGACAATAATAAGACAGTTACAATCCGATTTAAGAATGTATTTGCGTATAGAGTTACTCTTGAACATTTTAGAATTATTGAGGTAATGGACGGAGTGACTTCTCATCCATTATACGAGGTCAGTAATTCTATATATTTGAATGAAGTGATGGCAACAGGCATGAGAATGTTATACGGTTCTTCTCTCAATGTGAAACACTATGCCATAAAGACAACAGAGCATATCGTTGATGTATTAACTTCTGAAGCCTATATCATAGAATGAAACAGACCGCTAAACGATTTTGGAATTGGCACACACTTATCGTAGTGTTGATTATCTCACTACTGATTGCGATTGTCGTGTTTTTCAAAAGGTGTATGACAACTGATACTGCTGATATAGAGCGTGTGGGAAATGAAATTATCGGAATGATTGATGATTTTCAAAAAAGGAATAACCGGCTTCCTGTTGGTCTTAATGAATTGGGGAGTCCTTTCACGGATAGAAGCGAGACATACGAATATCGGGATTATCTATTTTATTATGAACCTGCTAAAGACGGACAATATTGGCTTACCGTTACGTTTGGACCTGATGAGAATTACACCTATTATTCACAGCGTAAATATTGGATATGGGATTATGATCAGAACCCGACAGCGGAAAAGCAAGAAGAACTATTCGAGGAAGTATTCCAGTCATATAAGCCCGTATGGAAATATGATAGTCTTCGTGCAAACACAGACAGCATCAATACAATCTATCCGTCTGCTCCAGATTCGATGATTTATTGCCGTCAATACTATGATGACGGGAAACTTGCCGCAGAAGGATGGATGCTCCAAGATTGGAGTAGAGAAGGCGACTACACAGATAATATCGGGACATGGAAATATTACACACGCGATGGCATAATGATAGAAAAGCAGTGGCCGTTAAAAATGATATCGAGCAATGAAACTGACTGATAAACGATTTTGGAAGTTTGAGGCAATGATGCTACTTTGTGGTGTCATATTGTTATGCCAAATGTTAGTCGTACTTTTATGCAACGGAGTCGAGTTTGAATCGTGCAACGGGGCTGCGCTGATATTGCTGTTTCCTGCGTTGTGCCTTTCTTTTGCGATATCAGGCGTTCCGACATGGCTGATGTATAAAGGAAATTCGTGGCTGAGGCTTGCGGGATGGCTGTATCTGTTTTCTGCTGTGCTGCTGATTGTGCCGCTCTTAACATTCTTATTCGACTGGAATCCTGTCACAGCAAATATACGACCGGACAACATACCTGCGGATGAGGGCAAATACTTTACAGACAACGAATTTATAATTATGATTTGTGCAGGATGGGTGGTTCTCCTCATTATCCCCGTGTTGATTATATCATATCTTACCAATCGTTGGATTGCACTTGATGCAAATTAATTATCACAGTAAATAATCAAACGATTATCATATGACCGACAAGGAGTATAGAAAAATAATAGCCGATGCGAGGCGTAGCGTGAGCCGGAAATATGGCTTTCGTCAAAGCTCTTATATCAATTTCAAGGTAGATGGCGGCTACTTTTTCTGTCTGTATTTTCTGACCGGAGAGGTCCGGCTTACTGTCAAGCCGATGTATGCCGATGATTTGTGGTGGGATATATGGGGCGCGACGGAAAACAAGAAAGAGCCTCTGAGCTTGCGCGGAATAGGCGCATACTCTCTTTCAGGTCAAAAGCTGTTTTCATACGAGATTAAAAATACAACCGAAAAGAGCAAGCTTGAAAATCAATTTGAGCAGTTATTTAATGGTGCAACCGCTGAAATAACAAAGTTTATAGCGGATAATCCTGATGCTGACACCTTTTATCCCGATGAATCCAAGATGGATCACGACCCTGACCGTCTTCTTTACCTTATGGCTCTCATCCATAATGGCAAAGAGGAAATAGCATTGGAAATTATTAAAGGCGCTCGTAAAAATAAGCATAGATGTGAGTTTCAAAGCGGAATGTTTAGCGATAGCTATACATATATCCGACGTTGGTGCAACCGTGAAAATTCAATATGTAATAAAGTTGCCTCAATCGTTAAGAAACTATTTGAAAACTTTTGAAACTGAACAATAAACGATTTTGGATAGCGTGGGGAGTGTTGCTCGTTGTCATGGTCTGGTGTTGTATATCCGAGGGTTGGCGGGAAGATACAGCAATGCTCGGCGGAGCTTATGCATTGTCGCTGTTATCGACTTGGCTGTGCCATAAGATAAGGCCGAGAATTGCTTACGGCAATTTGATTGTGATGGTAGCCTATAATGCGATATTGGCTTATAATCTTGTCTTTAACAGCCAATACGGAGCCGGAATGACATGGTGGTTTTTCGCATTGCTGCTGAACACCATACATTCAATCGGTTTGATGATTTTTGTCCTCTTATCCACTCAAAAGCGGAATTTATGATTCCCTTTACAGAAAGAAATTAAAAAAGCCGCCGAGAGGGAGGATTGGCTCTCTCGGCGGCGCGGTGGTTATTTCTCAGTCGGATTGAAATAGAGGAAGGTTTCTTCTATGTGTCGGGATTTTTCGAGCTGGCGGGTAAGATCCTTTATGGAATCCTGCTCCTGCTGTGTGCCGACAGCAAAGGTTTTCTCTCGGCGAAGCAAATCTTCCTGCTGCTTGCCTTCCCACCAAAGCCTTTCGTAGCGGTAGAGCCACTCGGTATTTCGCAGGCTCTCATTGTCCTTATAGAGATGGAAACAACCTATGCCGAGACCGACAGCGATAAGCAATAGGGCTCCGGCAACGGCATAAACCCATTTGGGGATTGCCGCCCAGATAGCACCGTTGACGATGCTATACATCCGGTCGTTGAGACGCTTTGCCGATTCGTTGAACTGACAGGTCTGACTTGCGAACTCGTCGCGGATGCCTGCGTGAAGCGCATTTTTTACATTCTTGTCAAGTCCGTCCTTAAAGGCGATGACGAAGGCTTCTGCCAGTTCTTTGGGGAACTGCGAGAAGTCAAGACTTTTGAGGGCCTCGATTTTTTGTTTGGCGAGTGCCGCCTCTACGAGTCGTTTTACCGATTCGTTGGTGGCAATGTTCGCGGGCAGCTCCACTTGGATTTTCTCCGGGATTGCTGATGCCGACGGTTCCGTCTGCACAGGCTCGGATGCCAGTCGGGTATCAATGTCTGTCAGCAAATCCTTGTTCTCTTTCGCGGTTTTGAGAAGGTCGTCAATCTTCTCGTCTTGTTTCTTGACGAGTGAGTATAAATCTGCCATTGTTATAATGATCTTCCTTTTTTCTTTTTGGGTTTCTTTTTCATCGCTCGGATGAAGGCTTCTTCCTCGGGGTCATAGCCGGGCCCGACTTGGAACAGTCCGCCCACTGCCTGACATCCGATTTCGACTATGTTCTCCACGACATTAGCCACAGGAGCCTCCTTGACCTTTGCTGTCACTGAAACAGGCTGCTGTCGCTGTGGCTGAACCTCTCTTATTTCTGCGTTCTTGGCAAAAAAATTGTCGAGACGCCTGTAGGAAAACGCACGGTCAATCTTCGAGCCGTTAAAGGTAAATTCGCCGTCGGAGAACCGTATGCCCTGCGGCTTGCCGGTGTCGCGGTCGTTGTAAAATTCGACTGTTATCCCGGCCGGAGCGAGGCGGCGGCGAAATTCATCCCACGATTTGCAGCGGTACATCGCCGCCTGAATTTTGGGCTTCATCTCGGCAATCGCATCCTCATACAGCTTCTTTTTCGGCGAAAAAGTCAGTCCGTATTTCAGTTTTATTGCCTTGGTCGCGTCACGACTTTTGTCGAAATTATTGCTTTCGTCGATGGCTTTGCCGTGAAGATTCACGCGATTATAGACGATATGGAAATGCGGCGAGCCGGTTTCGAGATGTCGCACAATCAGATATTGCGTGTCCCTGATGCCCATCCGTTCCATATATTCTTTCGCCAGTTGCACCATAAAATCATCGGTGAGACGGGGTAAATCTGCCTTGTCGAAACTCACGGCTATGTGTCCGATGGGCTTGCTGATTCTCTTGTTGAGACTCGCCCCGATCTCGAAACTGTCCACAATTCTGCGATAATCGTTGCCGAAAACGCTGTCAGAATCTATCAGCCTCCATGTGTCAGCGGTGTATTTTCCCTTGTCATGGAACTCACGCATGACATATCCCACGATGTCGGATGCGGCTCCCTTTGCGAGTATTTTAGCTATCATAATAATGAGGAATTTGAGGTTTTCAACTTACCAAGAGTGGCTAAAATTCCGTCGAGACAAGCCTCTGCTTTACGCTTTGTCGAGGGCCATGCGTTAGCCTGACACGCCTTGACTTGAGCGTTTAGATTCTTGCCTTGATACATCAGTTCCCGTATCGCCTCTCGTTCAAAATCGGTGAGACGACCGACAATCGAGAGCCGGAATGCCGAGATTCTAACCTACATTATTCATAGGGGTAGCTCGATGAACATGGCTATGGCTGGACACCGAGGCAATGCGTAGTAATTTCAATCGGGCATGATATCAATGTGATATTTTTGAGTTTCCGCGTGGCTGACATGGACTGGATCGCATCC
>DXXK01000056.1 GCA_019416425.1 Bacteroidales bacterium
ATCAAGGACAGTCAAACTATAAAAATTTAAGTTCATCATTTAGTCCCTCCTTGATTTTAATATTGGATTATCAATTTTTCGAGAAAACAACGCATACTGAATTGAATATCCTTTTTCTTTATTTAGCTTTTCTATGATTTGATATATAAGTAACTTAGAATTGCTAAATATATCACCTATTTCTTCAATCTGTTGTTTAGATATAGTACCTGGGAGAATTTTGGTAATATATCGTTCCTCTGCAGATATAAGTTCTTCAAATTCCACCTGACCATTTGGATATCCATTGACTATAACAGATTGTTTGAGAGTTTCTAATCCCGATGCAAACTGCGGATCGATGACTACCGCATCTTGCTTTATCATTTCAAAATATTGGAAATCGTATGGGGTAAATTGGATATGACAATTATTAAAGCTGGCGGTAACATTGTTATCCACTTTCATTTGAAAATGGTAGTGTGGCAAAGCTCCAACTTTAGCGCCCTGGTGCCCTTCAAGATCCGTTGGCTTATAAGTAAAAGACCATTCTATATTCTTATATCGGATAGTACCTTCGAAAATTCTATTATTAACAATATCACTGAGGATGTCATTTATATTTACAAATGGCATTTCAGTGTTTGCTACCCAAGCAAGGTAAGTGTAGAGATGAATAAAACTGACAGGCTTAGAGAAAAGAGCTTCTCGCGCAACTTTTTTCAGGCGAGGGTTGAGAAGAAAATGTAAGCATGGATTTGCCGGATCACACTCTTCTATTTTTTTACCACATAGGTAACATTCTCCTTTACTCAACCCTTTTTTAAGGGCTTCAAAATCTTTGGCATTTCGTTCATCCTCTCCTTCTTGTAAAATTTCTCGAACATCCATAGGGATAGAAGCCAATGTTCTCTTAAAATCAATATTCTCGTATCGGTGTGGCATGTTCAATTAAGTGGTGTGCGTTAATTTTCTTTTACTTACTATCCACAACGAGCGCAAATTACATTTGGTTAGTGATTAATTATTCCTCCAGTATTTTTTAACTCATTATGACTATGATTATTAGAAAGGGGCAAAACTGAGATAATCAAAGCTTGCTTAATGATTCGACCCATTCTTGAAAAAATTTGACAGCATCTAAAAAAGAAGAACAAGGTCTATACCAACTTCTTTTCTCAATATGGTTTGTGTCATAGTAGTAAAAGAAAACGTCCCTGTATGATTGCCCAGTCAATGAAAGACTACGGAATTGGAAATAATAATTTGTATCACGTAAGAACCATATAATATCTTCCTGATTCTCTTGGGTTAATTCAAAATCAGACCAAGAGAAACCGAAATCTTCAACGATAGATTTGAGTTTCGTAAGTTGCTGAGGAATCAAGTAGTCCATTACTTAAAGCGAACTTGAAGATTTATTTTGAAATAGTATTTTCCATTTTCATTGTAGAGCCATCCAAACTGATAAGGTTTGGGGCGCGAACCATCGGGAATACGCACGTGTCCGGGATTATCCGGATCCTCACTCGTAGATGCTTGTTCGAGTTTAGTACCGTTAAGGAGATATTGCAAGAAACGGTTAAGTTCGTAAACGTGATAGCAGACAATGTCACCATCTTTCTTTACAATGATTTGACCGCCGGTTGCATCGTAGAAACCGGTCCAAGGCTTTTCGGGAGTCATACCCATAGCGCAATCCTGCAAGAAACGCTTTACCTTGTACTCATAGACTTGCCCATGCTCGTCTATTCTGAAGTTAAGAGGGTTTTCTTCGGTCAACACCTCAATATACTTCTTCCAAGTACCGCGATTAAGACGATATTTTATAAGAAGAAGTTGAGAAAGGATAAAAGGTAAATCTCCGTCAATAGTACGCAGATTTTGAGATAGGCATTCCGACTGAACATGGTCGAAAGTTATGTTTCCACCTCTCCGAGCAATTTCTTCAAGGCGATAAGCAATTTTATTGGGTTTCCCTTCATAAGTGGAAGCGTTAAACTCATCGCAATCTATATAAACTCCCTCAGGAAATTCAATACGATAAATAAAGTTGGTACCTGCTCCCGGATTAAATAAAGTGGATTTGGCGCCGAGAAATGACTTGATACTAAACCCAAGTGTCTGAGCCATACCATTATGAAAGTCTTCAATCGTAATAGTAATATCTCGTTTGTGTCCGACATCCTTTATGGAAAATACTTTTAGCTCATTAAGAAATCTTTCAATTTCGGGTTGAGTATACTTAAAGTTATTTTTGATGTTGTTAAGTAGGATATCCGCATTTTCTGCGAATTTGCCAACAGACATTGAGAAAGTTTCCATTTCTCCTGTGACATCATTCCTAACTTTTATGTTGATGTAGTCATCATAACGGAGGTACTCATTCTCGCTTTGCGCTTCTTTGCGAATAATAGCGAGAATTTTATAAAACTCATTAGGTACAGCATTAAGAGTTTCATCTGCTACATCCAACCTTCCGTTAGCGAGCAAACGGAGAAAAACATAAATTTCACTCCACTCACCTATATTTCCGCGTAATTGAGGTTCTGCCATATTATTAATGGAGTATATTATGATTATATAAAACTTGTAGTAATTGCTGTGCGGTCGCCTGAATAGCAGGTACCGCAACTGAGTTGCCGAACTGTTTGTAAGCAGAAGCATCAGCAACAGGGATTTGGAAAACAGGAGAACCGTCGCCCTTATCATAGACGGGATAACCCTGCAGGGCTCCCCATTCACGAGGTGTCATACGGCGCCATCCGTCTTTATTATACTCGCCCTTAATGCGAGTAGTCGGAGTGAGGTCTGTCTGACGAGTATCGATAACGATATTACGTTCTCGACCCATGCCTCCGACAACGATAGCATTGGCAACTTCATTGTCGCCAACAATAGCATAGCCGAAGCCATTTCCTTTACTTTCGTGACGAGCCTTATGACGTATGAGAGTATCAACGTATGTAGTTGATAGATAGTATTTGGCGGGCACTGGGTCTTTTTCGCGAATGTCAATGAAGTGCTTTGTAACCTCTTTCTGTTCAGGATATGTAAAGTCTTCGGGATTTATGCCGAGATCTTTACGGAATCCTACAATGTAAATGCGTTCACGGTGTTGTGGAACTCCAAAATACATTGCATTTACTATTTGAGGTGGAACTACGGTGTAACCTATTTCATCAAGGGTATTGAGAATGGTTTTCAAAGTCTTGCCTTTGTCATGAATGGCAAGACCTTTAACGTTTTCGAGGAAGAAGGCTTTAGGCTGCTTTCGTCTGAGGATTTCTGCAACATCAAAAAACAATGTTCCTCTGGTTTCCTCAAATCCGAGACGCTTTCCTGCCAGCGAAAAGGCTTGGCAAGGAAATCCTGCACACAGGATATCGAAGTTGTCAGGGATATATTTCTTTGTGTGTTCTGATGTAATATCGCCAAACGGCACTTCGCCGTAATTGGCAAAGTATGTTTTTTGAGCCTGAGCATCCCATTCAGATGAAAATACACACTGACCTCCGAGGTTCTGGAAGGCCATTCGAAAACCGCCAATACCTGCGAACAAATCTATAAACGTAAACTTCGGATTTTCGGGACCGGGGAAAGGAACAACATTAAGGTCGTCAAAAAGAGAGCGCTGAAACGGACTTAACGGCTCACATGCAACCGAACAGTCGATGTTGACTTTACTCGGAAGCGTTGAGTTGGTCCAGGCATCAATAAGCTGATCTGCCTTTTCCTGATAAATGGCACCATGCGGACGGTTTCTAAGCATTAGTGCATGGGTTACAATAGCAAGTTGTGCAGGAAAAGGAATAACAATGGGGTCTCCGTTTTCATTGACCTCATCGTAGCAGGTACGCTCATCGAATATTTGTACTGGGCCACTTTTTTTGTACCCCATATCCATAAGCGTGAATGTCAGCCTATCTTTGCTCATTTTGAATTTCCGTAATCAGATTTTGAAGCGTTTGGTCTTTCGTCTTGGGTTTCAATTCGCACTGCCATATAACAAGAACCTTCCACCCCATATTCTCAAGTAAAGAGAAAGTGTGTTTATCGCGTTCCATATTTCCGGATATTTTATTGCTCCAGAAATCACGATTGGTTTCGGGTAGAGTTGCGTACTTGCAGTTTGGATGTCCGTGCCAAAAACAGCCATTGATAAAAATGACTGTTTTGTATTTCGGAAGAACGATGTCAGGTTTGCCCGGCAAATCTTTTCTGTGAAGCCGAAAACGAAAGCCTTTCGCAAATAAAAAGCTGCGCACCAATACTTCGGGCTTGGTGTTTTTGCTTTTAACATGCGACATACACTTTTGACGCTGTTCTTTCGAGAGCACATCTGCCATTAAATAAGCAAGGAACTTCCAAGTAGGCTGACAGGCGACCAAACCTTTTGCGGCTACAAGGAAGTTCCGTAATATGTTGAATATAAGTTGTTACTTACATTTGGTGGTCTTTGTCAGCGGCGAGCGCGGATTAGGATGCAAAGTTAACACTTTTTTTCGAGACTTCGGCTATCTGCTGTAAAGATAAATTGTAAGATGCTTAAAGAAAAAGGGAAGAAAAAGGATTCAGTCGGCTCACGGTTTCGGCTTGGGTTCGTACAGGGGTTTCTGTTCGGGCAGGCCGAATCTGAGTGACCAGAACTTCGTGCAGAGTCGAATATCCGTAAGCCTTAAAGTTTCCGAGAATCGTTAGCGTTCGTGCAGGGACTTCACTACTGACACGTCTATCAGAGATATAGCCAGAATCGTACAGAACGATTGCATCGGATACAGTTGACTGAATCCGATGCAAAGTTACAATATCTGAGAGCCGAAATCAACGGACTATTGTGCACATGACGAAATTTTCAATAATTCTCGATGGCTTCGATGAAGGGAGCGTCGGCAGGTTCGCAAGAGCGTAGTGGGTAGCGATCCGGCATATCACGTTCATTGGTGCCATAGCCGAGACCTTCGCAGAAGGCGATGGCTTGTTCTTCCGTGTCGAATACTTCCGGCTCCGGAAAGTCGAGCATATCATCGGAGTCAAGATATTCCTTGAAGCCATCGATGTCATCGTTAACGAGGAAGTCGATGGCGAGAGGGTCGTTTATAACATATACTTTTACTGACATATCGAGCAGATTTTGAGGTTGTTTATCTACCTGCAAAATTACAAAAAAACATTGACACGAGCAAGAATTTCTACAATATTATTTCATTGTATGATTGCAAGTTATATCCGTCAGGATACGCCGGATACGGCGAGGGCGAAGGTGTCGTGATAGGGGAATTTCTCGCAGCCGATATATAGGGTATCGAAAGCGTCGGTGCCGTCGGTGCGGTGTTCGAGCAGGTCTTCCTCGGATTCGGCGAGCTTTTCGCCGGACTTGTCCTTACGGAAGCCGTTGCGGCCACGGCTGACACCGGCGGACTGGACGGCGAGGATAAGGTCTTCATTGTTCGAGCGGTTGAAGAACGGCATGAGCCTTTGCTTTCCGGCGAAGGCGTTGTTGATGAGAAGATACTTCTCGTCGTGGTGCATCGGGTTTCCGAGGTACACGGACTCGATGCGCCAGCCGTGCCGCTCGAACTCCTTTACCACGTTATAGTGGAAGTCCTGGTCGTTGACGGCATAGTTTGAGCCGAGGGCGGTTGCATCGTAATAATAGACCACGGTCTTGTTGCGGTGCGTGGCGTAATAGCGGCAGAAGTCCTCGACGAGTGCCGGTATCTTGCGGTCGAACTTGACGTAGAAGGACTTTATTACATTGAGGCGACGGTCGCGCGGCTGCCCGGCGACAATCCAGTTTATGTTAGCGTTATAGTCCATGCCTATGCAGATTGGCGCGTCCGGGTCAACGTCCTTGTCGGCGCGAGCGTCGAGCGTCGAGAAGTCATAATCATATCCGAGAGTATCGAGGTACTGATTATCGTTGGCATCGTACTTGTGGCCCTCGCGCATCGAGGAATAGAAACCGTCCTTTGCAATTCCGATCCTCTGACAAAGGATAGAGGTTTGGAAGGTCAAAGGGGTAAGGTCGCGCTTCATCTGCTTGATGTAGTTCTCGCCGAGTAGCTGCAAGTTCTCAATCGATGAATACTCGCGGTAGTAGACCGCGACGGAGCGCATCTTATTGAGGTCGCGGTCAAGGCGACGGATGTAGCCTTTGAGATACGGAGGCACCGGCTTCCCCGAAGCGTTAAGGGCGCGTATGCGCTCCTTCGTCCTCCAAATCTCATAGACCGTGGCCTCGATGGTGCGTATAAGCTCCGGGTCCATTTTGTCGCGGTAATGGAGGAACCAACTGCCCTTTTGGGTCTGCGGCATATCGCTCAATATCATAATTGAGTGATTGAAGGAGTGCTTGCCGAAGTGCGACTTGATGCCGCCGTTGGCCGGAAGCGTTTCGTCTTTTAGTTTGGCGTAGTCAATAAACTTCGCTTCATCGACGAGCAGCCACGAGAGCGTAAGCGAGTTTGAGCTGCCGGGGCGGTCCTGTGATATAATCACTGCGACCGAGCCGTTGTAGAAAGATATGACGTGTTCATAATCTTTCGGGTCGATGATGGGCTGACGGAACGACTTCGGCGGTTTCCTCCCCACGACATAATGGATTCCCTCGATGTAGCCCCATCGTTTCCAAGCGGCGAGCAAGCCGGGGATTGTATTAGTTAATCCGTGCTTGAAGGTCGGCACGACGATGCCGCCTGTCGAACCGGGCATACGCTGCATATTGCGCAGAACAAACGGAGCAGCGATGCTGTCCGTCTTGCCGGTGCGTCGCCCTGCGACGATAACGGTAGTGTTCGCTCCGATAAGCTGTGTCAACCGCTGCGGTTTATTGAAGTAAATCTTCTTCTCGGCCATTGTCTGAGTCAGTTTTTGGGTCAGGGAAAAGCGAGTCAAGTTCAAGGTCCACTTCCTCGAACTCGACATCTTCAATGTCGATGGTTTCTGCCCGGTACTTCTCAATCATAGCCGCAATTTTCTCGGCGATGTTGGGGATAGGCTCGATGCCGAGGACACGAGGATCATCGGTAGCCGTGAACGGCTGAACGAGAATTTGGTCGAGCGGTATAGCCTGCTCGTCTTCGAGGTCAACGCGGTTCAGCTTGCCGTAGGCGGTGGCGGCGCGTTCCATCGTCTTGCTGTCCTTACGCTTCTCCGCCATCTTATAAGTGGCAATGAGCATTTCATTGGTGCGCCAACGGTGGAAGTCGCGTGAAGCGGAGCCGAGCATCGGCAGCAGCGACTTCACCACGGCAAGGTCAGAATACGCCGTTGTGCGGTGTATTCCGTGGCGTTGGCACACTTCTGCGACAAACTCGCGGTCGGTGCCGTCGGGATTGGCGATAAACCAGTTATACATCTCGCGGACACGCAAGACTTTCTCGACCATCTGGCCGGGATAACGCTCGCGCAACTCTACCTCTTTGGTAAAGAGTTCGGCGCGGCAAACTTCAATCGCGTTAGGGTAAGCCATAGTTACTCGTCGTCCTCCATGTCGAGCAGATTTCGGTGGGCGTTCTCGATAGCGAGCGGCGAGCCGACCTGTGCAAGCATCATTTCCTGAGAATGTAACTTGACTTTCGAGGCGGCTTTGCCACGACGGTAAGCCTTGCTAACGTCGGTGCCTCGGTCGGCGATATCGGCACGAAGCACATCAGCCGGAATATCGAGTATTACGGCGATGTCGGAAATTTTGAGGTAGATTGAGGCATACTTCTCAATCTGAGTTAACTCTGTCTCGGAATAGGTCATGGAGCGGTACTGAATGATTTGTGATAAGGTCGTTGACTTGTGCGTGGAGATTTGCAAAAATCTCCGGCGAAGTGGAGATAAACGCAGACTCGTGGCGGTTGCCACGGGTCAAGTTCTGTGAGGTAATGACCGAAACAGTATCTCCGGCCTCGGATTTCACCAACAAAATCTTGCTGTGGTTGTCGGCAAGATAGGTGCGCTCGATAACCTGGGCGATGAACGCCCATAGCTTGAGCGTCTTGTTGGTTGCCTTGTGGTCGAGCACAAGGTTAATCCGGCTCACGCGCTTATCCTTCGTGATGAAGAATAAGCGGCGAAGAAATTCCTCCGATATGGAGAAAGAAGTCTGCCATACCTCCGCTATGCCGACTTGCGCTAAAATCCATTCGAGAATATCGGCCACTTGGACGGCATTACTCAGATACGCTTGAAAAGGTGTATCTGAGAGTGGGCGCAGGATATTGTCGATGTTGGCGGTGCGTTTCATTTTGCAGACTTCTTGTTACCGGCGGCGGAGCGTTTGCCTTTCGGCGATCGCGAGGGAGCGGCATCGGGGCCGGGAGCTACATAGTGGTCGTAAGCCTCCCAGTTGGAGTGGAGTTTCTTGTCGAGCGATATAAGTTCTTTGAGGAACGGAAAACGCTCGGAGTCCGGGCAGGGCGAGTTGTCAAGGGAGAGCGAGCGGAGGCGCAGATGCAGCTCGCGCATACGTTGGAGAAGCGAAAGGTTCTCAACGTACTTCGCCTTGACTTCGTCAGGCAGAGCGTCGTGGTCTTCGCGCTTGCCGAGGCGACGTTCATCTTCCGGCACGGTAGAAGCATCGTCGGTCAGATGATGCTCGTCGGCGATGGTCGCCACCTGCGCGGCCATTTCCTCGACCTGCGCGTGAGTCAGGGCTTGAACACGGAAGTTGTAATACTTTTGAAGCTGATACTCCACAAAGTCGTGGCGGCGGTCAATCTGCGCGATTATGTTCTTATACATAATCTGATTGCCAGACAGCTTCAAAAGGTAAAGAGCGCCAACGGAGTAGTCGCGCTCGTCTTCCGGCTTTTCAAGCCATTGCTTTATCTGTTCAGTGAATTTGTGGTCCATTACAATTTGTTGTTGATTCCTGTGAAAAATACGAGGTTTTTGCCGAGTGGAAGAAGCAGTTCGCGCATTGAGATCATCGTGGCGCCGGAGGTAACAAAATCGTCAAAGACGATGATGTTTCGCTCTTTGGGCGGTTCTTTGCCGAAGGTAAAGACAGCCCCGACACGATGCTTCGAGTGGCACTCGGCAAGGTCTTCATAAAAAGGTATGCCGAGAAGTTCGGCGAGCCGGGCAGAAATGAGCGATGCAAAATTTCTGACCTTGTGGCGACGCTTGGGCGAGGTAACTATGGCCCAGTCGCCGGTGGCGAGCGAATGACCGAGGATTTGCCGGACAAGGGTATTCATGCCCTCGGCAAACTTCCCGACCATATCGGGGTCGCTCTTTATGTCGGTAAGGGTGCGCCCGTACACCGACTTCTTCCAGAGCGATATGATACCGAACTGCGGATTGCGGTATGAAATCCGCACCTTGTTTGGTGCGAAGTCGCAACGGGCTTCGGCCTGTTGCACGTCTTTCCATGCCGCACGTTTCTTCTCGGCGAACAGGTCTTTGGCCGGAGCCGATGAAGCAAAAGAAGCGTCGAGGTCGGGAACGTCAAGCGAAGGCACTTCGATGTCGTTCAACACCTCGTCCAGGGCTATTGCTCCTTTCCTGACGCTTCTTATATCGTCCATAATGTACGGAATTACGCGGCTTTGCCTGAGCAGTCGATGTCGCCGTCCTCGGTTTCGAGCGTACCGACATAGAAGGGCGCGGGCACTTCGTCGGTTGCTTCGACGTTGATAGTTGTCGAGGTTGTGCCGGTGGCACCCTGGCCGAGATCCTGGGCGACAGTCGCCTTAGTGAGCCACTTGTCGTTGCCGAGGACGCGGAAGTTGCCTTTCATGTCCTCGACGATGAATACATTGTCGGTGTTGTTGATGTAGGCAGCGGCGGCGGAAGCCTCAGAGCCTACGCCGGGGTGGACGGCGACAAGTTTGTTGAGCTGCGTCTGCGAGGGCAGCTCGCCCTGCGCCTCGGAGGTCAACTGCGACTTGTCGGGCAGAATGTCGATATACTTCCACTTCGCATCGGCGGCAAGCGTATAGCTGCCCGCCAGAACAGCGGAAGTGGGTCGGCCCAGTTCATCACGCGGCAACTGCGGATAGCCGAGGATGAATGACTTTGCGAGGAAGTATATGCGACGCTTCACGCCGGGAAGCTCGGGGGTGCCCTGGCACCATCCGAGCGATTTCTGAATAGAGTTACAAGTTTTAGCCATAGCTTACACAGCGATTTCGATTGTTTTGAAGCGGCGCTTGTCGATGGTTTCGAACTGAACGCCGAAGAACATAGTGGCGATGTATGAAAGGATAAAGGGTGCGAACTCCTTGATCATCACGTTTTCGACATCGCCCATCTGATCGTAGCCCACGAGCATATTGCTCTTGGTGGATACGTGTATGAACTTCGATCCGGCCTTGTTGTAGAGGGGGCAGAACTTCAACTTGCCGTTGGAGCCTTCCACGGCACCCTGTCCGTACTGGGTGTTGTAAGGTATGCCGCCATGGGTAAGCAGGTAGCCTTCGTTGTACTTGTCGACGAAGTCCTGCGAGCAGTAGAGATAGAGGTCCTGGGCGCGGAGGCGCGGGTCGAGCGAAAAGAGGATTTCTTTGGCGATGTCTACGGCGTTGGCCGCAGTGATGGCATCGTCGAACTTCATGTAGTTGCCTTCCTCGGCGGCGATAGCACCTGCGGCGATTTCCTTTTCGGTAATCGTGTCGAAGCCGTCGAAAAGGTCGGCGGTGGTATCTCCGGCCGCGTTTCGCCTGCCGTTCCATACGGCATCGTTCAGATGCTCCGAGAGGTTCTTGGCAATCTTGGCGAGGACGTGGCGGGCCGTGGGTGTAGTCATCTGACCGTCGCCCTTTGTGGCGCCGGTGCCGAGAAGCGTTGAGATAGCCGAGTTAGGCTCGAAGTTGGCGACAACGGAGCCAAAGAAAGTTTCGAGGTCTCGGAACTCGATGCCGAGGTTGTAGTCCACGGCACGGCGTGGATTATAGGGCGCAAACTGCGCGTCGCCAGTGAGGTTGCCGACGCGCTCCTTGTATCGGATGCCGGGGCGTCCCGTCATATACTGGAGCGTGTCGCCGATACCGATAATGGGGAGCATAAGGAGGTCGGCGCGATACTTCACGGCGGCTTCCTGATACTCCTGAAGTGTGAATGTTAATTTACCTGCCATTGTGGTATGGAGAGTTTAGGGTTAGACTTCGTTGTAGAGGGCGCGGGCCGAGTTGTAGGTATCGACAAACTGCTCGACATCATTCTTGGGGGCGTGTTCGCCGCCAGGCTTGTTGTCCTCGACAACCTGCTTCGACGGCTCCGCCGGAGTCTTGTCGAGCTTCGCCTGAAGGTCGGCGATAGTCTGCTTCTGCTCGTTGCAGAGACGGTCTTTCTCTGCGAGCGCGTCTTCTATGGCGTCGAGCTGCGCCACTGTAACCGTAGCTGCGCCGTCTTTCACGGTCAGCGGTTTGTCGGCGAGGATAGCCGACAAAAAGGTGTAAGTCTTTATCATTGCGGTGGTGATGGGATTGGTGGACGGTTTGAAGAATGAGGTCAGTGCGGCGAGGAAGCGAGAAAACGCACTGTCCTTGTCGACTTCGGCGATGGGTATGTTCGGTATCGGCATACCCTCCGAGGCCATAGCCGAAGCGAGCGCATCGGTGAGCTTCGGGGCGGGTTCATCGGCAAGGTCCGTGATTTCATCGACAAATCCCCAGTCGAGGGCTTCCTTAGCCGTGAGCCAGCCGCCTGCTTTCATCAGGGCGAGAAGGTCTTCCGTCTTGCGCTTGCAACGGGCCGCATAGAGTTGGGCGCAGTTCAGGTCGAGCTTGTCGAGGTCGGCCTTGATTTTCTCACAGTCGGCGATGAGCGTTGCGAACTGGTCGCTGTTAAGGCTGCCCCACTCGAAGAAAGCCATCGAGCATTTATGCACGAGGTACATGGCCCCGGCATCGATGGAGATACGGGTCGCGCCGAGCGAAGCGATGGTTGCGGCGGAAGCATTGAGGCCCACGAAATGCACATTGACATTGCCGTGGTTGCGGAAGGCTGCGGAGATAGAAAGGCCGGTGGCGAGTGAACCACCGAGGCTGTCGATAAGGACGTTGACCTGCTTCCCCTCGTTCTTTGCGAGTTCGCGGTCAACGGTAGAGCGGTCGAAGTCGTACCCTCCGACGTAGCCTTTGAGCGAGATATGGTATGCGGTCTTTGACATGGCGTAACTGAGTTTTACGCCACGAAGTTACCGCTGTAAATAAGGAGGGTAAAAGACACCGAAATTCACGAAAATTTCGTAACTTTGCATTTGCAATGACACTGAAAGATAACAATAAATCAAAATATTATCTCTACATTGATGAATGTGGAGACCATCAGTTGGAAAAATTCAATCCGAGCTTTCCAATTTTTACATTATGCGGATTCTTGGTTCCGGCAGATAAACTCGAAGCATTGGAGGCTGCAGTAAACAGCTTTAAGCGTGAATTTTTCGATAACGAAAGTATAATAATACACTCACGCGATATACGAAAACAAGAAAAAGCGTACTCCATCTTGCAATACCCGGAAGTCAGAAACCGCTTTTATGAAGGGATAAATAATATCCTCGGTCAGTCTGATGTTTATGTTATTGTATGTTGCTCAATTTTGAAAGAACCTTTTGTCGAGAGATTCAGCAGAGGCGAGGATGTGTATGGGCTTTCGCTTAAATATCTTATTGAGAGAGCAATATTCTGCATGGATGACAATGTAGAAGATGGCATACTGGATGTGTATATAGAAAGGAGAGGCGTAAAACAAGACAGGTCATTGCTTAATTACTACAACAGATTGAGAGCAACCGGCACAAAATGGGTTACAGCAGAACGCTTGGTATCGCGTCTTGGTCGCTTTAATTTCAGTTACAAGAAGGATAATATCATAGGCTTACAACTGGCAGACTTGATAGCATACCCTATAACCCGTCATGTACTTGACCCCAAAGCACCGAATCCAGCCTACGATATTATCAGCGACAAAATTTATTCTTACAAGGGGGCGGTATTGGGAATGAAGATAATCCCACACTGATACGAAAAAAGGGCGGTCGAATGACTGCCCTTTCCAATCGGTATACCCCGATTTCTAAAATCGTTGCTTGTGCCCCGAAGTATTTCTTTTTTGTGGGGGAAACTCAAACCCCATTTAGTAGTGCAAAGGTAATACCTTTTTTGCTATCTTCAAAATTATAACGCAAAAATCGTCGAAAAAGTTTGTTAATCACCTCCAAATAGCAAGAGCCGCCCCGGAGGGCGACCCGAAGTAAGGAGAGAGGGAGGGGTCAGATGACGCGGAACACGTTATTGTTGGCACCCATCGAGTAGTCGTACATAAACAGCTCGCGTCCGAAGGCTTCGTAGTCGAAGTAGCGGGCCAGGTCGCCCATCTCTCTTTCGAGATTGTAGCACTCGCTGATGATGTGCCGGGCAAAGTCTTCCTCGCTGTCCCACTCGCCGCAGTAGGCTTCCTCGAAGTTGTCGAGTTCGTCGTGGAACTCCATATAGTCATCGACGGCCTCCTGACCGTGCTTGTCGCACATATCCGAGTATTCGAGGATATGGTCGAAGTCGTCCTCCGACATGAAGCCCTCGTTGTACCACTGGCGGGGGAATCCCTCGTAGTCCTGAGCCATCAGCTCCGGGTCTTCCTCGTCGGCGTGGATAGCCAGGCAGAAGTCGATAAACTCGTCATAGGCGTTGAAACTGCTGAGGTCAATCCACAAACCGCAGAGCGAGCCGTCGTTGTACTTGCCGTAAGTACCGACATAGACGGAAGGTTCACCGTCGCAGCTGCTCTTGTGCCTTGCGACTGCATCCTGAAGGTCGGCTACCGTGTAGCCCAGTTCGCTGAGTCGTTCTTCGACTCTTGGAGTGATGTTGAGTTCTCCGAATTGTAATCTCATTGCTGTAAAATTTTGAGGGTTTGACATTTGGCTCATTTTTAAGTTTTACGTTGCAATAATTGGGAGAGCTGAGTAAGTGAGCGAAGCAAAAATTTCAAGTAAAATTTTAAGGCCGTGGCCGGTCAATACTACCTGCAAGGTGGAGATTGATAAAATATTATGCAGTAAATCCGCAGGCTTGTTTTGCGTTGAACGGTCAGCCCTACCTTTGCGACAGGAAAACTAAATGAGCCAACTGTCCCGAAAAATCAACGATGAGATTACGGGGAACCAACATTCGAGAGTCAGAAGAACCAGCGGACGCGACGAAGCCGGACCGAAAGGAAAAGTCGAACAAGAGCGGATGCAGGTGTGCCTGAACGAGTATCTGTGTCGGTGCTTACGATTATGGCAAGTACAATGGCGGCGTGTCGTAAGTGGATAGACCGTTGCGGCCAACGGCCACGACACCAAAACCTGCAAGGCGTTCCACATAGACGTGTCAGACCACTCCTTGATACAGGCACGGACTCCGAAGGAATCCACCGCCTATCTCTGACCCACGAGGGCAAATGTCGGAGAACGACTGTGCCGTTGAAAACGGTCGTGCGACTGCGCGGTGAGGATGCCGTCAACTAATGACGGAGTTCCTGACGATCACGGCACCCGAAGGGCTACTGTAGCGAGGGGGACAGTTCACCCTGCACATCATCGGCTGCCGCTATGAAAGGTGCGACCTTGACCGCTCGACCACGGAGCCGTGCTGTTTATGACTACCCGATGGAAAAGCGCCAACAAGTTCCGCCACATCTGCCCTCTCCCTCTCGGATGCGAGGTGTCACCCTCCGAGGCGGCTCTATCCTATGAAAAAACCGCCGACGCCTCACGCGCCAGCGGAAAAAGTAACTTCAAAATCTGTATGACCCTGCCGCATCCCTGCGACAGACTGGATGGTAATGTTCCTGATGCAAAAGTTAAATCACGCACGGAACCATCGACTTGATGGAGACGTGCTTTATTTCGTAGGCATATCCGGCGGCATCGCCCGACGGTAAGCCGGTTTTCCGCTCGCACTCGATTGTGGGATGCGGATATTCGAGCGAGCCGATAAGCCAGGATTTGTCGTTGACATCGGTAACGACGAAGCCGGTGCAGACAGCATGGGGAAGTTCCTTGTCGGTAAGGAACTTCAAGGTGGCGGTGTCCTGGTACCCGGCACCGTCCTTCTTGGTCTGACACTCGCAGGTCGGCTCGTCGAAGAAGGCAATCGGATGAATGTCCGTGAGGACAGCCACCGTCATGCCGCAGATGGCAGAGAGGTCAACTCGCCTCGGCAGATGTCGGCAGTCAATCCAGCCGATAGCCTTTATTCCGGGAAGTATCTGTGTCGAAGTACGCATAATCGTAGAAAACGTAGAATTGAAAATTATGGCCGCTGAAATCAATGAGATTTTTTGCGGTTATATTGTTTTTTCGCCCTGTCTCGCATCATGTAGATGTTGCGCTGCCTCTGATAGCGTTTGGCGATGGCGTTCCAGTTCTTCTCGGTCGGCTCGATGCCGTGCTTCTCCATCCAGGCATAAATCAGCTCGTCCTGACGCTTGCCTATCTTGCCGAAGTGATGCAGTTCCTCCCAAAGCTGAATGTCGAAGCGGTTGCGGATAAGATTGAGCAACATCGACATGGCACGTGGCGGCAGGTAATTGTACGTCTCCGGCGGACGGTTGCGGAACGTCGGAATCCTGACGGCAAGTTTGCCGTCGGAGCAGACCTCCGGGTCCATACCCTCCGGCAATTTCGACATATACAGTTCAAGCGTCTTGCTCTCGACAGAGCTACGGGTAAGATGAACCGGCACCTCGCCGCCATGTTCGTTTACGAACCACTGCGCGAGATAGTCTTCCAGCGGTAAATAGATGCAAAGGTTGCTCATGATATAGTCTGATTTATATACAAAATTACCTAATATCAGCGTGTTAGCCTAATAATCAAGGGGGATAATGGGTGACTTACGGGGACACTACGGAGCCGATTTTCAAGATTTTTCTCAGTCCGGCGAAGAAGAAAAATATGGGAGCGGTATAATCGGCGGGGTGACAGCGTTGACACGGGAGCCACGATGACACGAAATCCAAACTGCGATGCGTAAAGCCGCTTAATTACAATACTTTATCTTTTTTGAAAGAAAAAGTAAGTATGTATAGGTATGGCTTGAAAGTGTCAACCGTTGGCTCTGAAAATTTTCGGGAAATCGAAAATGACTACAAGTGTCAACGATTGTCAACGCTGCATATTTTCGTAAATTACTGAAATACAATCAGTGCTACCTTGTCAACGCTGACTTTCGCAGAACATACGCTTTTGCTTTCCTCTGATTGGCTTTTTTTGAAATAAAAAAGGCCAACATCCGAGTGTTGACCTGAGAGGAATAATGATGGATTACAATGTCAGAACGGCGCGTCTTCCTCCTTGTCGGGAGGGTCAAAAAGAGAGGTCGGCTTGGGAGGAACCGCCGGAGAAACAGGCGCGGAGTCCGTCGGCTCCGCGTCCTCTGCCAGTTCCTCCGTCTCGCTGATTACCTCGGTTTCGAGATTCAGCCCGAACTCCGCTTTGAGCATGGCATAATTGAAGCACATAGCCTTGGGGCGGTTGACTTTCATCTTCTTGGTCTGAGTGCCGTTCACCGTTTCAAAGGTATAGTCCGGCGTACCGTTAGCGAGAAGAATAGTGAAGCGGTCCTGTTTCAGACCGAGGAACGAGGGGTGCGAGCGGAGATAGGAAAGCATCGTACTCCAGTTGCTACGGTTGGCGGTGGCGTTTGACGCTCCGCGACCGTTGAACAGACCCGCCACGGCTGCGCTGTTCAGATACAGCACGGGAGTAGGCTCGGCGAACACCATATCCTCCTTCATGGTAGTGGAGCGGAAAGTGCGGTGCCACTTGATGCGGAAATGCGCCTTGTCGATGGCGCGGCCCTGGGTATGGTAGCCTTGAAGCGCCTCCCAGAAGTCGCCCATCTCGGAACTTTCCTGAGCGGTCTCGTTCTGCAGACGCATACCGGCCACGGCCACCGTGAGCAGGTCGTTGTAGCTGAACGGCAACGACAGCACCGATTCGAGGGTGCGGAAAGCGGCAAGCGGAATAATCCAGTTGCCGAAGATACGGTCATGTATCTTTTCCCCCTCTACAATCTTTGACAACTCCGACTTAGTCAAAGAGTAGGCGTTTGAAAAATTCTTCTCGAAAAGCTGCCGGTGGCCGAGAACTTCGAGGGTAAGATGCGTATTGCCGAGCGAACACATCGCCACAAGATCCTCGTAAGCGTCGCGCTCCGGCTTGGAGAAAGAGGTCTTGGAGAAAGCGAGGAAAAGAACACGGGTAAAGAGAGCCATGTCCTGTGTGGGCTTGTCCTGACCGCACAACGCTATCCCGGTGGAGATGATGGTCTGCGCCGCCATGCCGTCCGTGTTCTGATTCTTCTTGGTCTGACCGCCTCCGCCCCACAGACCTTTGAGGTATGCTATTTTCCGCACATCAAGGTCGTTCTTGTACTCGTCGAAAACAACAAGGGAGTTGACCGCCTGACTGACACGGTCGTTCATGGCCGGAACGGAGGTAACGCCGAGGTTCGGAGGGTCTACGCTGTGGATAAAGAACGACTGGAGCGAAGTCGCAAGGGTGGTCTTGCCCGTGCCTTTCTCGCCGAAAAGGTTAAGTATGGGGAAATGGCGGGTGCGGTTGAAGATAACATCGCGGAACAGAGTGGCAAGCAGGTAGCAGAAAGCGATTTTGGCGTTGTCGCCGAAAACCCTGACGAGCTGCACGGCAAAGTCGTATAGCTTTATGCCGCTGCGGTTTTCATGAATGAAAAGCCGCTCGAACTGGTATATTTCGGGGTTGTTCTCATACATTTTCGATGTGGCCGGGATATAGAACGACCTGGAGGGGGCAGTTTCCACGATACCGAGGTCATCGACAGCCAGGAAGCGGTCACCGTTGAAAACGCCGTTGCCGAAAGCGAAGAAGCCGTTGACGGCATCCCAGCCCATCTTGCGGACACGCTCTGCGGAGCGGGTGCCGCGATAGAGATATTCCTTTACGTTGTTGAGTTTGTCTATCTTGGCTCGCCATATATAATTGCCGACGGAGCCGACGCGCTGCTGAAAGGTTGTGAGCGAGCAAAGTTCGGACTCCCGGAACTCTATATCGACCGCCTCGTTGAATTTGTTTACCATACGGAACAGACGTGTGCCGTTTGTTTCGTCCTTGATGTGGTAAAGGGATTCAAGATAGAAATTGGATAGCCTTACGGCCTCTCCCTCGTCGTAAGTATAAAAACAGTTGTCGATAATGTTCAGATTGCAGACGCGCAGAAGTTCTTTCCTGCGTTCCGCATCGTTCTTCGGGTCTGACTTGGCGGCACGTTGCCGGGCTTCCCCTTTGGCACGGCTGACGGCACCTTTCCACGATTTGACTGTGCCGTTGATTTTGGCGAGAGAGGCGATGCACTCGTCAGCGATGGCATCGTCCTTGATATGTCGCAGCAGGTCTGCGACCTCGGCGACAATCACGCGCTGTTCGGCAAGTGATGAAGCCACGGAGAATTTCTTCTCCGCGAGCCAAAGGATAAACGGCTTTTCAGGAATTGCGGCGTAGGTTTCCGGCGTAAGGATATATTCGTCGGCGTCGTTCTTGTGAAGAATTACGGCATCATCCTCGGCTTTTTCTTCGTTGAAAGGCAGCTCGCGCACTGTTACATCGAAGCCCCGGCGCACGGCTTCGGCTCCGTTAGTCATAACGGCCTTGAAGCCGGGCCCGAAAGGTTCATCTTTCGGAGGGTCGGAGTCCGGAATAAAGCATAGGGATTGTATATGCTTTTTGAGAATGTCGAACTGGGCGCCACTCCAGGCGGTGCCGAGAGTGGCTACGGTGTTTTCAAGTCCGATGGACTGGAGGCGCAGCACATCGGGCGCGCCCTCGACGATGTTATAGTAGAGCGCATCGCGGCAGCGGCTCGCCCTGTCGATGCCGAAAACGGACTCTCCTTTGGTAAATACAGACGAGTTGGACGAGTTGACGTATTTACCCACATTGTCGGCCTTATCATCGCCGAGATAGCGGGCTGTGAAGGCAATGACGCGCCCGAAGCGGTCGCGGATAGGGATAACAAGGCGGTTACGGAATAGAGTATAAATACGACCACTCTTTTCATCCTTGCGGTAAATGCCGGACTGCACGAGCAGATCTTCTGTGATAGCTTTGCTCTTGCAGTATTCCATAAGAAGTTTACCGTCCTTCGGGGCCAGACCGATGCCGCAGGTGGAGCAGAAATCCTCCGGCCATCGTGAGTAGGCATAGTCACGGGCGGCGTGTGCTTCGTCGTTCATCTCTACTCGGAGCTGATCGAAGAAGAATTTATGCACCGTGGCGACGACGGCCAGGACTGATTCTTTCAGTTTCGCCGCCTCCTTTTGTTCGTCGGACTGTTCCTCCTTGGTGTATTCTATATGGAGATTGTTGGCTTTGGCGATGGCTTCGACGGCCTGTAAGAAGTCTATACCCTCGCGCTCCATATAGAACCTGATGCCGTCGCCCCCACGGTGGCAGCTATGGCAGTACCAGAGGTTTCTGCCGGGCGTGATGGAGAAGGAGGGTGTGTTCTCGGAGTGGAACGGGCAATGGGCGAACATCGTTGAGCCTCGCCGACGGAACTCCAGCCCCGCAGATTTCAGAACGTCCTCGATGTCGAGATTGCGGACAGCGTCGATTGTCTTGTTGCTTATCATATCTCTTTGGCTTTGTCCCAGCAGTCGATGATTGACTGGCCGGTGTATTTTAGTCTGCGCGGATTGCTGTTGCAGGGAGAGATAAGACCCATGCGGCGCAGTTTGCGCAGGGTCTTGTGGCAGACGCCAAGTTCGGCACAAGTCCGCTTAACTGAAAATACACCGTCGGGGGCACATTTGGGGCGTATCTCGATCATGGCTGCGGTTGCTCTGTGTCGGGGGCCGTATCGTCAAAGATACGCTTCCCGGCCTCGTCCTCGATAATCTGTTTGGCGTGTTCGGGTATGCGGCAAGCCATACACTTCCAGTTGAAGAAGGTCTGCCGCCGGACACCGGCCAGTTTGGTTACGCCGGTCACGAACTCGACCCTCTCCCAATAGGAAAGAGTGTCAAGAAAGGCGTTGAGCTGCGTGGCCTCAATATGCTTTATATCGTTGTTCGTCATAAATGATTAATCCTTGAAATAGTCCTGTTTAACTCGTTGGAGAAGGCGAAGATCGGCGGTGCGGGATTCAACCTTACCGGGTCGTACGCACGGTTCAACCTTTCCTTGTTTTCTCCAACGCTCGACATTCGCACGCCCAAACATATCATAAGCCTTTCTTTGGCTAACATATTCTGGGTCGTTTATGTCTGTCTTAAGCATACTTACGACCCTTGCCGCAACATCGTTGAGGAAGGTGTCGTATGGAATAAGCCTATCGAGGAATTGAAGGAAAGCCATAATCAGCGGATTATTGGATTCTCGTCACCTCGATAGACTTATCGGAGCGATTGGTTTTCGTTGTGTATTGGCGCTCATACATCATGCCAAGTTCGGATGCTTGTGTGCGAACGCTTTTCAGCCGAGAAATGGGGAACTTTACTGTGTCCCCAACCGCCATCTCGAACAGAGTCGGGCGGATTTTTTGAGTGATTTCAATCATTTTTTCGCTGTTTAATTTGGTGGATTAATGATTAATGATTAACTTTGCACCAGAGTATTACCGTACTTTGGAAACGCAAAGTAACCATTTAATGTTTAACCAAACAATAAATGGTGTATCGTTTTAAGTATTTTTCGCTGTTTAATGTTTAATATTGAACTGAAAGAGGTACACATCGGAAGGGCAATCAAAGAACGCCTTGACGAACTGAAGATGACCAAGACGGAATTTGGCCGTCTTATAGGTGTCCCTCAGCAGCATGTCAATCGAATCTTCGAAAGAGAGACGATTGAAACGAAGAAGCTCATAAAGATTAGTCGAGCACTTGACTTTAACTTCTTCGCGTTGTTCTGTCAGTTCCCTACCAACATCAGCGCCTACCTCTCGGCAGTCGCGTTGGGCGATGGAGATGTGAACAACAATATCGGAGAGACCGCCATCCTCTCCCAACTTGAAATTCTAAAGGTCAAGTTGGAGGAAAGGGAAGGTACGGTTGCGGATCTTCGCGACCAGATCGGCGGACTCAAAGACAGTGTCGAGCAGTTGAAATCCAACTTGCGAGACAAGGACGAGATAATAACCCTTTATAAAGAAAGGAAATAATTATGTAGAACCAGGCTAAGAACGTTAGACCGAGTCAACGCATCTCGAACTGCGTAAGCCCTCTATGGCGATTGTTTAGAGATAGTTTAGAGTTACTTGCTATCTGCTTCACTATCAAAGGACAATTACAGAGGCCCAAGCCGCGATAGAGGACTAAAACGGTGTCGAAAGGCAAAGTTTAACCTCGAAGCCAAAATTTGTTTAGAGTATGTTTAGAACAATTTCACAACATAAAGAATATCAAACAAATATGGCAGTGGCGCAGGCTGCCATCGAGGAGTAAGGCATATATCTGACATTTAACGCAATAGGCGGTATGTTCCTGATGAGAAAGGGCATACCGCCTATGTTGGTCTTATGAAGTCTGTGCATTTGTATATCAAAATGACACCATGTGAACGACTGGATCTGTGTGTACGGTGAATAGTTACCATAATAATTGGCAATAGTTAAATAATAGTTAAATAATAGTTAAATAATATTAAATAATTGGGCATTGTTTTGTATGTTGATTTAAAGAGATTAATTTTGTTGTGTCAGAAATTGTTCAACACTAATATTAGTTAAAGCTAACAAGAGACAGCGATTTATGAATGCCAAATATGGTGAGTCATAGGTCATAACCCAAAGTATTAACCTTAAAAACCGAACTCATGATCAAAAAACTACTGATTTTGCTCATTGCAGCCTTCGTATCCATGTGTCCAGGCATGTGGGCGCAAAATCACACCGGAGGTTTCAGCAAAACTGGATACGTGCTGTATCTTAACTCTACAGATAATGAAATGCTGGAACTGGTGGATCCCTCACTCGAAGAATTCCTGACATTCTCATCCGATGATGAAAATGTTGTAAGCTTGGATGTGGATGGTAAAACTCTGATTCCTAAAGGAGCGGGGGAGACTACTATTACAGCTCATTCTTCCCTTAGTATTATTGCTGATTTCAAAATAGGGGTAAAGGTAATTGATTCCAATAACCCTAATGAGTTATATGTGCGAGTTAAATCGAACGATGCCATTCCAGAGTCAGGAATAATCATATCAAAATGTCCCGCACTGCGACAAGATATTACTCCATATAAGTATGTGATGATGTATAATTCAAACGGAAGCGATGCCGGTGTTCGTTCTGATAGGGTATATGGTGACGGTGAGATTATATTTTATCCAGCGGAATGGAAAAATAGTGCAATAAATGTATTTGACAAACTGGAGTCAAATATTTATAAAATTAAGAATGGCAACAAATTTCTGCAGCCTACGAATAGCGGTATAGTTAAATATGGTAGCGACGTTGAGGATGCAAAGGCTACAATGAGTATCGAGGATAATTATTTGACTGTTCATTTCAGTGGATGGTCATCCGAACGCAATTTATACTATGATAATGATAACACTAAATTTAAATATGTAAAAGAGCCATTATATCCTGTTGAGCTATATACACTAAGGACCGTCACATTTGAGGCGCCGGATGTTAATGGAGTGAAGGTGTGCATTGATGGAAATATAAACAGCTCTGACAATATACAGTTGGAGGAAGGCGATCATCAGTTGACTTTTACAGATATTCCTGAAGAGGCTAAGCTGTATTACAAGTTTAGTACGTCGGGAGCGCCGCAGCAGGTTATTGCTAAGGAAGGGACTAACGGCGAATGGACGCGATACGTGGATGGACAACCTATAACTGTGAACAAGTCCAGCGGTCAGATTGAATTCTATACCGAGTCTCATGGTCTAAAGTCAAATCTTAAGGTAAAGTCGTTTACTGTTCCCACTGGTAGCAACTGTATCGAGATTGATTCCAATGATATCGAGGCAACTGTATATTTTGATCTCGGCGGTAATCGTGTGAATCCAACAGATCTGAGGCCCGGAATCTATATTAAGCGCGTCGGTGCTAAAACCGAGAAAGTGGTTATCTGATTGGCGCAACATACAAGAAATTAGATGTCCGGACGCTATTGGAATCATTCCAATGACGTCCGGATTCAATATTATACAGTAAAAATCGCCAATCGGGTGTAGCTATTGTATCGCTAATGTGCGAATCTTTGTGCGCACTTTTTCGTCAGGAATTGATAATTAAGAGGGGAGGTTTTCCGTTTTAAGGAAGATGAACGATGATAAACCATTATATCAATTGGAGGATGAGGAGGACCTACCGTACGCGTATGGACAGGAGGACCCGAATGCATCCGATGATGAGGAAAGTATTTATAGTGACGAACTTGCAGACGGCGAGGCCGAGCCTGACGATGATGACGCCAAGGCACGGAAGTTGCTGTCGCCATTCAGTGCGCTGTTGCGCGTGATGTTCGGCCCGGTACCGGGCTGGAAGGCGTTGAAACGCTCGAGGCTCAAGCCCGAGCGGATGGGTGCCGAGTGCTTTGTGCCGATGATCACGCTCGCAGCACTGTCGGAACTGGCCATACGGTTCTACGACCCGGACGTGAGCGTGATGCAGCAGGTCATAAACGTGATCGTGACATTCGTGTCATACTTCTTCGGTTATTTCATGCTTCCGCTGCTTGCCGCGCCTGTACTGGACGCTACGGCGCGCAAGGGGCTCGAGTCGCCTTTCGGCCGCAATGCCATGATGCTGTGCTTCACTACACTCGCGATGTTTACGCTCATAAGCAATGTGTTTCCCATATTCGAGCCGGTGACGGTGTTCCTGCCGCTATGGACCATATACATGATCCATCGCCTCGTGCCTGTGATGAAGGTGCCCAAGGACCGCTGGGCCATAACTACGGTAGTCCTGGCCGTCCTGGTAGTCGGCCTTCCGTCCGTCTGGACATGGCTGCTGTCCCTCATCCTGCCGTAATTGGTGTGAAAAAACGTATTTGATTTGGGAATTCAGCGGGGATTGTGTAAATTTGCGGTGAAATGAAAGCTAAGGACGTAAACATACAGAATAAGAAGGCGCGGTTCGACTATGAAATCACGGATACCTACACGGCGGGAATGGTCCTGACCGGGACGGAGATCAAGTCGATACGCGAAGGCCGCGCATCCCTTGTCGACACATATTGCCTGATCGAGAACGGCGAGGTGTGGGTCAAGCAGATGAACGTGTCGGAGTACAGCTACGGCTCGTACAACAAC
>DXXK01000057.1 GCA_019416425.1 Bacteroidales bacterium
GTCAGGAGTGATTCGAATTTATGGAAACTCTCCTCCCAGTTGAAGCGGGAGATTGTCTGTACCGATGCGTGCGCCATGCGCAGACGCAATTCGGGGTTCTCGATCAGTCTGATCATGGCGTCGGCCAGGGCACGGCTGTCATGCGTCGGGACTATCAGCCCCTCATGGCCATCAGTGACCATTTCCTGAAAACCTAATGTATCAGTGCAGACTATGGCGTTGCCGCAGATCATGGCCTCGCCTACGGGGAGGCCCCAGCCTTCCTGCAGACTGGGTGCCAGATATATGCTGCTGGTATTGTAGATACGGTTGTGCGTCTCCCGGTCGGGACACTGATAGTACTCGATCCATTCGGGCAGGTCGGCGGGCCGTTCGGGGTATCCGAAGAACAGGGCCTTGAGCTGCGGATACTTAGACCGCACCAGGGCCAGCGCCTCGATGCCATACTTACAACCCTTTCTCAGTTCATCGTGGAACAGCATTGAAACGGCGTACGGTGACCGGGAGTCAACGGGAATGGTCAGCCGGAAGTAGTCGAAGTCAAAGCCGTTACGAATCAGTGTGCAGTCGGCTCCAGTCTGTTCCACCTTGGCCTTGAGCCATGTGCTGATAGCAATATTCTTAAATCCATATCGATATGTGTCAAGGACTTCCTGATCCGAAGCCCCCCAGTTTTCAAAATCCTGAATCAGATAAAGCCTGCGCCCGTCGGGAACATCGAAATACTTCAGGAATCTGGAGGTCTGCATTGCAGTGGCGACGTAGTAGTCCGTACGCGGCACGTTCCGCTGCCTGAGTGACAGTACCGTATGCTCGGTGACGGCGGGATCGAGATTGAACCAGGAACGGGCCGAGATCCTGAAGAGTTTCCGCCGGAAGTAGCGCAGCAGGTTCTTCAAACGAGACATCAGCGGGACTCCCCCGGGATTCAATGTCAGGGAGTAAACCAGATATACGTCATATCCACGACGTGCCAGGTGGTTGGCGTATTCCAGAGCCACCTTGACGCCGCCGACAGGCCGGCTGGGAGTACCGTAAAACAGGAATGAGATTGATCTTTTCATGATGTCATAGACTTATAATACTTCATAATATCCCGGCTGAAGCAACGCTTGGAGCAGGTGTCCAAGGCAATGGCGCGGGTGGAGGTCCTCATTTCACGGTATTCCTCCGGACGGGCGCCGGACACGCCGATGGCTGTATAGAGAATCCCGGCATATGCCTGCGGGGTCACGTCATCGGTCTTGAAACCTGAGCGGCCGTCGACCACGACATCGACGGCGGTACCGTTGTCGAAACATACCACAGGCGTGCCGCACATCTGCGACTGGTTGACCATGGATGGTCCGGCGTCGTCGACCGACGGACTGAGGAACCAGTCCGCGACCTGATACAGCCGGATAAGCTCGCTCCGGCCAACGCGTCCCATATATTCGTGCCGTATATGCGGATTGAGTATATGCTTGTCCAGATATTCGTCGCCGATGCTGAGCAGTACCACGGGACGGCCTGCGGCAACAGTCTCCGGCAGACCGTTCAGGGCCTCGATGATGAACCTGGCGCCCTTGCGCGGCTCGGCCGACGACCGGGCCAGCAGGACCACGGCGTCCTGCGGCAGATCCATCTCACGACGCAACGCCTGACGGCCGGCGGACGGGACAAACTCATCCTCGTCGATTATGACGCTGACCTTGAATATGTTCCGCTCCGGGAACAGTCCGCTCTGACGGGCAAAGGAGTTCATCCATGAATTGCCTAAGAAGGCGCAGTTCATACCGGCGTAATTGCTCTTCTTGACCAGATAGTTCCTGTGCGTGAAGTCCTCGGGGTCATTGCTGCGCAGGGCAGGGCAACGGCCGCACTGCTCGGCGAAACGGCGGCACTCGTTGAAGTAGAAGCAGCCGCCGGTGACAGGCGCCATGTCGATGGCCAGCACCATTACCGGGCAATGCAGCCGGTCGTAGACGGCCCGGAGCGAGGTGGTGTTGATGAAGCCGAACCACCAGAGGGTTATGACCAGGTCGTACTTGCCGTGGATATGCTCCAGGAGCTGCTCGACGGGCATTCCGGGCGTGGACTCGTCGGGGTAGTGGATCTCGTACAAGTCGTTGAAGACCATTCCCTGACCCTCAAGGTCCTTCTTGACGTCCGAGGCGGGACGCTGCTTATGCAGCATCGACTTGATGTGGCCGGGCAGCAGCCGGGCCATGACCGACTTGACCAGCGGACGCGACTGCACGCTGCGGTAACCCCGTTTGGGAAACTCGCCGGAATAGCTGCACAGGTAGTCGACATTGTGTCCGGCCTCCCTGAGGCAGTTCATGACGTCGCTGCCGAACCCGGCGGAATAGCCTGGCCGGTGCGTGGAGAGTATCAGAATATTAAGCCTGGAGTCCATTGAAGAAGGCGTGGATCTGGCTGATGACGGAGTCCTGCTCGGCGTCGGTGAGCTCGTAGTACATGGGGAGGCGGAGCAGGCAGTCGGCAAAGCGGTCGCAGTTGGGCAAGTCGAGTCCCACCACCTGAGCCTCGTCCTCGGCATTTCCGTCGAAACCGGTGACCGACACCGTCTTGACATCCTGACAGTTCTCTGGCCGTATGTCGGCGTTGGAGGTGTAGAAGGCGCTCTTATGCAGGCTCAGATAGTGGAACACGGAGAGGATGCCGTTGTCCTTGAGGTGCCGGATCAGAGCTGAGCGCTCGCCGAGCGAACGGCACACGATGTAGAACATGTGGGCGTTGTTGGTGGCGTAGTCGGGAATGACGGGCAGCTCGAAACAGCCACGCTCCGCCAGGTCCTGCAGACCGGCATGGTAGCGTTCCCAGATCTCGCGGCGGCGGGTCTGGATGATGTCCAGGTTCTCGATCTGCGCCCACAGGAAGGCGGAGATCAGCTCGGAGGGGAGGAACGACGAGCCGGTGTCGACCCAGCCGTACTTGTTGACCTCGCCGCGGAAGAACTCGGAGCGGTTGGTGCCTTTCTCCCAGATAATCTCGGAGCGGCGGATGAACCGCGGGTCGTTGATGGTGAGGAGTCCGCCCTCGCCGGCGATGATGTTCTTGGTCTCGTGGAAGGAGAAGCATCCCAGGTGGCCGAGGGAGCCTAAGGCGCGTCCCCGGTAATAGGAATCGATGGACTGCGCGGCGTCCTCGACCACCAGGAGGTCGTGCCTCCGGGCGATGTCCATGATCCTGTCCATGTCGCAGGCCACGCCGGCGTAATGGACAGGGACGATGACGCGCGTGCGGTCGGTGATCAAAGCCTCGATCCTGTCAGGATCGATGTTCGGGTTGTCTTTGCAGCTGTCGCAGAACACGATCCTGGCACCCTGCCGGACGAATGCCAGCACCGTGGAGACGAAGGTGTAGCTTGGGGCTATGACCTCGTCGCCGGGCTTGATGTCGCAGAGGATGGCGGCCATCTCGAGCGCGTCGGTGCATGATGTGGTCATCAGGGCCTTAAGGAAGCCGTAATGGTCCTCCATGAACTTCTGGCATTTATTGGTGTATATGCCGTTGCCGGAGAGCTTGCCTGAATAAACTGCCTTACGGATGTAATCGGCCTCGTTGCCGGTCAGAAAAGGCTTGTTGAATGGAATCATATTTCAAATGAAGAATTTAGAATGCATAATGCATAATTAAATGCGCAATGCGGAGGTTAAAGCCAGAGGTGGTAGACGTAGTCCTGGCGGTGGATGCTGAAGCCGTGGCGCTCGTAGAAGCGGCAGGCGGGTAGGTTGTCGGCCTGGGTGGTGACCTCGACCTGTAGATTCTGTTCAGCCGCCAGATTGACGATGGTCTGGACCATGGCGCCACCGATACCTTGTCCTCTGTAGCGGGAATCAGTGGCAATCAGGCCGATGGAAAGCTCCGGCTCCTTGACCTTGGCGGTGACAAGCCCTGTCTGCCGACCGTCTGACTCGCACACCAGTACATGGTCGGCGAACTGACGCGACAGGGAATTGTCCAGCCACAGACGGTACAGCCGTCTGGCGTCTTCCCGACAGATCTTCGGGTCGACCCAATATCTGGAATACGCTCCGGCCTGACATGCAAGGTCGTAAAGCTGTTCGGTCGCCGTCTGTGCAGGAACCACCGGAAGTGGCACAGGCCTGTGCCGCGGGTCAGTCAGCAGATAGCTTCGCTTGCGGTCGGCAAGCATGGCATCGAAATCCTCGAGAACCAACGGACCGGGGCTGAAGACATATACCAGCCGGCATCCCTGCCGCCGGTATCGTACCAGTTCCGCAACGATTTCGGATTCGGAAGCATCCCCGGCATCAATCCTGGCGACCCGATAGCCAAAGAACCGGCTGTCCCATTCCAGCCATCCACTTCTCATCTGTTCCATATGCCTGTGGCGGTTTTGTTGAGGATCTTTTTGGTCTGAATGACACCGAACCAGGAGGTGCATACCAACAGGAGGATGACCGATACGGCCAGGAGTCCGGTCAGACCGAATCTGCCGCAAGCCCAGCATCCCACAGGGACGTACGACAGGCAGCAGACTGCCGAGCATATCAGCTGCAGGCGGATCTTGCCCAGTCCGGACAACAGCTGGGTCCACAAGGTGCCCCATAGGTTAAGAATCTGAAACAGATATACCAGCAGGGTGACTATGAACGGTACAGTCACCATGTCCCGGATCCAAATCCCGTAGACAAGCGGAGAGACTGCCACCATCAGGAGTCCGATTATGGACATCAGCATCCAAGCCTGCATCAGCCGCCGGCGCGCGGCCTTCATCCAGGCGTAGTCGTTGTTGACCTGAGCCTCGGCGAAGGCGCTCCAGAATGGAGCCAGTATTATGGTGAACGCCATGGGGAGCACCTGCATGTACTTGAAGGCGATGTTGTAGACGGTCACTTCCTCGGGTCCCAGGTACTGGGTGATGATCAGGTTGTTGGTCTGATAGAAGATGATGGCCAGAATCTGCAGGAAAAAGAACATGATGCCCAGCGACATGATGTCGCGGGCGTAGCGCATCCTGACGAACCGCAACGACGGTCTGTAAGGCCGCAGGATGGTATTGTAGGTCCAGACGTTAGAGGCCACGAGTACCACCATTGAAGTTGCGCCCATGGCCAGAGCCAGATAGATCAGGTTGCCGGAGGAGAAGCGTGTCATGACCAGCAGCGTGAGGCACAGCAGGACCTGCGTGGCGGTGTCGAAAGCGGATGCGAGCGCGGGTTTCTGCAGTGCGCTCAGCAGGGTCCTGTTCAGCTTCAGCACGAACAGGATGGAGAAATTGGAGATGACAATCAGCACCGTGACCAGCAGCTCATGTTCAAGCGCCAGGTCGGTGTTCAGCACCCTGTGCCAGTCTATGAAACATGACGCGGCCATGGCCATCAGCCATACGGCACTGACAATCAGTGTGATGATGAAATAGGCGGTGCTGACGTAGCTTCGTGCGAGTTCATTGTCCCCCCTCTCGACGGCCCCGATGAACCTGTAACGCAGACCATCGCCGACACCGATGTCGAAGAAGCTGAGCCAAGCCACCAGCGAGGAGATGGTAAGCCAGATGCCGTACTCATAGCTGGACACATAGTTGATGGTCAGGGGCACGGTCAGCAGGCCGCAGACTATGCTGACCCCCTTCAGGGCGAACATCACCACGATGTTCTTCTTGGCCCGGACGGAACGCTTGTTGCCCTGGTTGATGAGTCCACGTATTTTACCTGCAATCGGCATTGTCTGGTCTGTAAAACGGCTATGTATCAGTGTATTGAATGTGACGCGTATTGGTGAAGAACCGGCTGGGGCAAGGTATGGCCATCGTCCCCCGGTCCGGATGCGGACCGGGGGTTCCAATGGGTCATTGTCCTGTCGGGATGCGCCATTTAATTTGAAAAACGAACAATCATGGTTTTTTATTGAACGGGTGTAATTAAATGAAGAATTAAGAATGCATAGTGCATAATTTAATGCCCAATGCGCTATGCGTAATGGGCTACGCAATAGGGCGGACCTAAAGGCCCTGCACAGAACCAACCATGTCGGGTAATCAGGACGACAACGGCCTCCGGCCACACAAATATGCATTATGCATTCTTAATTATGCATTGATATGACGCATGGAATGTGTCATTTCAGGGCATTGATGATCAGGGTGTTGGCGCGGTCGATGAGGGATGTGTCAAGGCTGGCGAGGTAGATTCGGGTTGTCAGCTCGGAATCATGGCCCATGCCTTCGCTGATAATGGCCATGGGTATTCCCTTGGCGCGGGCGGCCGAGGCCCAGCTGTGCCGCGCCACATAGAGAGTCAGCGGTATTGTCACGCCGGCCATAGCCGCCACCTTCTTGAGCATGGTGTTGATCCTGTAGCCCATGTTGTGGTATACGGACCGCTCGTTGGCGTTCTTGTCGCGGATGATAGGGAGGAGGTACTGGCTGGTATTGGCGGGGTACTTGTCGGCGATGGCCTGCATCTCGGCGGTCCATGCAATGCTGAGGAGCTGTCCGGTCTTGCGCCGGCGGTAGCATACGCAACCGTCGCGGAGGTCGGACTTGCGCAGGAAGGCCATGTCGACAAACGACATGCCGCGCATGTAGAAGCTGAGCATGAACATGTCGCGGGCGAAGTCCAGCTTGGGCGTCGCTGCCAGGTCCAGCTTGCATATTCGCTTGATGATGTGGATGGGCAACGCGCGTTTGACGGTCTTGTCGATACCGGTGTAAACCCCTCGGAACGGAGAGCAGTCCTTGACAATGCCCTTTCGGACGGCGCGGTTGTATACGGCTCGGAGGATGCGGGAATAGAACGAGGCGGTGTTGGGGACGATTCCCCGGCTGTAGAGCCATGCCTGGTATCCCTCCATGATCTCGGGGGTGAGCCGGTCCAGTATCAGGTCACGGTCCTGTCGGAACTTGCGGAAGCTGAGAAGGGCGGCGTGGTAGGTTTCGGAGGTACGTATACGTCCGTCGGCCTTGAGTCGGTCTATGATGCTCCGCATGAAGGTGAAGAGAGTGTATTCGGTGGCGTATCGGTTGAATTCGTCGATGATGTCCTGGGCGGAGAATTGCGGCGAGACTGCGTCGAGGCGTGCGGTGATGCGGTTGAGACGCTCCATGTCGGCGCGGATGTCCTGGCGTATACCGAGGACCAGGGCGTGACGGGGCGAAGCGAGTGGCGCGTAGACCGTTGAGCGTGAGGCGATCCATTCGGTGGGAAGGATGCGGTATGAGGTGACTATCCGGCAGATCTTGCGTTCGTGGATGATCTGGTAGTAGATGTTGCCGGCGGCGCCGGGGACGGCCGAGGGCCGGAACTTGACTTTGATTGAGGTTCGCATGTTTTTTTATAATAAACGGAGGGTGGGTCCTCGGCTTCAGGTCCGACGCGGGCAGCGAGAGGGTGTAGGAGTGTCGGGGAGTGCGCGTGGGCACTCAAGGAGAGGTACAAATGGGCTGGAAAATTTGGGAGATTGGGGATTAATGACTAATTTTGTAAGCCTAAGCGGCCGCACGCTCTGCATCCTAAACCTGTAGCGGCCGCTTGTGCCGAAATTATGAACTTCAGAGAAATTACCGATGGTATATACTACACGGGTGTTAATGACCGTGTTACGGAGAAATTCGAGGGTATGTGGCCGTTGCCTAACGGCGTGAGTTACAACTCGTATATAGTCAAGGGCAGCGATAAGACTGCGCTGATCGACGGTGTTGACATCGACCTGCTGCATCCCTACCTGGGCGAAGTGCACGACACAATCGGCGACAGGAAAATAGACTACATGGTGATCCATCACATGGAGCCTGACCATTCAGGGGCCATACCGGACGTGCTGCGCCGCTGGCCGGACCTGAAGATAGTAGGCAACACACAGACCATCGGTATGATCAAGGGATTCTACCACATCCTGGACGACAGTTGCTTCGTGACCGTCAAGGAGGGCGACACTCTTGACCTGGGCGGCCTGACGCTGAAATTCGTAATGACTCCGATGGTGCACTGGCCTGAGACGATGATGTCGTATGTTCCGGAGCGGAGGCTGCTGTTCAGCGGCGATGCGTTCGGCTGTTTCGGCGCGCTGAACGGAGCTGTGACCGACGCGGAGATGAACACGGACCTGTACTGGGACGAGATGTACCGTTACTACAGCAACATAGTTGGCAAGTACGGGAAGTTCGTGCAGAAGGCCATGGCGAAGCTGACGGGGGTTCCGCTGGACTATATATGCAGCACGCACGGGCCGGTATGGCATGAGGAGATAGCGAAGGTTACTGGTATCTATGACCGTCTGAGCCGGTACGAAAGCGAGCCTGGCGCGACCATCATCTACGGGTCGATGTATGGCAACACGGCGGAGTTGGCCGAGGAGATGGCCCGCGGCCTGGCCGAGGCCGGCGTGCGGACCATCCGCGTACACAACGCCAGCACCAGCAACATGAGCGATATGATCCGCGACGCGTTCCGCTACCAGATATTGGTGGTGGGGAGCGCAACGTACAGCATGACGCTGTTCCCGCCGGTGGCGGCGTTCCTGACAGCGATGAAGGTGCGCGAGGTGACAGGGAAGACGTTCGCGGGCTTCGGCGGCTACACGTGGGCGCCGAACGCGGTACGCGCCGAGATCGAGGCCTTTGCCCAGACGCAGGGCCTGGAGCTGCAGGGCTTCGTGGCCATGAAGCAGAGCATCGACGCCGAGACGCGCCGGCAGGCTCATGAGCTGGGAGTGAAGCTGGGCACACATTCCTCGGCTTCCGCCTCAGCACAACAATAAGAGAGGAACCTAATCTCGGCTTCCGGCCCGGCCTGACAGCGGGAGAAGCACAGACATAAAAGATACAAACAGAAGAAAAACAAGAGATGATATTAGATATGGTGAGTGGGGCGTTGTTCGACGCCAGCACATTCTTCCAGTGGTTTGTGGAGAACGCTAACTATCTGTTCGTGTTCATCTTCATGACCATCGAGAGCTCGTTCATACCGTTTCCGTCGGAGGTGGTGGTGCCTCCGGCGGCTTACCTGGCATGCACCAATTCCGGCGCGGGTCAGGATATGAATATATATATGGTGGTGGTAGTCGCCACGCTCGGCGCGATGTGCGGGGCGTTTATCAACTATTATCTGGCTCTGTGGGTTGGCCGTCCGGTCGTATATCGCTTCGCTGACAGTAAGTTGGGGCATGCCTGCATGATTGACCGGGCCAAGGTGGAGAAGGCGGAGAAGTACTTCGACGACCACGGTGCGGTGTCGACGTTCGTAGGCAGGCTGATACCTGCCATCCGTCAGCTGATCTCGATACCGGCGGGCATCTCGCGCATGAACGTGGGACAGTTCGCGCTGTTCACGGCCTTGGGAGCCGGGCTGTGGAACGCCATTCTGGCGGGTCTGGGCTACTGGCTGTCGACGGCGGTGCCGGCGGACATGCTGTTCGAGAAGGTGGAGGAGTACAACCGATACCTGACGTGGGGCGGCTACGGAATCCTGCTGATATGCGTGGTGGTGATACTGTGGAACGCGTTTAAGAAAAAGGCGTAATTGAATGCATAATTAAGAATGCTTAATGCTTAATGAGCTATCCTTAAATCATAAAACCATAAGACATGAAAGTGAGTGCGTCGCTGTTGGCAGCGAATTTTGCCGACCTTAAGACAGACCTGGAGATGATTAACCGCTCGGATGCGGACTATCTGCATCTGGACGTGATGGACGGTGTGTTCGTGCCGAACATCTCGTTCGGTTTCCCAGTGATGCGTGCTGTGGCCCGTGTGGTGACGAAGCCGCTGGACGTGCATCTGATGATAGTCGAGCCTCAGAAATGGGTCGGTGAAGTCCGAGACATGGGTGCCGAGATCATGAACGTTCATCAGGAGGCGTGCGTGCATCTGGACCGTTGCATCAACCGGATTCATGAAGCCGGAATGAAAGCGGGAGTGACGCTGTGTCCGTCGACTCCGGTGGAGATGCTGCGCGACGTGATCCAGGACGTTGACCTGGTGCTGGTCATGACGGTGAACCCCGGGTTCGGCGGCCAGAAGTTCATAATGCACAGTCTGGACAAGATCCGGAGGCTGCGTGCGTTGATCCAGGAGAGCGGGTCGAAGGCCATGATCGAGGTGGACGGCGGCATCAACGCCGGTACGGCGCCGCTGGTGGCGGCAGCCGGAGCGGACATCGTGGTGTCGGGGTCGTATATCTTCAAGGCTCCGGATCCGGAGGCGGTGATACGCGGGCTCAGCGAAATTGGTTGATGGTGGGCATGTATTCGAATCCGGCAGCCTTGAGTCGGGATTCGAGCAGGTCACGGTCCAGGTCCTCGGCGGCGCAGAGCTCGTCGAGGCTTGTGTATTCGTCACGGAGCTTGGTGTTGACCAGGCTCAGAAGCATGAATGGATCGGCAGGTAGGGTCATGGTTTCGGGTAATTAATTGTTATGAGGGCGGTGGTTCCGCGGGCGCAGGCGGAGGTGAGAGTGATGTCGCCGCCGTGCAGGCGGGCGATCTGGCGGCTCAGGTAGAGGCCGATGCCGCTGCCGCCGGGCTTCGTGGTGAAGAACGGCTGGAACAGGTTGCGCATCACATCCTCCGGTATGCCGCATCCGTTGTCGCGGATGCAGATGTAGGGGCGCCCCTCGCTGACGGACACCTCGACATCAATATGCGGGGAGGGCACGGAGGCCACTGCCTGGACCGCGTTCCTCAGCACATTGGTGACAAGACGCCCCAGCAGGTCCCTGTCGGCATGAATGGTCATTTCCACGGGGACTGTATATAGAATAACGTCCGTGGAAAGATTATATTCTGCAAGAGCCATCTCAAACGCACGGCGGATTTCGGAGAAGAAATCCCTGACATCAATGGAAACGACATGCGGTGCCGGAAGATGTGTCAGCTCGTAGTAGGATTCCAGAAAGCGGCTTATGCTGCGGCTCTCGCCGGAGATCAGAGAGACAGCCTCCATATAGTTCTCGCCCAGGTAACGGTCGGGATTCCGTTCCATGTCAGCGCTGAGCGATACGATCGGGGCTATGGAGTTCCTCATTTCATGGGTCATGATGCGAAGGATGCGGTCGTAATAGAGCTTGCGCGTCTCCATCTCCAGGCGGCTGGATGTGTAGATGTCCATGATCCGCCGCATTGTCTGGGCCATACGGTCGATGTCTGGATCGTCGCTTCGGGAGATTCGGACAGTGGAGTCGTTCATCTCCAGCGCGTCCACGAATCCCGCCATGGAATGTATCAGCCGCCATATCAGTCGGCACAGCAGGATCAGCGAGACCAGTGCCGGCAGTGCCAGCAGTATGGCCGGAGCATAATGTCCGGCACGGAATCCGAGGGTGGCCAATACCGTAAACGCCACGATGCCCAGCAGGCAAAGTGTGAAATTCAGGCGGAAATGTCTCACTTCTTCAATTGATTATAGAGTGTCTGACGGTTAATGCCCAGCATTTTCGCGGCCTGGGTCAGATTGCCGTTGCAGCGGGCCACTACGGAGTTTATATGGTCGGCCTTGAGTTCCTCCAGAGTCATTCCGTCCAGCCGGTCCTGACGAGCCTTAGTGTCCTTGGCCTGCGACAGGACTTCCCGGTCGGAACGTACAGCCCGATTACGGCCTATGGCTGACTTGACCTTGGCGATCAGCTCATCATTGTCCCACGGTTTGGTGACGAAGTCATCTCCGCCCCGTTTCATGGCCTCGACGGCCAGGGATATGTCGCCGAACGCCGTGATCAGCACCACGGCCGGAGGCTTCGGCATCTCCTTGATGCGCTCCAGCCAGAACAGACCGTCGCTTCCGTCCAGCCGCGAGGTATCGAAATTCATGTCCAATAGCACTGCGTCGAAGTCGCCGTTGGCCAGCAAAGCCGGGAGAAGCTTTGGGTCGCCTATGGTCAGGATGCTGTCGAACTCGGCATCCAGAACCAGCTTGAGCGCCATCCGCACGGACTTGTTATCATCGATTATCAGGATTTTCATGTTGCAAAATTACTATGCGCGAGCGTATGCGCAAAGCAAACGGCCTAAAATCTTGAAATCCGATGTGGGGATTGTCTAAATTTTAGACGATTTGCAGTCCGAAAATGCAGTTTTCGGGAAAATAGCTGGCAAAATGAGTTCCGGGGATGTAATTTTGCCTCGTCAAATCACGGAAGAAATGAGGAAACTGATATTAGCCATATTGCTCGGAATCGCCATCCAGGGCGTCTCGGCCCAGATGACGCTGAACGACTGCCTGGTCTACGCCCGCGACCATGCGCACCGCAACCTGGTCAACGGCATCGAGGTGCGCCAGTCGGCGATGGACAGCCGAATCGCGGCGTCGGACCTGATGCCTTACGTGGGTCTGTCGACCAGCGGCAACCTGAGCTTCGGACGCAACATCGACCCCGAGACCAATACCTACGACAACCGCAAGACCCTGTACACCGGCTTAGGGCTATCGATGTCCATTCCGCTGTTCGACGGTCTGGTGAGCATAAACAATCTGAAGGCCGCACGCACCGGGAAACTACGGCGCGAGGAGTCTGCGCGACTGGAAGCGGACAACATATCGCTGGAGGTGATCCGGTCGTTCTACAACGTGTCCTACTGCAAGGCGATGGTCGGACAGATGGAGGAGCAGTTAGCTCGTGACCTTAAGAATCTGACGGCGGCGGAACTCGGGATGGAACTCGGAACGAAGAGCGGTGCGGACCTGGCCGAAGTAGAGGCCATCGTGGCGTCGGACCGTTATGAGCTGACCAACCAACGGAACCTGCTGAGCAAAGCCTACCTGCAGCTGCGCAGCGACATGGGCATGGATCCGGACGGAGGCGAGCTGTCACTGACCGAGGAAGAGTACGAGGGTGAGCCGGAGACAGGCTTCGAGCATCCGCGCATAGCCGAGGCCAGGTTAGGACTGCGGCAGAGCCGATACAGCCTCCGTGCGGCCAAGGGGGCCTTCTCGCCGGTCATATCCCTGAACGCAGGAGTCTCCACATCTTATTACAAGATCTTCGGTCCGGAATATGTAAACCGCGACTTCCCGCATCAATGGCGGGACAATATGGGGCAATATATAGGCTTTTCGGTTACATTTCCGATATTTACCGGACTGTCCAGAGTGAACAGACTGAAGAAGGCCCGGCTCGAGGTGCAACGACAGGAATACCTTCTGGAGGAGGCGCGTCACCAGACCAGCCGCGAGATGGCCGAGGCCCGTCTGGACTATGACGCGGCTACGAGCGAGCTTGAGTCTGCCCGGACGCGGCTTGCGGCCGAGGAAGCGGCTTACCAAGCCATACAGCGGAAATTCGAGCTGGGCGGCGCGTCGGCAATCGACCTGTACACATCCGGCGCAAAACTCGCGACAGCCCGTGCCAATATGGAAGGGAAACGGATACAGAAGATAATCAGCAGGATAGTGTTGGGATACTATAACGGTGTAAAACTGATAAGATAATGGACAAGGAAATCAAGCCAAAATACGCGAAGCTAAAGAAATACGGCATTATCGTAGCTGCCGCGGTCCTGATTGTAGCTGCGGCGGTGTTCGCCATCGGCAAGGCAGGGGAGTCCGTCTACAAGGTGGATGCCGGTTCGGTCACAACCGCCGAGGTGAAGCGGGGGATGTTCAACGACTTCATCCGTGTGAACGGCCATGTCGAGACGGGGGTGATAGTGCAGGTGTCGGCTCTTGAGTCGGGAATAGTGGATCATAAATGGGTTGAGGAAGGCGCCATGGTCAACGCGGGTGACGTGATCGTCACACTGCAGAACCCGAACCTGCGCCAGCAGATACTCGACTCGGAGTCACAGCTGGCCGAGAAGCAGAACATGCTGCGCGACACGGAGATTGCCATGGAGAAGGAGCGCACGCAGGTGAAGCAGGACCTACTGTCCGCGCGTACGGATTATACCCGTAAACGGCGAGTCCTGAAGCAGAAGGAGACACTGTATAAAGAGAAACTGATCTCGCGCGAGGAATACCTCCAGGCCAAGGAGGACTGCGACCTGGCCCGCGAGAGTATGGCATTGCTGCAGGAGCGTCAGCATCAAGACTCGCTCTACCGCCAGGTGCAGATAGCCATGATGCGCGAGAGCCTCCGCAACATGCAGGAGAACTTCAATCTGGTGCGCCAACGGGCCGACAACCTGAACATCCGCGCCTCTCATTCCGGACAGCTCGGCAACCTCACGGTGGAGCTTGGTCAGAACGTAGGCTCCGGTCAGCAGATAGGCCAGATCAATATCCTGGACAACTATAAGATCACGGTGCAGATAGACGAGCACTACATAGACCGTGTGGAGTCCGGACTGCAGGGAAAGGTGGAACGTCAGGGCAAGAAATACGACGTGACACTCTACAAGGTGTATCCCGAAGTGGCCGACGGAACGTTCAAGGCGGACCTGAGACTGGAGGGGGCGATGCCGGAGAACATCCGCGTGGGGCAGACGTACTACATCAGCCTGCAGTTGGGCGAGCCGACGGAGGCAGTGCTGGTGCCGCGCGGAGCCTTCTTCCAGAGTACCGGCGGCCACAAGGCCTTCGTGCTGAGTCCGGATGGAAAGACGGCAACACTGCGCGATATAAAGATAGGACGGCAGAATCCGCAGTACTACGAGGTGCTGGAGGGTCTGGAGCCGGGCGAGCGAATCATAACCAGCAGCTACAAGAACTTCGGCAATGCCACAAAACTTAAATTGCAATAAAACCGACAAATCATGAAAATAGAGATCGACAACTTAGAGAAAGTATTCCGGACGGACACGGTTGAGACCGTTGCGCTGAACAAGGTATCGTTCAAAATAGAGGACGGCGAGTTCGTGGCCATAATGGGACCGTCGGGCTGCGGCAAATCGACGCTTCTGAACATACTGGGCCTTCTGGACAATCCCACAGCCGGCAGCTACAGACTGGACGGAGAGGAGGTTGGCAACCTGAAGGAATCGGCGCGCACCGCATGGCGCAAGGGGCGCATAGGCTTTGTGTTCCAGTCGTTCAACCTGATCGAGGACATGAAGGTCCGCGACAACGTGATGCTGCCGCTCAACAACCTGAAACTGGACAAGGCCGAGAAGAACCGCCGTGTCGACGAGGCGTTGCGCCGCATGGGCATCAGCCACCGAGCCAACCATTACCCCTCGCAGCTGTCGGGCGGCCAGCAGCAGCGCGTGGCCATAGCACGTGCCATAGTGGGCAAGCCAGGACTGATCCTTGCCGACGAGCCGACGGGCAACCTGGATTCCAGGAACGGAAGAGAGGTGATGGAGCTGCTCAAGGAGCTGCACCGTGACGGCGCGACCATCGTGATGGTGACGCACTCGCAGCGTGACGCCGCGCAGGCCGACTATATCATAAACCTGTTCGACGGACAGGTGGTGGAGAACCTTAACGATAAACTGTAACGCTATGCTGAAGTTCTTTACATCCGACCTGAGACGGAACCTGACGAAGATATTCTGTCTGACGATAGGTCTGGCCATAGGGCTGCTGTTGGTGGCCAAGGCGTTTGTGGAGGAGTCCTACGACCGTTTCATCCCGGAATACGGGAATGTGTACATAGTCACGGAAAGCGTAGTGCAGAATGGCGAGTTCAGGGAATGCTATCAGACAGCCGGTGCCATTGCCCCGGGATTGAAACGGTATGTGCCGCAGGTGGAATCGGCCATGCGCATCACGGAGATGTGGGGCGGTACGTTGAGAGTCCGGACAGAGTCCGGACGGGAGTTTGAGACAGAAGGCATAACCATGGCCGACAGCTGTATGTTCGACGTGCTGCGGCAGCCTGTTGTGAGCGGCGACCCTCATGAGGCACTTGCCGTCGAGGACCGCTGTATGATACCGCGTTCGCTGGCGGAGAAGATCGGAGGGGATGTCATAGGCATGATGCTGGTAAGTCCGGACTTCAATGAAAGTTACTCCATAATGATAGACGGTGTCTACGAGGACTTCCCGATAAACTCTACGTTCAGGAATGTGATCTATCTGTCATTGCCATCCATCAGGAAAATCAGTTATGACGGTCGGAACAACTGGGTAGGTAACGACCGTTACAAGAGTTATGCCCGCCTTGTGAAGGGAGCGAATCCTGATGATGTGGTGCCGCATATCAAGCGGATGCTGGAGGAGAATGTGGATAAGGAGGCTTTGGAAACCTTCAACTACAACATCGGCCTGAAGCCGCTGGTGGGGATGTATACGGAGCAGGAGAGTGTCAAGACCATGATTTGGGTCATGGGCGTTCTGGCGTTCATAATCCTGATCAGTGCGTCGCTCAATTATCTGCTGATAGTGATTGGACAGCTGGGCAAGCGTGGCAAGGAGATGGCTGTGCGCAAGTGCTACGGTACGAGCAACGGCAAGATTTTCGGCCGGATAATGCTGGAGAGCGTATTCTTCCTCCTGTTTTCCATTGGACTGGCGGTGCTCCTGGTGCTGAGTCTGTCGGACCAGTGCGAGATGCTGTTGGGCTATCCTGCGTCGGTCCTGCTGTCGAGCCGGAATGTGTGGATGGTGGAGGCTCCGGTATGCCTGGGTCTGCTGCTGATAACAGGAGTGGTTCCTGCGTGGATATATTGCCGGACTCCGGTGTCGCATGTGTTCCGTCAGAACACTCGCAGGCGTAAGTTCTGGAAGCTGGCTTTGCTGTCGGTGCAGTTCTTCGCTACTGGATTGATGTTCTGCCTGCTCCTGCTGGTATACCGTCAGTACCATATGATGAGCCATGGCGACATGGGATATGAATATGAGAACGTGGCGTTTCTGGAGACATTCTCATTGCCGAGTAACGAGCGGCGAGCACTGAGGGATGAGCTGTCGCGACTGGCGTGTGTAGAGGGAGTGTCATCGGCCGACCAGAACCTGATAGGAACTACTATTTCCGGAAACAACGTATGGATCGAGGGAGATCCTCAAAAAGACAATCAGGTGAACGTAACGGATATGTACTATGCCAATCCCGACCTGTTCGATGTGATGGGGATGGAGTTCGTGCAGGGAGAGACGTTCCGCCAGAACGCCGACACTACCGTGCACCAGGTGGTGGTGGAAGAGCGCTTCAAGGACGTGCTGAAGAAGCTGACGGGCCAGAGCTATGACAATTTGGTCGGCAGGCGGTTCAACATTACTGAGCATATCGGACTGGATGGCTCGAGCGAGTTCACCATTTGTGGAGTGATCAGGAACATGCGCCGTGGAGGCTTCTACAGCGATGATGCCGATGACCGGGCCGGAGTGCTGTTCCCCTCGACGCGGGTACGTCCTAACCTGTATGTCAGGTTCAACAGGCTCACCCCCGAGACTCTGAAGGAGGCGCAGGATGTGATAGACCGGAATTATGCCGGTAATCTGTACATAACGCCATACAAGGCACAGGTTCATGCATTGATAGCGCCGGTGAAGCGTTTCGGATTCTCGGTGATGGCGGCTGGAATCGCAATCCTGCTGATCACGATAGTAGGCTTGATAGGCTACACAGCCGACGAGGTACAGCGACGTTCCAAGGAGATAGCCATACGCAAGGTGAACGGCACCTCGGTAGGCAAGATTCTGCGGATATTCAGCACGGACATACTGAGGGTGGCGGTTCCGTCGCTGATGGCAGGCGGAATCGGAGCGGTGATAATCGGACGCGAGTGGCTGTCGCAGTTCACTGAGCAGGTGTCGCTGTCGCCGTGGAGCATGGCCGGGTGCCTGGTTCTGTTGCTGGCGCTGATAGTCGGAGTGGTGATCATAAACGCCCTGAAGGTGGCCCGCAGCAACCCGGTGGAATATCTGAGAACCGAATAAACAAAATCGGGACGCTCCGCGGAGCGTCCCGATTTTGTTTATGGCAATAATGCTAAGAATTCGTCCTCGGAGAGGATGGGGATGCCGAGGGTGCGGCATTTCTCCAGCTTGGCCGGGCCCATGTTCTCGCCGGCCAGGACGAAGCTGGTCTTCTTGCTGATGGAACCGGCGTTCTTGCCCCCCTCGCGGGTTATGATTTCCTTGTATTCGTCGCGGCTGTGGTGCGAGAAGGTACCCGAGATCACGATGGTCTTGCCGGCCAGCGCGTCGCCTGTCGGCGCCAGTTTGTCGGGACTGAGCTGCATCTGGACTCCGGCGCGTGTCAGCGCCTCGATGTTCAGGATGTTCTCCGGCTCGCGCAGGAAGTCGTAGATGCCGTTGGCGATTGTCGGACCTATGTCCTGGATCACCGCGATCTGCTCGGCGGTCATGGACAGCAGGTTCTCCATGCTGCCCACTCCCATGGCCAGACGCTTGGCCGTTGTCTCGCCCACATTCGGGATGGAGAGGGCATAGAGCACGCGCTCGAAAGGCACCTGCTTCGACTCCTCGATGCCCCGGATTATGCGTTCGGCGGTCTTCTCGCCTATGCGGTCCAGGGTAGCCAGTTTCTCCTTGGTAAGGTCGTAGATCTGGCCGATTGTGCGGCATAGTCCGGCGGCATAGAGCAGTTCGGCTGTCTCCTCGCCGATGCCGTCGATATCCATCATGCGGCGGGCACAGAAGTGCTCGATACGGCCCGTGATCTGCGGACGGCACCCATACTTGTTGGGACAGCACCATGCCGCCTCGCCGAAGATACGCCTAAGCGGAGTGCCGCACTCGGGACATTCCTTGACAAATACAACCTTCGGAGCGTTCGGGTCGCGGTGCGACATGTCGACACCCATAATCTGCGGGATGATCTCGCCCGCCTTCTCCACATAGAGCCAGTCGCCCTCGTGGATGTCCAGCTCCTGCATTATGTCGTCGTTATGCAGCGAGGCTCGCTTCACTATCGTACCCGACAGCTGCACCGGCTCCAGATTGGCTACGGGAGTGACTATTCCCATTCGTCCCGTCTCGAACGAGACAAAGCGCAGCGGAGTGCACTCGCGTTCAGGATTGAACTTGAACGCCACGGCCCAGCGGGGCGACTTGGCGGTGTAGCCCAGGTTGAGCTGCTGGCGCAGGTTGTTGACCTTGAACACCAGACCGTCGGTGGCGACTGGGAGCGACTTGCGGTGCTCGTCCCAGTAGGCTATGTAGCGGTCCACGTCCTCTCGGGTCTTCATCAGCGCCATCTCCTTCGATACCTTGAAACCCCAATGCTCGGCCTCCAGCATGTTCTCGTAATGGTCGGCGTGGGGAAGGTTGTCGCTGAGCAGGTAATAGAAACGAGCGTCAAGGTGACGACGGGCCACCTCGCGCGGATCCTGGGTCTTGAGCGTACCGGCCGCGGCATTGCGCGGATTGGCGAACAGCGGCTCCTCGTTGTAGGCGCGCTCGGCGTTCAGCTTCTCGAACACTTCCCAGGGCATCAGGATCTCGCCGCGGATCTCGAACTCGTCGGGCCAGTTGCCCGGCAGTAGCTGCAGGGGGATACTTCGGATTGTCTTGACATTGGCGGTGACATCATCGCCCTGCGTTCCGTCACCGCGCGTCACGGCCCGGACCAGACGCCCGTGGCGGTAGGTCAGGGAGATAGATGTGCCGTCGAACTTCATCTCGCCGACGATATCGAACTGCTGCCCTTCCAGAGCCTTGCTGATGCGGTCGAACCAATCGTCGACCTCCTGGATGCTGTAGGTGTTGGACAGCGACATCATGGGCTTGGCGTGGACCACATGCTCGAAGCCCTTGGTCAGGTCCGAGCCGACACGCTGGGTGGGCGAGAGCTCGTCGTAGTATTCGGGATGCTCGGCCTCCAGCCGCTCCAGTTCCTTCATGAGCATGTCGAACTCCTGGTCGGAGATCTCCGGCGCGTTGAGGGAATAGTAATTGTAATTATGTCGGTTCAACTCCTGGCGGAGGAAGTCGATTCTTTCTTTCGGGGTCATGGCAATGGGAGTAATGGGAATTATAAGAGTTATAAGAC
>DXXK01000058.1 GCA_019416425.1 Bacteroidales bacterium
ATTCCTGTGTGAATGAAAATAGTCCCATAGGGTAATCTGTTAAGCATTACGCCCGTATGCTTGTCTTGTAAGCACTCGCACGTTTCAGACTGCAAAGTTAATCAAAAAAAATATGTTTTACAACATTATTTGCGGACGTTCCTATAAAAAAATTCAACAGTTTCTAATGAGGGTGGAATTGAATGCCATGTATCGGACGTCGGGGGACGGAAAGTTGATGTGAAATACATTATTTGTTTGTTTGTTTAATGATTAATGAGTAATTTTGTATTTAGTATTTGTTAAAGATATGGGGAGAAGGCGTGAATGCCGACAGGTTTTCCGCATATGCCCCCGTATGAACAAGTATATACCCGATTTGGACTTATTAAAGGAGCCGTGGGAGGCCCGTGAAAAAAGTTGACAGAGATGGATGAATTTAAAAACGATGCATTGGCATACCATGAGGATGGACGCCCCGGTAAGATCGAGGTGATCCCCACCAAACCATACGACAGCCAGCACGACCTCGCACTGGCTTATTCGCCCGGCGTGGCATACCCGTGCCTGGAAATAGAGAAGAATCCCCAGGATGCGTATAAGTATACCAACCGCGGCAACCTTGTGGCCGTCATCTCAAACGGTACCGCCGTACTGGGTCTCGGCAACATCGGAGCCCTGGCCGGCAAACCGGTTATGGAAGGAAAAGCACTCCTGTTCAAGATATTCGCAGGGCTCGACTCATTCGACATCGAGATCAACGAGGAGGACCCCGTCAAGATGGTCGAGATTGTCAAGTCGCTGACTCCTACCTTCGGAGGCATCAATCTGGAGGATATCAAGGCCCCGGAAAGTTTCTACATCGAGACCGAGCTCAAGAAACAGTGCGACATACCCATCATGCACGACGACCAGCACGGCACGGCCATCATCTCAGGCGCGGCATTGCTCAACGCCTGCGAGGTTCAGGGCAAGAAGCTGGACCAGATCAAGCTCGTGGTCAACGGCGCAGGCGGCGCCGCCATCAGCTGCGGTCGTATCTACAAACGCCTCGGCGTACGTCCCGAGAACATCGTGATGTGTGACTCCAAGGGAGTAATCCGCAAGGACCGCGAGAAACTGACCGAGCAGAAACGCGAGTTCGCTACGGACCGCGACCTGCATGATCTGGCCGAGGCCATCGTCGGTGCCGATGTGTTCTTAGGCGTCAGCGTCGGCAATGTGCTCACACCCGCCATGCTGCAGACAATGGCCCCGAACCCGATTGTGTTCGCACTTGCCAACCCCACACCGGAAATCGACTACCAGCTGGCCATCGAGTCGCGTCCCGACGTGATTGTATGCACCGGCCGCAGCGACTATCCCAACCAGGTGAACAACGTCCTGGGATTCCCCTACATATTCCGTGGAGCGCTCGACTCGCGTGCCACCGGCATCAACGAGGAGATGAAGATAGCCGCGACTTACGCCATCGCCGAGCTGGCGCACCAGCCCGTTCCGCAGGAGGTACTCACCGCCTACGGCCTGAAGGAACTGAAGTTCGGCAAGGACTACATCCTGCCCAAGCCGCACGACAAACGACTGCTGTTCACCGTGGCTCCCGCCGTGGCGCGCGCGGCCGAGGAGTCAGGCGTGGCACGAAACCCCATCACCGACAGGGACGCTTACCAGAAATTCCTGCAGAACGTCCTGCCTAAAGAATAAGAATGAAGATTAAGAATCTATTGATATTGATGCTTCTGTCGGTAGTCATGCCCGCGTTCGGCATGACACCGGCGGAAGTCCTGCAGAAGACAGTGTCCAAGCTGGACGCCGCTCCTGGAATTTCCGCTAAGTTCACCGTCAAGGGCGACCAGGGGTCGCTGAGCGGTACGGTGCTGACGGACGGCAACCGCACCTACATGGAGTTCCCGCAGCAAGGCCGCCAGTGGTTCGACGGCCAGACCATGTGGACGCTCAATCCCAATACCAAGGAGGTGACGGTGACCAATCCCGAGGCAGCCGAGCTGCGCGACGCCAATCCGCTGCTGTACCTTAAGGGTTACAATACCCAGTACCGGCTGTTCTTCTCCAAGCGCAAGGAGGCCGACAGATACCTGGTGCTGCTGAACCCCAGGGGGAAATCGAACGTTAAGGCGATAGAAGTGGCTGTAAACAGCCGTTCCTTCCTGCCCGAGCGGATCATAGTCCGCACGCAGGACGATCAGCGAAGCACCGTGAACATATCGCAACTGAACCTGAACAAGAAATTAGCGGCAACGGATTTCAAGTTCCCCGCCGCACAATATAAGGATTACGAAATAGTGGATCTGCGGTAGACAGCCGCGAATCCTGCAATTATCAGAGTTATGGACAAACACACCAAAGTCTTGATCATAGGATCCGGCCCCGCCGGATATACATCGGCAATATATGCATCGCGCGCCAACCTGAGTCCCACCGTCTATGAGGGCGACCAGCCCGGCGGCCAGCTGACCCAGACAACTGAAATCGAGAATTTCCCGGGATACCCCGAAGGTGTCCAGGGTCCCGCCATGATGGAGGAATTCCGCAAGCAGGCCATACGTTTCGGCGCCGAGATTGTCTCGCGCATGATAGTCAAGGTGGATTTCAGCAAGCGTCCCTTCGTCTGTGAGGACGAGAAGGGCGACCGCATAATCGCTGAATCCGTGATAATCAGCACCGGCGCCAAGGCCAAGTACCTCGGACTTCCGGACGAGGAGAAATACCGTGGATTGGGCGTGAGCGCATGCGCCACCTGCGACGGTTTCTTCTACCGCAACCGTACCGTAGCCGTTGTCGGCGGCGGCGACACGGCCTGTGAGGAGGCCCTGTACCTTTCCTCACTGGCACGCAAGGTCTATATGATTGTCCGCAAGGATTACCTCCGTGCCTCGCACGCCATGCGCAAGCGTGTAGAGGAGAAGGACAACATTGAGATTCTGTTCAAGTGCAATACTGTAGGACTCTATGGCGAGGATGGCCTTGAGGGTGCCCGTCTGGTACGCGACAAGGGCGAGGAATCCGAGGAGTTCTTCGATCTTCCCATTGACGGTTTCTTCCTGGCTATCGGCCACAAACCCAGCACTGACGTGTTCAAGGGCCAGATCGACCTGGATGCCGAGGGCTATATAAAGACGGCCGCGCCGACCACCGCGACTAATGTGCAGGGAGTCTTCGCCGCCGGCGACTGCGCCGACCCGCTCTATCGTCAGGCAGTGAGTGCGGCAGGCACCGGATGCCGTGCAGCCCTGGACGCCGAACGTTTCCTGCTTGACGCCAACGACCTCTGACCATGGACAAGCAGGAACTTCTGGACCGCAGGTATCTGCGGATGGCCACTATCTGGGCCGAGAACTCATACTGCGTGCGCCGCAAGGTCGGCGCGTTGCTCGTCAAGGACAAGATGATTATCTCCGACGGTTACAACGGGACGCCCTCCGGATTTCCGAACGTCTGCGAGACCGAGGAGGGGACAACCTACCCCTATGTGCTCCATGCCGAGGCCAACGCCATTACCAAAGTGGCACGTAGCAACAATTCCAGCGAGGGAAGTACGTTGTATATCACTGCGAGCCCTTGTATGGAATGCTCCAAGCTGATAATACAGGCAGGCATAAAGCGTGTGGTGTTCTCGGACCTGTACCGTATCACCGACGGACTCGACCTGCTGAAACGTGCCGGTGTCGAGATCCTGCACCTGCCTCTGCGTGATGCAGAGATTCCACCCTGTATAGAAGATTAAAGCTTAATATATCTGATGAGAAAAGAGAGAATCGGCTACATACTGATACCGTTGTTCCTTACTGTAGGAATAATAGGGGGTATATTCATAGGCCGGTATTCGGCCAACCGGCGTGTCAGCGCCGGAGAGGAAAAGCTCCGGACTGTTCTGGGGCTTATCCAGGACCAGTATGTAGATGCCATTGACATAGACAGTCTGCTGGACGAGTCGATACCCGACTTGCTGACATCGCTCGACCCGCATTCGGCCTATATCGCCGCCCAGGACCTGACTCTGGCCAACGATGACCTGGAAGGCTCGTTCGGCGGCATCGGCGTATCGTTCCAGGTTATCAACGACACGGTGACTGTAGTGGAGGTGATCTCTAACGGTCCGGCGGAGAAGGTCGGCCTGCTGCCCGGCGACAAGATCCTGGAGGCCGACGGCAAGAAGCTGAGCGGCGCCAACGCCACCTCCGAGGATGTGTTCAAGACACTCCGGGGCAAGGAGGGCACCAAGGTCAAGGTCAGCGTGATGCGCAGCACGTCCAAGACCCCGCTGACGTTCGACATAGTCCGCGGCGAGATACCGCAGAACAGCGTTGACGCAAGCTACATGTTACGCGACGGCATCGGTTACATCAAGGTCAGCAAGTTCGCCCGGACCACCTACTCCGAATTCTACACGGCATTGACCAAGCTGCAGAAGGAGGGTGCCAAGAAATATGTGGTGGACCTGCGCGGCAACGGCGGCGGTTTCATGGACCAGGCCATATATATGGTCAACGAGTTCCTGCCGGCCGGCAAGATGATAGTCTTCACCAAGGGGCGTAAGGTTGACAACGAGACCGTGGCCATGAGCGACGGAACGGGCCAGTTCCAGAACGTGCCGCTGACCGTGATTACCAACGAGTTCTCAGCCTCGGCGTCCGAGATTTTCGCCGGTGCGATCCAGGACAATGACCGTGGGCTGGTGATTGGACGCCGAACGTTCGGCAAGGGATTGGTGCAGAACCAGATGGCGTTGCCTGACAGCTCAGCGATACGTCTTACCGTGGCACGTTACTACACCCCCTCAGGCCGTTGCATCCAGAAGGAATACAAACGCGGCAAGGACGGCAAGTACGATATGGATATAGTGGACCGTCTGAATCACGGCGAGTTCTATTCGCAGGACAGCATAAAGCAGGACAAGAGCAAATTGTTCCACACCATGAACGGCCGTACGGTTTATGGAGGCGGGGGCATCATGCCCGATATCTTCGTGCCCGAGGACACCACCGGATACACCAGCTACTATATGGAGGCCGTCAATCGTGGACTGATCAATTCCTTCGCGCAGCAGATGGCCGACGCCTACCGTCCGATGATGCGCCAGAAGACCGTCGACGAGATGCTGCGAATCATGCCCCGCGATAACACGTTGCTGAGCAATTTTGCAAGCTATGCCGCCGGCAAGGGCCTGCCCGCAAGATGGTATTACATCAACCAATCGCGCTCTCTGTTGTTAAACCAGATAAAGGCGGTCATCGCGCGCGACCTGGTTGGTTACGAAGGCTTGATACGCATATTGAACGAACGGGACTTAACGCTGGAACGTGCGCTCGAGGCGCTGGAACGCGATGAGTTGCCTGTGAACATAAAGAAATAGAAAACCGAGATACTATGGAAAAGAGTGATATCAGAAGAAAAATCAAGGCGATGCGGCAGATGATGCTGGACATCGAGAAGGAAAGCGCGGCGCAGGAGGTGTTCGCGCAGCTGGAACAGACTGCGGCGTTTCTGATGGCCGACAAGGTGCTGATGTATCACTCTCTTCCGGACGAGCTTCCCACCCGCACGTTCCTTAACAAATGGAAGGGGCGCAAGCATTTCTATCTGCCACGTGTCAATGGCGTGAACCTGGATATCCTGCCGTACGACGAAAGCCGTCTGGAACTCGGCTCGTTCCATATCGAGGAACCGACCGGCACAGATACCCTCGATGCCGCCGAGCTGGAGCTGATCGTGGTTCCTGCCGTGGCTTATGACCGCCGCTGCACGCGTCTGGGCAGAGGCAAAGGCTTCTACGACCGGCTGCTGTCAACGACCCGAGCCACCAAGGTCGGAGTGGGTTACGACTTCCAGCTTATGGACGAACTTCCCTCAGAGCCCCACGACGTGCCGATGGACATGGTGATCACGCAGAAGACCATCTGTCTCTTATACAC
>DXXK01000059.1 GCA_019416425.1 Bacteroidales bacterium
ATCGTGTGCTTTTGTTTCAATGTCCAAAATTAAGAAATTATCGCCATAATAAAAAATTTTCAAAAAAATTCATTTTTATTTTGTGGTTTAAAATAATTGTACTAATTTTGCAGTGTACTATTACACTAATACACTATGATAGTTCTGAACAATATTAGTTTTTCATACCGCCGCAGCCGCCCGGTGCTGACGGACCTGAGCCTGGAGCTCCAGTCGGGCACCGTGTGCGGCTTGCTTGGACGCAACGGCGTCGGCAAGTCTACAATGCTGTATCTGATAGCGGGGCTTCTCCGCCCGTCAGCCGGCTTCGTGACATGCAACGGTTTCAAGCCCTTCGAACGTAAAGTGGATTTCCTCAACGACATATTTATTGTTCCCGAAGAATTCCAGCTCCCGGCAATCCGCCTGCACGAATATGTCAGCCTCAACGCACCATTCTATCCCAAGTTCGACAACGAGACGATGAACCGTCTCCTCGCCATGTTCGAGATGGCACCGGACGTAAATGTAGGTGCCCTCTCCATGGGACAGAAGAAGAAGGTGTTCCTGAGCTTCGCCATGGCATGCAACACCGGCATCCTGCTGCTGGACGAACCTACCAACGGTCTGGACATCTCGGCCAAGCGTGCGTTCCGGATGGCCGTCAGCTCCGTGATGGACGAGAGTAAGACAATTGTCATCTCCACGCATCAGGTCTACGATGTTGAGCAGATTCTGGACCATATCATCATCGCCGACAACAACCGCATCCTGCTGAACCGCTCCACCATGGACATCACCTCGCGTCTGCGTTTCAACTTCACCAACGATCCGAAACGTGCTGAGACCGCTGCCTTCTCGCTTCCCGTTCCCGGTGGCTTCAACATCGTGGAACTGGTCAGCGATCCCGATCAGGAGACCGACGTCAATCTGGAGTCGTTGTTCGAGCTAACCCATAAGCGTCCAGACCTAATCAACCATATGTTCAATATTCCGCCCCTACCCGTGGACAATCAATAAACTATGATTATCATGAATGCAAGAACAATAATGACGGCCGCAACGGCCATCGCAATCGGACTGTCCCTCTCATCGTGCGTGATTGTCAAGAAGTCCGAGCACCGTAATGGTAAGGATGACAAACTGGTGACACGAAACATCTCCCTATCTGATTTCAATTCTATCAGCAATGAATTCATAGCTGATGTTAAGTACACTCAGGGACCCACTTCATTCACCGTGAGTGCTCCCCAGTACATTCTTGACCGTTTGTCGGTGGAAGTCAGAGACAGCGTGCTCGTAATCGGCAACAATAAGGATGACGGCCGAATCAATGACGTGCCCAATGTTAAAGTGACGTGCTCAAGTCCGAACCTTAAGTCCGTCAACGTCGACGGTATGGGTGACTTCGAATGGAAAGGCGGGACTGCCGGCAATCTGAAATTGGTTGTCAACGGCATGGGCGACCTGAAATGGGAAGACGGACATTGCGAGAGCCTGGAGATGTATATCAACGGCATGGGCGATATCGAGTGCAAGAACATTACCGGAAACTCAATCATCGGTGCGGTCGAGGGTCATGGAGATATAGAGATTTCAGGTAGTTTCGTAAGCGGACGGCTCAGCATCGAAGGTCTGGGCGACATTGACGCGAAGAAACTGGATTGTCCCGCCCTCAGCACATCAGTGGATGGAATGGGTAAAATTAAACGATGAAAAAAATATATGGAAACGACATACGAAACTGCGGCTGCTCCCAAAGCCGCGCGCAACAACGGATTCTGGGTCATCAGCCGCAAGATGATCAACGAACATCGTCGCGGCATACTCAGCGCGACGATGACCTACCTGGGACTCTGGATCGCAATCGGAATGCTCTGGGGAATTGTGGATATGAATCATTCGGATAGCGTGCTCATGTTCTACATACTGATCGGAGGTATCGGAGCCGTAGTCTTCTCCTCGATGATGTTCGCCGACATGAAGACCAAGGAGGGACGGCTGTCCGTACTGATGATGCCTGCCACGGCAGCGGCAAAATTCTGGCCTCGGGTCATCGCCGGCTTCCTCGGCACCGCCGTCGTCATGGTGGTCGGTTTGTTCTGCGAGGAGTCAGGGCGCCTGTTGGGTCACCTGATCATGCGTTACGACAATTTTGAACTCGTCTCTCTGCCTGAGAATTTCGTGGACGATGGATATGAAATCGCTATATGTGCCGCTGGCGGTTTGCTGCAGCTTTCCATATATTTCTACGGAGCGATAATGTGGCCTAAATACTCCTTCATCAAGACCACCAGCGTGATGGTATGTGTCACGATGCTTGTGTCGACAATCGGAGGTCTCGTGATCAGCAGTGTCCTGCTGCATGGCTATCGGTTCGAGCTGCTGGTATCCGAGGAAGCTCTGTTCTGGATTGTATTCTCGATTGTCGTCGCGATCTCGGCTGCGTTGATATGGCTGTCCTACCGCCGCTTCAAGAACAGCACACTGATGTATGGCCTGAGACAAAAGTAAACTGTATCATGGAGTTTAATGATAACAAACCGATCTATCTGCAGATAGCCGAGGGTATCATGGACGCCATCATCCGCGGTGACCAGTACGCTGGCTCGAGATTGCCGTCCGTCCGGGATTACGCCACCAATACCGGCGTAAACCCGAACACGGCGATGCGGACCTACACATGGCTGCAGCAGCAAGGTCTGATCTATATGAAACGAGGCATCGGATACTTTGTCGACGACAACGCCCCTCAGCGGATCATGGAGATGCGCCGCCGACAGTTCTTCGAGCACGAGGCCAATTACTTCATGGAGCGTCTGGCGTCGTTCGGTATTACTCCCGACCAGCTCAAGACAACTTACGAAGAATTCCTGAATAAGAAAGATTCCGCTTATAAACCCTGTTGAGATTATGAATATCAAGTATTTATTGGCAATGGCCGCTATGTCCTTGGCAGGCACTGCCATTGCCGCAACCGAGGAACCCGACACAATAGTCGAGCCATCGGTCAACCTCGATGACTTCGTTGTCACAAGCCAGAAGAAGGTAATAAAATCCGATGGCGCCAAGCTTACCTACGATGTCCAGGCCGATGAGTCGACCAAGGGTCAGAGCCTTCTCGACGCCCTCCGTAAAGTACCGATGGTAACCGTCGACGCTCAGGACAACATCCAGATCAACGGCAATTCAGGCTTCAAGATCTACGTCAACGGCAAAGAGGACGTCATGCTGGAAGCCAATTACCAGAAGGTCTTCAAGGCAATGCCTGCCGATGCCGTGCAGAACATCGAGGTCATCACCGAGCCGGGCGCCAAGTATGACGCCGAGGGATTCGGCGGTATCCTGAACCTGATTACTGAGACCAAGCAGAAGAACGACGGTTATAATGGCTCGATATCGGGTGCTTACGGCACTAACCAGGCCTACGCCAGTGCATTCATCACCACCAAGGTCGACAAGGTGACGCTGAACGCCAACCTGACTTATGCCCATAACGGTCTATTCAATCAGAAGAACCGCAACAGCTCGGAAACCACTTACCGTAATTCCGATCTGAACTACCGTATGCTTACGGATATGCGCCAGGAAATAGGCTTCGACATGGAGCAGGCCAGCCTGAACATGAGCTGGGAACCGAACGACCGGAATCTGTTCACCTTGGGGGGCAGCTTCAACAATCTCTCCGCATCCATCGACAAGCTTTCGAGCACCAACCGCATGTTCGACCGTCAGAACAACCTGGTATGGAGTTTCCGCAACAAGATTGACGGCGGTCTCTCCAACCTGGGAGCGTCGGCCAATGCCTCTTACCGTATCGGTTTCAACCAGGCTAACACACACCGTCTGATTCTGGCATACCTGTTCGATTACGGCACCAACGATTTCCACCTGAATACCGAGACCGATGAAGCTGTCAATTATCCCGTCAATGACCCCTGGCTGACGTCCAGGAATGATAACTATAACCGCACGCATACCGTGCAAGCCGATTACTCCAATCCTTTCGGTAAGGGCACACATACCCTCGACGCAGGATTCAAGGGAATCTTCCGCCGCAATACGGCAATCTCCTCAAGCGGAGTCGGACCTTCGTTGGACCAGATTGTCATGGATGTCGACAACAATGTCAACATGGGACAGAACCAGGATGTGTATGCCGGATACCTCTCTTACACAGGTACCTTCGCCGACCGTGTCTCGCTGACCGCCGGAATCCGCTATGAGCATACCGCTATGGGACTGCGTTTCAAGGATGACAGAAGCCGCAATTTCACGAAACATCTCAACGACTGGGTACCAAACGCAGCGTTGACCTACATCTTCGGCCCTGCCATCAATCTGCGCCTGGCTTACCAGATGCGTATATGGCGACCGGCCCTGTCGCAGGTCAATCCCTTCCGCACCCAGTTCAACGAGCTGGAGATACAGATGGGTAATCCCGACCTGAGCAGCGAGCGCAATCATGTCATATCCTTGACCTACACCAATTTCGGCCGTATACTCGGAGGGAATGTCTATGCACGCTATGAGGAGAACAACAATTCCATCGTGGACTATACCTACTACGACGGTATAACGCGCGTCAGCACCTACGGAAACTACGGCCGCACGCATCGCTTCACGTTGGGTGGTTTCCTGAACTACAACATTACCAATTCGATGTCATTGTCGCTGAACGGCAGCGCCTCGTATGTCGACTTGAAGGCAAAGACCATCAATGCCCACAACCATGGCTGGAGCGCTAATTATGGCATCAACTGGAACTGGAAGGCACCTGCGGACTTCAAGCTGAACGCCGGCGTTGGCCAGAGTATTCATAATGTGAACCTGCAGGGTCACAGCACGGGGTACTATTATTACGGTATCGGCATCAGCCGTGACTTCCTGAAGAACAAGAGCCTGAATGTCGGAGTAAGCGCATGGAACTTCCTGAAGGCCTACAAGGGTGGTAAGTGGTACAACAATACGGCCGACGCGTCGTCAGTCAGCCAATACAGCATGTACTCACCCTCCATTACACTGAGCGTCAGCTGGACATTCGGCCATCTGAAGGAGCGCGTCAAGTCAACAGGCCTAGACCTGAAGTCCGACGATACCTCGACAACCACCACACAGTCCTCAGCACCCTCCGTAGGCAAATAACAGAGTTAAGCTCAACCCGTTTCTCGAATTATCCCGATTAATCCGGATTAATCCCGATCGATCCCTTTTAAAAATTGCATATCCCATTGCGTGGATATGCAATTTTTTTGTTAAATTTGCACCATAACATTGACCTAATCATTATGACAGACAATTTGATCAGAACTATGGCGGCGGGAATCGTCGCCGCTATGCTGGCGGGAGCTGGAGCAGCGATTGCCGCTCAGCCGGGTAACGGCATCTCAAGCGAGATGTTGGAGAGATTGAAGGCTTCGTACAGCAACGACGCAGGCAACAAGGCGCTCCGCAATGCGCTGGCCAGCAATTCCATCGATGTGCTGGCCGTAAATGCCGAGAATGTCGGAAAGTTCGACAACCATTTCTCGCACCGTGTCAAGAGCAAGGGCATCACCGACCAGAAACGCTCAGGCCGATGCTGGCTGTTTACAGGACTTAATGTGCTGCGTGCACAGATGATGGCCAAGAACGATCTGCCCGAGCTGAAGTTGTCGCAGAACTATAACTTCTTCTTCGACCAACTCGAGAAAGCCAACCTGTTCCTGCAGGGAATGATCGATAACGCCGCCAAACCTGAGGATGACAAGATGGTTGAATGGCTGATGCGCAATCCCCTAAGCGACGGAGGTCAGTTTACAGGAATCGCTGACAACATCTCTAAATACGGCGTGGTTCCCGCCGAAGTCATGCCAGAGGCCTTCTCTGCCGAGAATACCTCACGTCTGAACAATCTTCTGTCGCTCAAGCTCCGCGAGGATGGCCTTGAGCTCCGCAAGATGGTCAAGGCGGGAAAGAAAGGGAAAGCCCTTGCAGACCGCAAGGAGCAGATGCTTGCGGAAGTCTACCGTATGCTCGCGCTGACACTCGGCGAGCCTCCGACACAGTTCACCTGGACACGCCGCAACTCTAAGGACGAGGCCGTGAACACCAAGACCTACACTCCTCTGGAGTTCTACAAGGAATATGCCGGCAACGACCTGAAGAACGGCTATGTGATGCTTATGAACGATCCCACTCGTCCCTACTACAAATTGTACGAGATCGATTTCGACCGCCACTCCTACGACGGCGACAACTGGACTTACATCAACCTCCCCGTCGAGGAAATCAAGGAGGCTGCCATCAAATCCATCAAAGACAGTACGATGATGTACTTCAGCTGCGATGTCGGCAAGTTCCTGGACCGCAAGAACGGTGTGGCCGACCCGGCAAACTTCGATTATGAGTCATTGATGGGCACAACATTCGGCATGAACAAGGCCGACCGTATCCTCACCTTCGCCAGTGCCTCGTCGCACGCCATGACTCTCGTGGCCGTAGACATTGACACCAACGACCGGCCGGTGAAATGGCTCGTGGAGAATAGCTGGGGTGATGGCGCCAACAACGGTCATCTGATCCTGTCCGACAAGTGGTTCGACGAATACATGTTCCGCCTGGTGGTCGACAAGAAATACATGAATCAGAAGACTCTCGAGATCCTGAAC
>DXXK01000006.1 GCA_019416425.1 Bacteroidales bacterium
ACCATATAGCGGGTCTTGTCGATGATCTTGCCCTCGCATAGGGTCAGCATCTGACGCGCATCCTCGATGGGAACCTCATACTCGAACTCTAACCGTGTATCGCCGTGATTCTTCCCCTTGACCGTGATGAATCCACGGTCATCACGCAGACGGATGCGGACCACGCGCTCCGGTACGCGCGACAGGTAGCCCTGCATGATGTGGTGGCTCTCCGAGGACATCTCCACAAAGGAATCGTTTATAACCAGATATTTGTGCTCAATCTCGTGTGCCATGGCTTTTGGTATTAATCAGTCCGTAAGGGAATCCGTACCGAACTTCTTTTGACATCGTGTTGTTTGTTTAACGTTGGGGAGTTGCCCGTAATTGCGTTGTGGGCGCGGTACGGGCAATAAGTTACGATATCCACGTTAAAGTATTATGACCCGAATAAGAGCTATCATCACCCTGTTGCTGGCGATTTCCACTGCCATATGTTCGGTCAGGGCAGCCAATCCTGGATCGGGGCACTACGTCACCGGAAAGGTGACGGATGCCGATACAGGAGCGCCATTGCCGTACGTGGTGGTGAAAAGCATCAAGAAGGGCAACTCGGCCATAACGGACAGTCTCGGAGTATTCCGACTGTTTTTGCGCTCCGGGAACTCTCTTGAAATAAGCTCCGAAGGATACGGCACCGCCAAGGTGAAAGGGCCTATCGGCAATGACACGGTGCGGGTCGGACTCAAGCCCTCGGTAACGGAGCTGGAGGAATTCGTGGTCAAATACAAGCGGCAGAAATACAACAAGCATAATCCGGCATCGGCCCTGATGGAGCGTATCCGCTCATTCCATGACAGCGTGGCACCCGAGAGGCTTGACGGGTACAATTTCGATTCATATGAGAAGATCCTGATAGGTGTGGCTGATGTCCGTGGTGACGAGAAGGGCCTGTGGGCGTTGCCTGTAGGCGACAAAAAGGCGCTTGTGGGACTGATCGACACACTGCCGTGGACAGGTCGCAAGGTGCTGAACGTCTCAATCAAGGAGAAGAGTTCCGTCAATGTCTACCAGAACGGAAACAAGAAGGAGATAGTCACCGGCACGAACTACGACGGCATCGACAAGAAATTCAGCGCCGACTACACGGCGGTCTTCCTGTCGGACGTGATGCGCGAGGTGGACCTGTACAATAACGACATACATATGATGCGCAACGCCTTCGTCAGCCCGCTGTCCCGACAGGGGATAGACTTCTACCGCTACGAGCTGCAGGACACAGTCCTGATCGGCAACGAACGGTGCGTGGAACTCTCGTTCGCCCCGTCCAAACCTGAGATGACGGGATTCAACGGCACGCTGTACGTGCCGGTCGACGATTCGGTCAAGTATGTGCGCCGCGCCATGATGCGTGTACCCAAGGCCGCCAACATCAATTTCATAAAGTCCATGATCCTGAGTCAGAACTACAAGCGGGACTCACTGGGCAAGGTCCACAAGGTCCTTGACGACATGTACGTGGATTTCCAGGTGGTTTCGGGTACTCCTATATTCTCGATGCGGCGCGAGACAAGGCGGAAGAATTTCGGCTATGACGGACGTCCGGGATATGAGCAGTATATGTCGGCGATAGGCAACTCGTTCACTGTGGAGGGCGCAGACAAGATGGGGGATCTGTACTGGGAGCGGAACCGTCAGATATCCCTCACAAGGGCCGAATCCCGTCTGGTGGGCAGCAATTCCGTTTTCCGCAAGGATAAGTTCTTCTACTGGACCGAGACCATACTGCACATACTGACACGCAACTTCATACCCACGGGTAACGAGGATAACAACAAATTCGATATCGGACCCATCAACACATTGCTGAGCTATACGCGGACCAACGGCTGGAGGATGCAGCTGGGCGGCATGACCACGGCCAAGCTGTTCCCTCACTTTTTCCTGCGCGGATACGGAGCCTGGAGTTTCGGCGACCATAAGTGGAAGGGTGCCATCGAGGGGGAATACTCCTTCGAGAAGCGCAAGCATCATGCCCTGGAATTCCCTATGAACAACATCAAGATGGGATTCAGCTACGACACCAGTCAGATCGGTATGGCACATTCGCCGTTCGGCTCATCCACATTCCTGGGATCCTGGCGTCGCTCGGTCAACGAATACATCAACTATGCCGCCGATGCCTATGTGGAATACTCAAAGGAATGGCGCAACAACCTGTCGGTCAACTTCGGTTTCCGGTACACCCGGCAGTATGAGTCCAATTCCGTAAAATTCAAGAATGGATTCGGACAGACATTCGGCCATTTCGGCCAGGGTGTCTTATCGGCCGCCATCCGCTGGGCCCCGAACGAGAAGTTCCTTCAGACCCTGCAGTCACGCAAGCTGATCAACCGCGATGCCTGGATACTGACCCTGCGGCTGCTGTACGGTCCCAAGAAACTGCTGGGCGGAAAGTTCAACATCCTCAAGACCGAGTTTGGAATGACCAAGACCGTCTGGCTGTCGGCATACGGATATATAGAGCTGTCGGCCAATGCCTCCAAGATATGGACCCAGGTGCCGTTCACCGAGCTGTACTGGCAGGACGCCAATACATCCTATCTGTACGGGCCGCGCTCCTTCTCGTTGCTTAACCCCATGGAGTTCGCCATGGACCAGTATGTGAACTGGAGCGCTACATACTTCATGAACGGATTGATATTCAATCGCATTCCGTTTGTGCGCAAGGCGCGTATACGCGAGGTGGTAGGCTTCAAGGGCTTTCTGGGTAACTTGTCGCGCCGCAACAATCCCAGGCATGCCACGAACGTGTTCGAATTCCCCGACCCCACGGCGCAGCCTATGGGTTCCACCCCTTATATGGAATGTTCTGTCGGACTGGAAAACATTTTCCGCATTTTCAGCATTCATTATACATGGAGGCTTACTTACCGGAATCGTCCGGGCATATCCAAGGGGGGACTCAGGTGGGGACTTCATTTTAATTTTTGAAGTATTTGCGGTGGCTTAAGTTAATTTAACATGCCGATTTAACCGTATTAACTTAATTAATATTATTTTTGCAGTCTGAAAACAAGAAATGCGTCCCGACGGACGCAATGAAGAAAGATAATTATGGAAGAAACAGTGAACATCAGGGAGTTGAATGACCTGATAGCCTCCAAGAGCAGTTTTGTAAGCATGATCCGTACGGGCATGGACCGTCGGATTGTCGGCCAGGAGCACCTGGTGGATTCGTTGCTGATTGCGTTGCTGTGCAACGGACATATATTGCTGGAAGGTGTGCCGGGACTTGCCAAGACGTTGGCGATCAAGACGCTGGCAAATCTGGTTGACGCCAAGTACAGCCGCATACAGTTTACTCCGGACCTGTTGCCTGCCGACGTGCTCGGTACTCAGATCTATAGCGTCAAGAAGGAGACGTTCGAGGTAAAGAAGGGTCCTATCTTCGCCAACTTCGTCCTGGCCGACGAGATCAACCGTGCGCCGGCCAAGGTCCAGAGCGCGTTGCTCGAGGCCATGCAGGAGCGACAGGTCACCATCGGCGAGGAGACATTCCGTCTGCCTAACCCATTCCTGGTGATGGCCACACAGAACCCCATCGAGCAGGAGGGTACCTATCCGCTGCCCGAGGCACAGGTGGACCGTTTCCTGCTGAAGGTGGTGATCGGATACCCCAAGCCCCAGGAGGAGAAGCTGATCATACGTCAGAACATACGCGGAACTCAGGAGCCTGTACGTCCGGTGATCGATCCCTCGGAGATCCTGGAGGTGCAGAAGATAGTGGAGAAGATCTACATCGACGAGAAGATCGAGAACTACATCGTCGACATCGTGTTCGCAACACGTGTTCCGGCCAAGTACGGACTCAACGACCTGCAGAGCCTGATATCGTTCGGAGCGTCACCCCGTGCCTCGATATCGCTGGCGCTGGCCTCGCGTGCATACGCCTTCCTGCAGGGCCGCGGTTACGTCATCCCCGAGGATGTACGCGCCGTATGCCACGACGTGATGCGTCACCGTATAGGCCTGACCTACGAGGCCGAGGCGAACAATATAACCTCCGACGATATCATCAACGACATTCTCGACAAGGTCGCCGTGCCCTGATAACCGCTCCTTAATACATTAGTAATTGTGGATGCAAATGAATTGCTGAAAAAGGTCCGCAAGATCGAGATCAAGACCCGCGGATTGAGCCAGAACATCTTCGCCGGCGAGTATCACAGCGCCTTCAAGGGGCGCGGCGTGATATTCTCCGAGGTGCGCGAATATGTTCCAGGCGATGACGTGCGCGATATCGACTGGAACGTCACTGCGCGTCATAACAAGCCATTCGTCAAGGTCTACGAGGAGGAGCGCGAGATGACGGTGATGCTGCTGGTCGATGTGAGCGGCAGCCGTAAGTTCGGCGCCGTCGGCGAGCAGAAGATGGAGAAGATGGCCGAGATTGCCGCCACGCTGGCGTTCTCGTCTATACAGAACAACGATAAGGTGGGCATGATTCTTTTCAGTGACAAGGTGGAGAAATTCATCCCGCCGAAGAAAGGCCGCAAGCACATCCTGTTGATTATCCGTGAGATCATCAATTTCGTGCCCGAGAACGAAGGTACGGACATAGATGTGGCGCTGCGGTTCCTGACCAACGCCATCAAGAAGCGCACCACGGCGTTCCTGATATCGGACCTGATCGACGGGCATGACTACTCCAAGAGCCTGATGATAGCCAACCGCAAGCACGACCTGGCCACGATCCAGGTCTACGACCGACGCGACGCCGAGATGCCAAACGTCGGGTTGGTGAAGATGCGCGACCTGGAGACCGGACAGACCGGCTGGATAGATACCGGCAGCAAGACTGTCCGTAAGATGTACGCCAAGGCCTGGTACGACCGCCAGCAGATGATTTCGTCGATGATGGCCAAAAGTGGCGTGGATATGACCTCGGTTACGTCCGACGAGGACTTCGTTAAGGCCCTGTTGGGATTGTTCCGGCGTCGTTCAATCGCAAGATAGCTTATGACGAAAAGATTGTTACATATTGCATTGATCGCGGTGATGCTGCTCTGCAGCGTTGCCCGGCTCGATGCGGCACCTGTTGTCAAGGCCAGCCTGGACAGCAGCACGATGGTGATGGGCAAGATGCGGGTGCTACAGCTGATGGTGGAGGAACCTAAGAACTCGCGGGGTCACTTCCCGCTGTTCAATCAGCTCCAGGAACGGGGATACGCCTCCGTGTGCGGTGACAGTGTGGAGTTTCGCGCTCCGGCCCATATCGACACTATCGATATGGGTTCGCAACGCCGGATTGTGTTTGCGGTTCCCGTCCAGAGTTTCGATTCCGGAGCCTATGCGCTTCCGGCGATCGAGTATGTGGTAGGCAGGGATACGGCACGGTCCAACCATGTTATGCTGAAGGTGGTACCCGTATCGGTCGGTGCCGATGATCCGATTGACGATTACGCCGGAACATCCGATCCCGAGGATCCGTCGTTCTTCGACTGGATTCCAGACTGGGTGTTGGACTTCTGGTGGCTGATCATCCTGATTCTGATGGCTGTCGGAGTGTTCATTTACGGAATGCGGCGGTACAAAAAGCAAGGATCACTGCTGCCTAAGAAACCGGAGCCCACGCCATACGAGGAGGCGACGAAGCGACTCAGCGACCTCAAGGGACAGAAACTCTGGGAACAGAGCCTGGAGAAAGAATACTACACCGAGCTTACCGACATCCTGCGTCGTTACCTGTACCGCAGGTTCGGCATCAATGCCGCCGAGATGACCTCGCGCCAGATACTGGCGGCCCTGTCCAAGAACCCCGAGACCAAGGACAAGCGGTCATATTTCCGTAAGATCCTGGACATGGCCGACTTCGTGAAATTCGCAAAGGTGCGTCCATTGCCCGAGGACAACATCACCAGCTACGAGGATGCCGTCCGCTTCGTCGAGGAGACCAAGCCCGTGCCGGTGCCCGAGGAGGAGGGTGCGGGCAAGAACAAGCCCAAAGGCAAGAACGCTGTGGCTGTGAAGAAACCAGCTAAGAAAGGGGGTGGAAAATGATGCTTCATCCAATGATGCTGTTGCTCTTCCTGCTGTATGTGCCGCTGATAGCATGGTACGTATGGAAATGGAAAGGGAGCGACCCCTCGGTAGGAGTCTCTACTCTATCGGTCTTCAAGAACAATCGCGCCACGTTCAAGGTGCTTCTGATGCATGCATGCTTCGCGCTGCAGCTTGTGGCCCTTGCCGGACTGATTGTCGCGTTGGCCCGTCCGCAGAAACATGACAGCCTGCATTCGCAGAATGTGGAGGGAACGGACATCGTGCTGGCCCTGGACATCTCCAGCTCCATGCTGGCCAATGACCTGAAGCCTACACGTTTCGAGGCAGCCAAGAGCGTGGCGACCAAGTTCGTGGGTCAGCGTACCAACGACAACATAGGTCTGGTAGTGTTCTCGGGCGAGTCCCTGTCGCTGATGCCTCTGACATCGGACAAGGCTGCTCTGGTCAACGCTATACAGAGCGTGAAGGTCGGTGACCTGAACGACGGTACGGCCATAGGCGACGGTATTGCCAGCGCCATCAACCGTATCTCGTCCGGACAGGCCAAGTCCAAGAGCATCATCCTGCTGACGGATGGTACGAACAACGCCGGAGATGTGGCCCCTTCGACGGCCGCCCAGATCGCCAAGGAGAAGGGCATAAAGATCTACACCATCGGTGCCGGTACCAACGGCTCGATCCAGATTACCGATCCTTACGGCTTTTCTACCACGACGATGGAGACCAAGATTGACGAGGCCACGCTTCGGAACATCGCCCAGATCACCAACGGCAAGTTCTTCCGTGCAACTGACTCGCGTATGCTGCGCGAGGTGTTTGCCGAAATCGACGCGCTCGAGAAGACCAAGCTGAATGTGAACACATATACTCAGACCGAGGAGGCATTCATGCCCTGGCTCTGGCTCAGCATCGTGGCCTACGGTCTGTTCCTGTTGTTGCGCTACACGGTGTTGCGCCGAATCCCGTAAAACGGTTATACCTATGTTTAGTTTTGCATATCCCAAAGTCCTGTATCTGCTGCTGCTTGTGCCGCTTTATATAGGATTATACATATTGGCAAGATACGGCCGTCGGAAGAACCTGAAGCGGTTCGGCCGTCTGGCGTCGCTCAGGCCCCTGATGCCGGAGGTGTCGGACTACAAGGCACCGCTGAAGATCTGCGTGCAGATGGCGGCGTTGTGCCTGCTGATCATAGCCATGGCTCGTCCCTGGGGCGGCATCAAGAACCAGAAGATATCCAAGGAAGGCATCGAGGTCATCATCGCCGTGGATGCATCCAACTCGATGCTTGCGTCGGCTACGGAGCAGGATGGCGGTACCTCCAGGATGCGAACGGCCAAGTTCACCCTCGAGAAGCTGATCAACCGTCTGGACAATGACCGGGTGGGCCTGATTGTCTATGCCAACAACGCTTACACGTTGATACCTGTCACCAATGACTATGTGTCGGCCAAGATGTTCTTGAACAGCATCGACCCGACGCAGATCAAGGACCAGGGCACCAACATGACCGCGGCGATTGACATGGCGATGAATTCCTTCTCCGACAACAAGAACATCGGAAAGGCTCTGATCCTGATCACCGATGCAGAGGAACTGGAGGACAAGGAGAGCGTGATGCATGCAGCGTCGGAGGCTGGACGCAAAGGCATACAGGTGGATGTGGTCGGAGTCGGTTCGTCAGCTCCCGTCACGGTGCCCGAGGCCGGAGGAGGTCTGATGATCGACCCGGAGACCGGACAGCCTGTACGCACTGCGCTTAACGAGGACCTGGCCGCCGAGATCGCCAAGAATGCCAAGGGTATATATGTCAACGCATCGAATCGCGACGCGTTGAGCGAGCTGGGACGTCAGCTCGACACCTTGAAGAAGGCCTCGCTCGAGGCAAGCGTCTACTCCCAGCACGACGAGCTGTTTTGGATATTCGCCATGTTCGCGCTGGCCCTGATGGTTGCCGACGTGTTCCTGCTGGAACGCAAGATCGCATGGCTGGACAAGATAACCTTCTTCAAGAAGGAAACTTCAAAATAAGGAGAGGATATGAGTAAGAGAATACTGTACATTATGATATTGCTGTTGACCTTAGGCTCAGGTATGCCTGCGGCCCAGGCTTCGACCAGGGCCGAGCGCAAACTGGTGACAAAGGGCAACCGGCTCTATACCGACCGTAAGTTCGTGGAGGCTGCAAGTGTGTATGAGGAGGCTCTGAAGGAGAATCCCCAGTCCACATCTGCCCGTTACAATCTGGGTCTGGCGCAACTGCGTCAGGTCAAGAATCCCGCTGACACCACTCCCGCAAACCGGCAGATGCTGGACCGCGCGCGCAAGAATTTCGCGGATGTGGCGGCCCGTGCCAAGGATAAGCCCGGACTGGCCGCTAAAGCCAATTACAACCTTGGCAACCTGGAGTTCAATACCGAGCAGTATCAGAAGGCCATAGACTACTACAAACAGACCCTGCGCATAGATCCCGCCGACGAGCATGCCCGCAAGAACCTGAGGATAGCACAGAAGAAGCTCCAGCAGCAGAATCAGGACAAGAACCAGGACCAGCGGAATCAGGATCAGGAGCAGAAACAGGATCAGCAGCAACAGCAGGATCAGCAGCAACAGCAGCCTCAGCAGCCTCAGCAGCAACAGCAGCCTCAGGAGCAGAAGATCAACGAGCAGACTGCCGAGCGGATACTGCAGGCCATGGATAATAAGGAGAACCAAACTCGCGCACGTGTCAACAAAGCCAACAAGGGCGAGAAGGGAGTAGGGGGCGGTCGTGCCACCAAACGCTGGTAAGTCCGGCATCAAAAGTATGTTGTCTATGAGTAAACTGAAGTCCATATTGTTGATGGTGCTTGTCGCGATGACAGCCTGGGGACTATATGCCCAGAAGGCACAGAATTTCGACAAGAGCCAGATTCGGCTGAGCTGGAATCATGACAAGGTGAGCCTGTACCATCATGAGCCGGCTGTGCTGACTCTGTATCTATGGACTCCGGCATACG
>DXXK01000060.1 GCA_019416425.1 Bacteroidales bacterium
CACGAGCGCAAGTCGATAGTCGTGACATCCCAGTTGAATGTGTCGGACTGGTATGATGCGATTGGCGAGCCCACCGTGGCCGACGCCATACTCGACCGCATCGTACACTCGGCCCATCACATAGAACTCAAAGGTGAGAGCATCCGCAAGATGAAGGCATACGGAAAGTAAGTATCCAAAATTAAAATGACCCCGTCGGCCAGGACTTCAAAAGGGTCAATCTAAAATAATTTTACGGGGTCAATCAAGACTGGCGCACGGGGTCAGTCCGCTCTGGATTTTCCATTATATTGAGACTCGCGTGATATTGAGACTCGCGTGGCAAAAGAGATATGTGAGTTGATAACGGACAGATATGGAATCGTAATGCGAACATCGTCACTGAAGATAAACAGGTAGGAATTGAACATATTATCTAATAACGTCATAATGCAGTTGTCAAGAATCCTTTGACAGCTGCATTATTATACGTAAACATTAACTGAAATACACCTCGCCGATACTTTTGGATCAAATTCTATCACCGGCCTATCTCAACGCGGCGTACCTGCAAGTCAGACCCAACGGCGGAGCGGGAGAGGCTGACAAGATGAGACCACCTGTTCGGCTGTCTGAAAGAGCATGGCGGGAACTGAAAGAGCGTATGCGGCAATGGCCATATCGTCGGAATCCCGTCCGAAGGGTAGTGATACCCAAGGACAATAGAGGCAAACGCCTGCTGGGAATACCTACGGTGGTAGACCGTATGTTTCAACAGACAATTGCTCAAGTGCTAAATCCCATCTATGAACGTTGGTTCAGCGAGGGCAGCTACGGCTTCCGCCCCAGGCGAGAATGCAAGAAAGCGCAGTTAGCCGCAACAAAGATAGTGTAACAAGGTTGCCGCTATGGAGTGGACATAGACCTTGTATACCTCCTACACGATTGAATAAAGGTTAGTGGCACTATCAAGATTGATTATCAGATGTAACGTCATTTTGGTCACTATTGTATTGGTTCTCGTATTCCGCAATGATTCGCTCGATATCCTTCTTGAGTTTGGGAATATGACGAATAATTAAACCCCATAGAAATTCAGTCTCAACGCTGTCATAACCATGGATAATCCGGTTACGGGTGTTGATTATCTCTTTTGCGTTCGGAATTTCAAATGAGGCATTCCTTTTGCGGATTCTATTGATTGCTTCCCCCATTATCTCTGTTTTGCGTTCAACCACACATCTGCGCATAATGTCTTTTTCAAACAGATCGAATCTGTTGGGAAAGTCTACAAAGCAGCTCTGCAGGTCATTGATGGCATCTAAGACATCTTGTAGATGTTTCAGAATATATTCATCAGCCATAAATCATTTGTTTTGTACGATTGACGTTGGCAATAAGATATTTATTCCGGAGTCCCTTTCCTACCACTAAATCAACTTTTCGACCAAAAAGCTTCTCCAATGCATCATGAAAATCGAAATAGTTTGTTACATAATCCCATTTCTCATGGTCTGTGGTGTCAAAATCTACGAGTAAATCCACATCGCTCTTTTCATTGAACCTATCTGTCAGTATAGATCCAAAGACTGCCAGTGTCTTGACTCTATGCAGTCTGCATAGTTCAATGATGTGTTGTAGATTCAGCTCAATTAACTTCATATCACCTTCTATTGTTTCTTATTGAACGTCGGAATTTGGTAAATCGTTTGAAATTCCCCAAAATAACGGGAGGGTCAGACGGGGTTCTGCTTGAGGCGCTCCACGTACTGGTCGATGCGCTGGAGCTCGGCGGGGATGTCGATGCGCTGTGGACAGTGCGGGGCGCATTGGCCGCAGCCGATGCAGTGGCTGGCCTGGCGCAGCTTCGGCACGCTGCGGTCATAACCAACCAGAAAGGCACGGCGTGCCTCGCGGTAGTTCGGGTCCTGGGTGCCCTGCGGCAGATTGTCGTCGTTGACGCACTTGTTGTAATGCAGTAGGATTGAGGGTATGTCGATGCCGTACGGACACGGCATGCAGTACTTGCAGTTGTTGCACGGAATGGTGTTCATAGCGATCATCTTCTGCGCCATCTGCTCCAGGAACTGCAGCTCGTCGGCCGACAAAGGCTTCAGCGGCGCGAAACTGCGCAGGTTGTCCTGCAGATGCTCCATCTTGGTCATGCCGCTCAACACGGTATGGACGCCGGGATAGGTTCCGCAGAAGCGGAACGCCCACGACGCCACGCTCCGTTCCGGCTCGCGCTGCTTCATGGCCGCGACAACCGAATCCGGCACTGTAGCCAATCGACCGCCCAACAGCGGCTCCATGATCACCGCCGGGATATTGCGCTTGGCCAACTCGTTGTACAGATACTCCGCATCCGTATTGCGCGGATTGGTTTCCTTGGCATGCTTCCAGTCCACATAGTTCATCTGGATCTGCACGAAGTCCCACTTGTACTCATCATGCCGCGACAGCAGGTGATCGAACACCGCGATGTCGCCGTGGTACGAGAATCCCAGGTTGCGGATGCGGCCGTCCTTGCGCTCGTTGAGCAGGAAGTCCAGTATGCCGTTCTTCACGTAACGGTTGTTGTACTCCTCCATGCCGTCCTCGCCCATGCCGATGCCGTGCAGCAGCATGTAGTCTATATGGTCCGTCTGCAGCTCCTTCAGCGAGTTTCGGTACATCTCGATCGACGCCTCGCGTGTCTGTGACTCCGGAGCGAAGTTCGACAGCTTTGTCGCGATGAAGTACTTGTCGCGAGGATGGCGTGCCAGGGCTATGCCTGTGGCATGCTCCGACTGCCCCTTGCAGTAGGCCGGCGACGTGTCGAAATAGTTCACGCCATGCTCCAGTGCATAGTCCACAAGTTGGTTCACCTGCTCCTGGTCGATCTCGTCGCCCTGTTCGCGCGATGACTTGCCGTTGACCGACGGCAGACGCATCATGCCGAAGCCCAGCAACGACACCTTGTCGCCGGATGTCGGGTTGACGCGGTAGGTCATCTTGTCCTTGGGCGGCTCGGCTGTCTCCTGACTCTCAGCCGTGTTCTTGGTTCCGGTTCCGCAGGCAGCCAGACCGGCGGTGATGCCGGTATATCCCATAATCTTCAGGAAATCACGGCGTGAAACGGGTCGTTTTAATTTATCTGATAAGCTCATGGTTTTCTAAATTTCGCTGTGAACGGAATTGCCTTCGACATATATGGCGCTGAATGGACGTGCGGGGCAGAGGTTCTCGCATGCGCCGCAACCTATGCAGCGGGCAGTGTTTACGGCAGGAACCTGGACCGACATTGGATCATTGGGGTCCAACGGCACCATCAGGATCGCGCCGGTGGCGCAGTGGCGCGCGCAGTTGCCGCAGTCCACACCCTCGGTAACGGGTATGCAGTTCTGCTTGATCCATACGGCGTGGCCGATCTGTATGGCCGATTTCTCGGCACGAGTTATCGGCGTGATTGCCCCCGCGGGGCATACCTGCGAGCATTCAGTGCATTCCGGACGGCAGTAGCCCCGCTCGTACGACGACTCCGGCTGCATCAGGGTCATGATGTCGCCCGACGGACGCAGCACGTTGTTGGGGCATGCCGAGACGCACAGCTGGCAACCTGTACAGTGCCGGGCCATATGCTTCAGGCTTATGGCTCCAGGGGGTAAGATGGGAGTCTTGCGCTTGGGGATCTTCTTGTCCTCGATCACCGCCAGGCCGCCGTCCACTTTCTTGATCTGGGCGTCCAGTACACCCACGGTGGCTGCCATGGTGCCGACTGTAAGCAACGCGCGACGCGACTCGTCGATCTTTTCCGGACCGTTGCTGTCCTTGTCGATTTCGGTCTTTTTGTTCCAGCGGAACCCGTAGCTGATGGCGCCGTGGGTGCAGGTGCCGATGCAGTCCATGCAGTCCACGCATCGACTATAGTCCACGCGGTGGTTCTTGCCGTCGATGCACGAAGCCTTGCAGCGGCGCGAGCAAAGGCCGCATTCCACGCATTTATCCTTGTCTATGCGAATGCCGAAAAGCGAGACGCGTGACAATGCTCCTAATACCGTGCCGACGGGGCAAATGGTGTTGCAGTAGGTGCGACCGTTGCGCCAGGCCAGGATGGCCAGGGCCACGAACGTGACCGCAGCGATGACGAAGGTCGGGATGCTGCGGATCCATACCTCCTTCTCGTAGAAGGCATAGCTGTCGTAATGTGCGGCGATTTTGGCCAGCAGGTTGTTGCCCCAGTCGTAGACCGGACCCATGAGGTTCCACGTAATACGTCCATAGGAACTATATGGTGCCAGCAACGTCACGACCGAGCCGATGCCGGCGATCATGGCGATGATGAAGAGCCCCAGTACGCCGTAGCGCAGCCAGTTGACGGCAGGAGAGGAACTGAAACGGTACTTTTTCTTCCTGCGCCGGCCGCTGATCCATGAGATGCAGTCCTGCATCACGCCCAATGGGCAGATTACTGAGCAATACACGCGGCCGCACACCAGCGTCAGCGCCACCAGGAGGATGATTACGCCTAAGTTCAGCGCCATCAGCGCCGGCAGGAACTGGATACGCGCCATCCAGCCGAACCATGTGTGGAAGAAGCCTGTCAGGTCCAGGAACAGCATCGTGATGCAGACAAAGAAGATCGCTGCAAGTATAATCCGGATTCGTCGTAGCATTATGTTGTCGGTTAGAAGTGCTTGAAGTTGTCTAAACTGATTTACGTTTAATTGATTTGCGGAGATAAACCCCACCGGGTGCAAAATTAATGAAAAATATTCAGAATCCATTACACAAATCACGGAAAATCCAATCATTAACACATATTTGGCGGTGAAACCTCTCCTGGGGTTGGCATAGGCGGGAGGATTTTTTATGAACCTTAATAAATGTGAAGTCGTTTTAACTATGAAGTAAAAAAGAATACTATGATAACCGACAAGATTAAATTCAAACCGGGGTTTGCCAAGGAGGATTCCAAGACTTACGCATCGGCCGGAGTCGAGGTCAAGGGCCTGACCCCTGAACGTATATGGCGCAATCTGTGTAACATATCGATATGGACGCGGTTGAATCCGTCGATCGTGGATATCCAGCCACTGGACTCGGCCGACACCGACCCGCATCTGTACGACAAGATGCAGTTCAACTACGACCTGAAGTGCGGCAAGCGCGTGGCCGCGCAGGTGATCTTCTTCCAGCATCCTAAGGATGACCGTCCCGGCCGTCTGGCCTATCAGGGCACTGTCCTGGATGGAGACAAGGAGGTGAACCAGATTGTGGTGGAGTTTATGGTAGGCGTTCCCGACCATAAGGGCGAGCTGGTTGTCGAGGCCGCCATGTCGGCCCGTGAGGAGGCTCCCGACGCGGCCCAGCATAATTTCGGCGACGAGCTGCAGGCCACTCTCCGCAACCTGGCCGCCTGGAGCGAGAAGCATGACTGATCCGCCATCTTCACATACTCACAATAAAAATGGCACATCGGGAATTGAATCCGGATGTGCCATTTTTATGTGGCGGGGTTGTTTGTTGGGTCAAGCGCCGGTGTGTCAGTCTTCCATTACGAGGAAATTGCCGTTGATGTCGAAGATGAAGGTGTCGGGATCGGGGATGCCGACCTCAACCTCGACGGCCTTACCCTTGCGGAACTCGATGGACTCGACCTTGTTGGCCACGCCTTGCTGTTCCAGACGCTTGTAGGCGTTGTGATGCAGTACATCCTTGACTACGGAGGCTGCCAGGAAAGAGTTGTCGGGAGCGTCGATGTCCATGACCTGACCCTTGGTGTCGAAGTCGATGTCGACACCGTTGGCAAGTTCTACCTCGTACTTGCCTTTGGCGTAGTAACGCTCGCATTTGGAAACGTTGATGCCTTTGAAATGTTTCTCGACAAACTTACGGGCCTTCTCAGGAATCTGACTGTAGTCCTGCGAGCCGGCCATCACGATGCCGGGCATGCCGTTGTTGACCTGTGCCACGGCCTGGGTGGTGAAGAATGTCGCAGTCAATCCTACGACTGTAGCCGCTGCGAGGGAGAGTAACAGATGTCTTTTCATAATTCTCATGTTTAACGCAATCCCGACTCCTAAAGTAGCACATCAATTACAATCAGCTACCTGGCATCGCAATCGCTATTACAATAACAACGCCCCCTCTCAGGCTAAAGTTCACACGCGCCGGATGGCTGACCGCGGTGCGGTCCAACATCGTAGCCCCAGGTCGAAACTCGTTCGACCTGGGGTAGAATATCCAAAGACCACGACCGCGGGGCGGTCGCGTAATAATTGCAACACGATTCAACGCATTTTCAACTAATTCAACATCATTCAACAGGTTTCAACAATGTCTCAACAAAAATTTCAACATTCCCTCAACATAATCACACATATTTTTCTGGCTTTATAGGCATTATATGCTCTAAAATTGTTATCTTTGCATGGTGACAACCGCACACAAAGATGGAAGGATCCGGAAAAATAGAAATTAAAGTCTCTGGACGAATGGGTATTGTGTAAAAGGAGACTTTAAGGATTTATCGTTCAAAAATATTCGAATTCTACCATTCAGTTTTTTCATGCTAAAGAAGCCGGCCGTTTTGCGAATACCATTTTCCCTGCTAAAATCAAGGGATTGATTCAGGTTCCGAATCGGTTAATCATACCAAACGATTCCAAAATATTTGCACAAGGTTCGGTTGAAAAAGATATCAGATATTTTGTGACAGCAGATGTGAAATCTAAAAATGTCATTGAAACGCTAAGGATAAACTGCGCTGCAGATATAGAGCATTTAGATATAAATGTTCCTTATACCGCACGATATGGACTAATCGATTTCGGTACCAATCAATGAAATTGGTCTGATATTACGCGACTGTCCCGCAGTCGGTGAGATGAGGAGATATGTGGAAAATTTGGAGGTGTGGATGGGTTGTATTAATTTTGAACCGAAAAAGAATCGATTAAATGGAAAAATATTTGCTGAGAGTCGTTGTATTGGCGCTGGTTATATTGCTGTGTGGCCATGAGTCTGCGTTCGGTCAGAGTGTGGATACTGCCAATTCACTTGAGAAATATCGTACTGCCATAGAGTTTGTCAATTCCAATGACGACAGTAAGGTGGAGCAGGCCTTTGCGTTGCTGGCGGAGGCCGCCAATGACGGAGTCATGGAGGCTTGCGCTACATTGGCAGCGATTTACGAGCAAAACGCCATGTATCCGGAAGCCGCTGAATATTATCTGAAAGCCTTGGACATGTCCATAGTGAATTCCGACGATGAGGCCGAAGTAAGGAACAATTACAACAATTGCAGACGAGGATTTTTCAGAGTCCAGTTGATTGATTCCACCAATGCCGGTACGGTTCCTGAAAAGGCCATAGACATGGGGCTATCCGTCAAATGGTCTAATCGCAATTACAAATCGACAAACATTGAGAAGCCGGGAGAGTTGCTGACTCAGCCGGAGGCACTGGCTGTTGACAAGAATGGTTATCGGCTGCCGACCATAGCGGAGTGGAAGGAATTGATGGACAACTGCGTATGGGTGCCTGCTGAAATCCGTGGCATCAGCGGTTTCCTGGTGTTCGGCAAGGGTGAGAGCAAGACGGTTTGGGGCTCCCAGCCTGATAATGTGTTGTTCCTTCCCGGTGAATTCAGCAATCTGGAATATACGTCCCACGGCAGGGACGGCTATTATTGGTCGAATGAGCCGGATAGATGCTTTACATTTTACAATGACAGCGTGATTGATACGGCCAAGGCGTCGAGCGATTTGAAATTCTGCATACGGTTGGTTAAAGAATAAAGTACCGCTTATGAGTGGTGGATTTTGGCATGAATTGCGGGGTACGGCCAAGATATGCCTCATATGAAGTATGATTTAGTTAATTAATGTTAAATGCGGGGTAAAATCCGGGAAATATTTGGCGGGGAGAAATATTTGTTGTAATTTTGTAGTCGCAAAAAGACATCGCGAGGTGGAGCAGTGGTAGCTCGTTGGGCTCATAACCCAAAGGTCGCAGGTTCGAGTCCTGCCCTCGCCACTAAGGGAGCGGACTTCAATTCGAGGTCCGCTTTTTGTTTTATCTATTGCGATGGACATACATCCGTCCGGATGGATAGGACCGATGGCGATACGCCACATTAATGTATATGCAATGCAGGTAGTTTACGAGGATAACCATTTGATCATCGTCAATAAGGCGGTTGGGGAGATAGTCCAGGGTGACAAGACCGGAGACACCCCGCTGTCCGAGGATGTCAAGCGATATATAAAGGAAAAATACGCCAAGCCGGGCAATGTGTTTTGCGGCGTGGTGCACCGTCTGGACCGACCCGTGTCGGGCCTCGTGGTCTTCGCCCGTACGTCCAAGGCGCTGGAGCGGATGAACCGCATGTTTCGCGATGGCGAGGTCCACAAGACCTATTGGGCACTGGTGCAGGACTGTCCGGAGCGCCCTGAGGCCCTGCTTGAGGACTGGCTCGTGTCCGACGGCCGCATCAACAAGACGTTCGTGACCAGTCCGGGCACCAAGGATGCCAAGCTGTCGCGACTGGAATACCATACCATCGTGCAGGGCGACCGTTACACGTTGCTGGAGGTACGGCTGCTGACCGGACGCAAGCATCAGATACGCGCCCAGCTCGCCAACATAGGATGCCCGATCAAGGGGGATCTTAAATACGGTGCCAAACGGTCCAACCCTGACGGAGGCATCTCGCTGCAGTCGCATTCCATACAATTCGTACACCCGGTCAGCAAGCAGGAAATCGTCCTGGAGCTACCTCCGACACCCGAAATGCAGAAAATTATGGGCTGAATGCCGTCTATCTGAGAAAAATTTTGTAAATTTGCACAACTTTGGCTCGGGTGTGTAATTATGCACCGGCCATGTACCCATTGATCAGAGGCAATAATGGTAAAGAAAACACGCGATAAATTCATAGAGGTGGCCCGCAGCCTGTTTGCACGACAGGGTGTGGAGAATACCACAATGAACGACATCGCCACAGCCTCCGATAAGGGCAGACGCACTATCTACACTTACTTTAAATCCAAGACCGAGATTTTCAACGCCGTGATCGAGAGCGAGACCGGCGACCTGGTGCGCGAGCTGCGGCTGATAGTGACGCTCCCCACCAGTCCCGAACGTAAGCTGCATGACTATGTGCGTACGCGGCTGGAGAAGATGAACGAGATTGTGCGCCGCAACGGCTCGCTCCGAGCCGGATTCTTCCGCGATGTCCGCAAGGTGGACCGTGCCCGCTCCATCATCGCCGTCAAGGAGATCGGCCTGCTGATGCGCATTCTGCAGGAAGGCGTGGACAGCGGTGTGTTCAGCATGGGCAGCGTCAAGGAGAGGGCTATAATCATCACCAACCTGATCCACGGCATGGATGTACCCTACATCCGCAACACCCTATCGGAATACAACATCGGCAAGGACAGGATCGTGGACATGGTGTCGGAGCTGATACTGAAAGGAATTATTAACGACGAGAATTAAGATCAGAAAAGAAATAAGATGAAATTACTTGAAGGAAAGGTAGCTGTAATCACGGGCGCAGCCCGTGGAATCGGCAAGGAAATAGCATTGAAGTTTGCATCCGAGGGATGTGACATCGCATTCACAGACCTGGTTATCGACGAGAACGGCAAGAAGACCGAGGAGGAGATTGCCGCGTACGGCGTGAAGGTCAAGGGATACGCGTCCAACGCCGCTGACTTCGCCGCCACGGAGGCTACCGTAGCCGAAATCAAGAACGATTTCGGCCGCATCGATATCCTGGTCAACAACGCCGGTATCACCAAGGACGGTCTGATGTTGCGCATGACCGAGCAGCAGTGGGACGCCGTGATCGCTGTCAACCTGAAGTCTGCGTTCAACTATATCCACGCCGTACTGCCCATCATGATCCGTCAGAAGGGCGGCTCCATCATCAACATGGCGTCTGTGGTAGGCGTTCACGGCAACGCCGGCCAGGCCAACTACGCAGCCTCCAAGGCCGGCCTGATTGCCCTGGCCAAGAGCATCGCCCAGGAGGTGGGCAGCCGCGGCATCCGCGCCAATGCCATCGCCCCCGGCTTCATCGAGACCGCTATGACCGAGGCTCTGCCCGAGGAGGTCCGCAAGGAGTGGACCGCCAAGATTCCGTTGCGCCGCGGCGGTAAGGTGGAGGATATCGCCAATGTCGCCACGTTCCTGGCTTCCGATATGTCCGGATATGTCACCGGTCAGGTCATCCAGGTTGACGGCGGCATGAACATGTAACAAGCCGTATGCGTAAGTACGCAGTCATATTGGCCGGCGGAGCGGGAACGCGAGCCGGAGGAGAGATGCCCAAGCAGTTCCATGAACTGCTGGGCATTCCTATGTTATGGTGGTCCGTACGGGCATTCCATCAGGCCGACCCGGAGACGCGGATCGTAATCGTGATGCATCCCGGATTCTGGGACGACTGGGATATAATCTACCGCAGTCTTCCCGAGGAGGACCACCGGATTCCACTGATCCTGAAATCGGGAGGCCGCAGCCGTACGGAATCCGTGCAGAACGGCATCATGGACCTGCCGCAGGACGCCGGTGCGCTGATCGCAGTGCATGACGCAGCACGCCCCATGATCACTCCGGAACTGGTGGACAGCATCTGGGAGTGCGCCGCCAGTCACGGCAGCGCCGTGCCGTGCGTGGACGAGGTCAACTCGCTCCGCAAGGTGGAGGGCGAAAGCACGCGTCCCGTGGATCGCGCCGAATATCTGGTGGTGCAGACACCGCAGACGTTTCGGGCCGACATCCTGCACCAGGCATATGCCCGGCGTCAGGATTCGATATTCACCGACGACGCCTCGCTGGTGCAGCGGGCCGGATACCCGATTAAGGTTTGTTCCGGAATCCCCGAGAACATCAAGGTGACAACACCGATGGACTTCCGCATCGCCGAGGTCCTGCTGAAAAAGTAATCTATTTGTTATGGCTTTTCTGGATACGGACATAAAGTTCCTGAAGGGAGTGGGCGAGCGGCGGGCGCAGCAACTGGACAAGGAGTTCAACATCCGCACGTTCCGTGACATGCTCTACTATTTCCCGTTCCGTTATCTGGACAAGAGCCGTTTCTACGCCATCCGTGAGTTTCGCGGCGAGATGCCGGCGGTACAGATCCGCGGGCATTTCCTGCGGCTGGACCTGGAGGGTGAGGGTGCCCGCATGCGGTTGCGAGGCATCTTCACCGACGGCGACCGCATGATGGAATGCATGTGGTTCGCCAAGGCCAAGAGCCTGTCCTCGTTCTATCAGGTCCGCAAACCCTACATCATCTTCGGCAAGCCCACGGAATACCGTGGTGTGTGGTCCATCTCGCACCCCGATGTCAGCAACTACGACGAGCAGCAGCCACCGGTGGGCTTCTGCGGAGTCTACAACCTGACCGAGGCGGGACGCAAGGCCGGATTCTCCTCCAAATCATTCAATACGTTGGTAGGCAACCTGCTGTCACACCCCAATTTTGCCAATATCCCAGAGACGCTTCCCCAAGAAGTGGTGACTTCATACAGGCTGATGCCGCTGCGCGAGACACTTCAGGAATTGCATTTCCCTACCAATCCCGACCGGCTTAAGAAGGCGCGTGAGCGCATGAAGTTCGAGGAGCTGTTCTATCTGCAGCTCAACATCCTGCGCTTCTCGCGCGAGCGAGGACGCCGCATCCCGGGCATACCGTTCCCTAAAATCGGACCCGTATTCAATACTTATTACAAAAAATGCATACCTTTCGAGCTGACCGGGGCCCAGAAGCGGGTGTTGCACGAGATCCGGGACGATATGCGTCAGGGACGGCAGATGAACCGTCTGCTGCAGGGGGACGTCGGTTCCGGCAAGACGATGGTGGCATTCATGACGTTGCTTATGGCCATCGACAACGGATGCCAGGGGGCGCTGATGGCTCCGACGGAGATTCTGGCCTCCCAGCATTACGACACGTTGCGTGAATGGTGCGACAGGATCAATGTCCGTGTGGAGGTGCTGACCGGCAGCACCAAGGCCAAGAAGCGCCGTGAGGTCCATGAAGGCCTGGAAAACGGGGATATCCAGATTCTGGTCGGGACGCATGCACTGATTGAGGATACGGTGAAGTTCAAGCGCCTCGGCGTGGCCGTGATCGACGAGCAGCATCGCTTCGGCGTGGCGCAGCGCGCCCGCATGTGGCGTAAGGGCCAGGTCGCGCCGCATGTGCTGGTGATGACCGCGACACCGATCCCGCGTACGCTGGCCATGACAGTCTACGGTGACCTGGATGTCTCGGTGATCGATGAGCTGCCGCCGGGACGCAAGCCCATAGATACACGCCTGCGTTACGAAGACAACCGTAACGAGGTTTACCGGCTGGTCCAGCATGAGCTGAACGCGGGTCGTCAGGTGTACGTGGTCTATCCACTTGTCAAGGAGAACCAGAAACTGGACCTGAAGAGCGTGGAGGAAGGCTGGCAAAGGCTGTGCGGCATATTCAAGGGGTGGAATGTGGGAATGGTGCATGGACAGATGAAGCCGGATGTCAAGGACCGGCAGATGGAGCTGTTCGTCAGTAACGAGACGCAGATACTTGTGGCCACGACAGTGATCGAGGTGGGCGTTAACGTGCCGAACGCGTCGGTGATGCTGATCGAGAACGCCGAGCGGTTCGGCCTGTCGCAGCTTCATCAGCTTCGCGGCCGAGTGGGACGTGGCGCCGACCACAGCTACTGCGTGCTGATGACCAAGCGCAACATCGGCGGCGACACCCGCAAGCGTCTGGAGGTGATGACCGCCACCACCGACGGCTTCCTGGTGTCGGAGGCCGACATGAAGATGCGTGGTCCCGGAGACATGGAGGGTACGCAGCAGAGCGGTGTGGCATGGACGCTCAACGTGGCCAACCTGGCTACTGACGGACAGATCCTGAACATAGCGCGCGAGGCCGCCGACAAAATCCTGAACGGCCGTCCTGAATTAGTAACGGCCCCGGGTGTGGGCCGGGACCGTCCGTTACAGTCTGAATCTCTACTTATCTCCGATGTCTCGCTGGCGACGCTGCAGTCCGAGTTGAAATACCGCTTTGCGAGGAGTGTGGACTGGTCGCTGATCAGCTGATATCAATCTTCCTCCGGTCTGTTGGCCCCCTCCTTAGGCAACGTGATGTGGAGGGCCAGCCAGCCTAAGAATCCGGCTGCGAGCGAGCCTACCAGAATACCGAGCTTGGCGTCGTTGAGCAGTTCATGCATGTGGGCGCTCACTCCTCCGAATGACAGGTTGGCGATGAACAGCGAGACGGTGAAACCGATACCGCCCAGCATCGAGATGGAAGCCAGCCGCGTCCAGTTGCTGCCCGTAGGCATAGGCGCCAGCTTCAGCAGTATGCAGATGGCCGAGAAACTGAAGATTCCCAGGAATTTTCCTAACACCAGACCCACCATGATGGCTGGAGCGATGCCGTGGAACAGCTGGTCGACCGACATGCCGCCGAAATAGATTCCGGCATTGGCGAATGCGAACAGCGGCACGATCAGGTAATTCACCAGCGGGTGCAGGGAGTCCTCCATGTCCTGCAGCGGCGAGATCACCTTGTCCGATGCCGATTCAATCTCCTTCAGCAGGTTCATCTGCTCCTTGGATAGGATGCTTCGTTTCTCCAGGTCGGCGTCGTCGTCCTGTGAAAAGTATCCGATGTTCTTGCGGATGGTCTTGATGTACTTCTTCGGGGCGTAAACCGGTCGTGAGGGTACGCAGAATGCCACCAGCACACCTGCGATGGTCGGATGGATGCCGGCATTCAGGAAGAAGAACCATACGAAGGCTCCGATGATGATGTAGAACAGCTTGCTCTGGATGCCCAGCAGCTTGCCGCCGATGAACAGTACTGCCAGGCAGCCCGCGGCGTAGCCTAACAGCGTGAAGCTGATGTCGGTGCTGTAGAAGATGGCGATCACCAGTATTCCACCGATATCGTCCACAACGGCGAGTGTGGTCAGGAACACTTTCAGTCCGATGGGTACACGGGTTCCGAGCATAGCCAGGACGCCGAGCGAGAAAGCAATATCCGTCGCCATCGGGATGGCTGCGCCTCCGGCGTAGTCGGTTCCGCGTGCCATCATATAGTACAGCGCCACGGGAACGATCATGCCGCCGATGGCGGCGATGATAGGCAGCAGTGCCTTTCGGAACGAAGACAGCTCGCCGACCAGCACCTCGCGCTTGATCTCCAGCCCGACGCTGAAGAAGAACAACGCCATCAGCGCGTCGTTGATAAACGCCATGATCGACATGGGCTGTCCGTGGTGGCTGAAGAGGTTGAAGTCGCCCACCTGCAGCGCGATCTCGTGTGTCCACAGGGAATTGTAAATGTCACGGGTCCAGGGTAGGTTCACCACTATCAGAGCCAGGATTGTGGCGGCGATCAGCACGTTGCCGCCGTTGGCATAGTTCTTGATGGTTTTCCGGGCCGTATAAAATACTGAGTCCATATATGGGTTATATTAATGCAAATATCTACCTTATCTAACAAACAACAAGGAGGGGAGAGGGCGTTTGCGGTTGCAAATTTACAAAAAAATATATACATAAAATACGTTGATAATATTAAAGTACACTTAAAATTTCATCAAAACAAGATATATCAACGTTATATAAAAGGATAGAAATACTGATAATGAGAGAGAAGGAATTTTTGCCGCAGGTGGCGGAACGGCTTGGAATCGGGGAGCTGAACCAGATGCAGAAGCAGATGATGGCTTCGGCCAGCGAGGGGCGCGACCTTATACTGCTGTCGCCGACAGGGTCGGGTAAGACCCTGGCGTTCATATTGCCGATGCTCAAGATGCTTCGGACATCGACCGGGCGTGTTCAGGCCGTTGTGATTGCTCCGAGCCGTGAGCTTGTGATCCAGATTGCTGGTGTGCTGCAGAAGATAGGTGCGGGCATGAAAGCCACTCCGTTATATGGCGGACATAAGTTCGATGATGAGGAGAACTCACTGAAGGCAGGCGCTGATATCGTTGTGGCTACTCCGGGTCGTCTGCTGGACCACATCAACCGCAGGACTGTGGATGTGCTTCCCACTCGCATACTGGTGCTGGATGAGTTCGACAAGTCGCTGGAACTCGGATTCGAGACGGAGATGAAGAAGATAGTGAACCGTCTGAAGAACGTCAGCCATGAGATCCTCACCTCGGCCACGCGTGCCGATGTTCTTCCGGATTTCCTGAAGCTCAACAACCCCATGACGCTGGACTTCCTGGAGGAGAACCGCGACCTGCGTCGGCGCACGCGTGTGCATCGCGTTGATTCTGATGCCAACGACAAGCTGGAGTCGCTCAGGGTATTGCTTGCCAACCTTGCCAACGAGGCGGACGGTTACGAGCGCTCAATCGTGTTCGTGAACCATCGCGAAAGCGCCGAACGGACGGTGGAATATCTGAGGAAGCATCAGGTGCCGGCCGTGCTGTACCATGGCGCGATGGACCAGCGTGACCGAGAGTCGGCCGTTGCCCGGTTCAACAACGGCAGTCGTCCCGTGCTGGTGGCCACCGACCTCGCGGCCCGCGGTCTCGACATCAAGGAGGTGAAGTCGGTAATCCATTATCACCAGCCGTTGACTCCGGAAGCATATACGCACCGTAACGGCCGTACGGCCCGCGTGGACGCTGAGGGCGATGTATATGTGCTTGTAGGACCCGAGGAGTCAGTCAAGGAATATGTAGAGTTCGACGACACCCGCTGGCTTGACCCGTCGCTTCAGGCTCCGCGCCGCCCCTTGCAGCAGACACTGTACTTCGGCGCAGGAAGGAAGGAAAAGCTGTCCAAGGGCGACATCCTGGGCTTCCTGGTGAAGGAATGCGGCGTTGATTCAGGGAGCATAGGCATTATCGACGTCAAGGACCACTTCGCGCTGGCGGCCGTAGCCACTGATGATGTGGATTCGCTGCTGTCTAAGGCACGTGCCGCCAAGATCAAGGGCGAGCGCCGGCAGATATCGATATTGAAATGACGGCACCGGTCCGGCACCGTTGCCATTTTCGTCAAATTGGGTGTTGAAATCACTTATTTTAGGTATAGCGGCGCTTATTGTCGTATAAAAATGAGTGTAAGGAATGAATATATCCAAAAAAATTAGTAATTTTGTGGATTATTAGAGAAGTTTCTCGACACCAAAAGGAAGGCAATTATTTTAGACTCTAAGGAATAAACAAACAAACACGATGAGCAACGAAAAGAAATTTCTGACGTGTGACGGCAACCAGGCCGCGGCGCACATCAGTTACATGTTCAGCGAGGTTGCAGCCATCTACCCCATCACTCCGTCGTCGACGATGGCCGAGTATGTGGACGACTGGTCGGCAGCGGGACGTAAGAATATTTTCGGCGAGACCGTCATGGTCCAGGAAATGCAGAGCGAGGGTGGTGCCGCCGGCGCCGTGCACGGCTCGCTTCAGGCCGGCGCGTTGACCACTACCTACACAGCGTCGCAGGGTCTGCTGCTGATGATTCCGAATATGTACAAGATCGCGGGCGAGTTGCTGCCTTGCGTGTTCCATGTTTCGGCCCGTACGCTTGCCAGCCACGCGCTGAGCATCTTCGGTGACCATCAGGACATCTATTCGGCCCGTCAGACCGGTTTCGCAATGTTCTGCGAGGGTTCCGTACAGGAGGTTATGGATCTGGCCGCAGTGGCGCACCTGTCGGCCATCAAGGGCCGCGTTCCGTTCGTAAACTTCTTCGACGGTTTCCGCACCAGCCATGAGATCCAGAAGATCGAGGCCCTGAGCGAGGAGCAGCTGGCTCCCCTGATCGACCGGGAGGCTCTGGCCGAGTTCCGCGCACGCGCCCTGAACCCTGACAAGCCTGTGGCTCGCGGCATGGCCGAGAACGGCGACATCTTCTTCCAGCACCGTGAGGCCAGCAACAAGTACTACGACGCGCTTCCCGAGATCGTCGAGGAGTATGTCAAGGAGATGAACAAGCTGACCGGCCGTAACTACGGCCTGTTCGACTACTATGGCGATCCCGAGGCCGAGCGCGTCATCATCGCCATGGGTTCAGTGACCCAGGCTGCCCAGGAGACCGTTGACTATCTCCGCGCCAAAGGCGAGAAGGTAGGTCTGGTCAGCGTCCATCTGTACCGTCCTTTCAGCGCCAAGCACCTGCTGGCTGCCGTGCCCGCATCGGCCAAGAAAATCGCCGTGCTGGACCGTACCAAGGAGCCCGGAGCAAACGGCGAACCTCTCTACCTGGATGTCAAGGATGTATTCTACGGCAAGGAGAACGCCCCTGTCATCGTGGGTGGCCGCTATGGCCTCTCGTCCAAGGACACCACGCCCGCTCAGTTGGTTCAGGTCTACGAGAACCTGAAGGCCGACGAGCCCAAGAACGGCTTCACAATCGGCATCGAGGATGACGTCACGTTCAAGTCGCTGCCTGTCACCGCCGAGATCAACACCGGCAACGCCGGTATGTTCCAGGCCAAGTTCTACGGTCTGGGAGCAGACGGTACAGTGGGTGCCAACAAGAACTCCGTCAAGATCATCGGTGACAATACCAACAAATATTGTCAGGCATACTTCGCATACGACTCGAAGAAGTCGGGCGGTTTCACCTGCTCGCACCTCCGTTTCGGTGACGAACCCATCCGTTCCACCTATCTGGTGAACACGCCTAATTTCGTGGCATGCCACGTTCAGGCCTACCTGCACATGTATGATGTGACACGCGGTCTGCAGAAGGGCGGCACGTTCCTGCTCAACACCATCTGGGAGGGTGAGGAACTGGCCAAGAACCTGCCTAACAAGGTTAAGCGTTACTTCGCCGAGAACGACATCACCGTATACTACATCAACGCTACGAAGATCGCTCAGGAGATTGGTCTGGGCAACCGCACCAACACCATCCTGCAGTCGGCATTCTTCCGCATCACCGAGGTTATCCCCGTCGACCTGGCCATCGAGCAGATGAAGAAGTTCATCGTGAAATCCTACGGCAAGAAGGGCGAGAACATCGTGAACATGAACTACGCTGCCGTTGACCGCGGCGGTGAGTACAAGAAGCTGGACGTTGATCCGGCATGGGCATCGCTGGCCGATGACGCTCCCGCAGCCAAGCCGGCTCCCGAGTTCATCGAGACCGTTGTCCGTCCCATGAACGCCCAGGACGGCGACCTGCTGCCCGTCAGCAAGTTCGTCCACAATCCCGACGGCACATGGGAGCAGGGTACCGCAGCCTATGAGAAGCGTGGTGTGGCTGCCTTCGTTCCCGAATGGAATCCCGACAACTGTATCCAGTGCAACAAGTGCTCATATGTTTGTCCTCATGCTTCCATCCGTCCGTTCGTCCTGGATGCCGAGGAGATGAAGGCCGCGCCGTTCGGCGAGGACGCCACCATCCCGGCAATCGGCAAGACGTTCACCGGAATGCGTTTCCGTCAGCAGGTAGACGTCATGGACTGCCTGGGTTGCGGAAACTGCGTCAACGTATGTCCCGGCAAGAAGGGCCAGAAGGCATTGTCCATGAAGCCTTTCGAGACTCAGGAGGATCAGGATGCCAACTGGGAATGGCTTGTTAAGAACGTCAAGAGCAAAGCAGATCTGGTTGATGTCAAGCTGAACGCCAAGAACAGCCAGTTCGCTCAGCCTCTGTTCGAGTTCTCGGGCGCTTGCTCGGGTTGCGGCGAGACTCCCTATGTCAAGCTGATCACCCAGCTGTTCGGTGCCAACGAGATCGTCGCCAACGCGACGGGTTGCTCGTCCATCTACTCCGGTTCCGCACCTTCCACTCCTTATACCACCGACGAGAACGGCCACGGTCCCGCATGGGCCAACTCGCTGTTCGAGGACTTCTGCGAGTACGGGCTGGGTATGTACATCGCCTACGAGAAGCTGCGTAAGCGCGCCGAGGCCGTAGCCGTCGAGATCGTTGCCAAGGAGGATGCTCCTGCCGCTCTGAAGGCTGCCGCCCAGGATTGGCTGGACAACAAGGACGACCTCAAGCTGTCGCAGGTCAAGGGCGAAGCCCTGAAAGCTGAGGCTGCCAAGGGCGCCGAGGCAGGCTGTGAGCTCTGCAAGACGCTGATGAGCATGGCCAACTATTTGACCAAGCGCAGCCAGTGGATCATCGGTGGTGACGGTGCAAGCTACGATATTGGTTTCGGTGGTCTGGACCACGTGATCGCTTCCGGCAAGAACGTCAACATCCTGGTACTGGATACGGAGGTTTACTCCAACACCGGTGGCCAGTCGTCAAAGTCGACTCCTATCGGTGCCATCGCCAAGTTCGCCGCCGCCGGCAAGCGTATCCGCAAGAAGGACCTTGGTCTGATCGCCACTACCTACGGTTACGTATATGTAGCCCAGGTGGCTATGGGCGCCGACAACGCTCAGACCCTGAAGGCTCTGCGCGAGGCCGAGGCCTACGACGGTCCGTCGCTGGTCATCGCTTACGCTCCCTGTATCAACCATGGCATCAAGAAGGGCATGGGCCTGAGCCAGGAGGAGGAGCGTCTGGCCGTAGAGTGCGGTTACTGGCACCTGTATCGTTACAACCCCGCTGAGGAGGCCAAGGGCAACAATCCCTTCACTCTTGACAGCAAGGAGCCCGACTGGGACAAGTTCGTGGACTTCCTGAAGGGCGAGGTTCGTTTCGCATCGCTGGCTAAGATGTATCCCGAGCAGGCCGACGAGCTGTTCCAGGCTTGCAAGGCCAACGCTCAGTGGCGCTACAACAACTACAAGCGTATGGCCGCTCAGGACTGGGGCACCGATCCCGAGCTGACTCCCGAAGAGGAGGCTCTCCGCAAGAACTGATCATCAGTAATCTGACACAATAAAAAATCCCCGCGCCACCGAGTGGCGCGGGGATTTTGCTAAGTTGCCTTAAAGTCCTTAATGACCTTAAAGACTTTAAGAAACCTATGGACATCCTTAGTCCTTGAGGTAGTATTGGATTGTGGAGACCACGCGGACATTCTTGATGTAGGGGGTGTACTGGTCGCGGTCCTCGATGCTGAACTGGCCCTGGGTGGCGGACTTGATCTTGCCAAGCTTGGACTTGGAGTCCTGGGCGAACTTGGCGGCCGCCTTGCGGGCGTTCTTGGTGGCGTCGGCCACCATGTCCGGCTTGATCTCGTTCAGCTCGGTGAACTCGTATAGCGTCTGGTAGTTGTAGTCGCCCGCCACGATGGCGATGCCTTGTGACATCAACTCTGTCTGCTTGTTCATCAGCTTGTTGATCTTATCGACCTGCGACGAGGTCACCACCACGACGGTCGTGACGTTGTAACGGTAGGCCACCTGCTGTGTGCCGCCGTAGTTGTCGGCCTGCATGTCCTGCACCTTCGGGGCGTTGACGTTGAATTCCGACTCGCTGATGCCGTTGATGCGCAGGAAGCGCACGATGGCGGAGTCGGTGGCCTGTACCTGCTGATACAGGGCCGTCAGGTCGTTGCCGACGGCCTTGCTGACGATAGGCCACGTAACCTTGTTGGCCATTACCTCGCGCTCGCTCAGGCCGCGGACGGTCACGACGCGGGAATTCTCGGAGATGCGGCCGAAGCCGTTGCAGATGAAGATGCCTAACAGCATCAGGCCCACTGCGATCAGCAGCGCAGGTACCCATCCGGCAACCGTCCGGCACAAACTCTTCCGGCATTCCGGATTCTGTTTCTTGTCTTCCATAGTTTATGTTGTGAATTTATGATTTATATAGTTCTTGATAACAAAAACTGATAATCGTTTAAGTGTAAAACATCGATAATGGGACGGAGTTGCATATATTTGCGAAAAAATTAGTAAATTTGCAATCTGAAAACAACTTGAAGACTATGTTGGATAAGATAGCTGCGCTACGCGCAGAACTGGAAGGCATACAGGCCGAGACAAAAGAGAAGGTAGAGGAACTGCGGATCAAGTATCTGAGCAAGAAGGGCATCATACCCTCGCTGATGGCTGACTTCCGCAACGTGCCGGCGGAGATGAAGCGCGAGGTGGGCCAGAAAATCAACGAGCTGAAGACCTACGCCCAGGATCGGATCAACGAGCTGAAGGAAAGCTTTGAGAACAGCGACAGCGAGCTTGAGGCGGACCTGGACCTGACACGTACTCCCGCGCCCGTATCCTGCGGCACGCGCCATCCGTTGTCGCTGGTGCGCAACGAGATCATCTCCATCTTCGGCTCCATGGGCTTCACAGTGGCCGAGGGACCCGAGATCGAGGATGACTGGCATGTGTTCGAGAGCCTGAACTTCCCGCCGGACCATCCGGCACGCGACATGCAGGACACTTTCTTCATCGACCGCGAGAAAGCCGACGTGCTGCTGCGCACGCACACATCCTCGGTGCAGACCCGCACCATGGAGCACAGCCAGCCGCCGATCCGCATAGTCTGCCCGGGACGCGTCTACCGTAACGAGGCCATCTCGGCACGCGCGCACTGCTTCTTCCATCAGGTGGAGGGCCTCTACATCGACAAGAACGTGTCGATGGCGGACCTGGAGCAGGTGCTCCTGGGCTTTGCCCGCCGCATGTTCGGTCCTGACACAAAGATCCGTCTGCGTCCCAGCTACTTCCCCTTCACCGAGCCAAGCGCCGAGATGGATATCAGCTGTCACATCTGCGGCGGCAAGGGCTGCGCCCTCTGCAAGGGTACCGGCTGGGTCGAGATCCTTGGCTGCGGCATGGTCGACCCGAACGTGCTGAAGAACTGCGGCATCGACCCCGAGGTCTACAGCGGCTATGCATTCGGCATGGGCGTGGAGCGTATCGCCAACCTGAAGTACAAGGTCAAGGACCTGCGTCTCTTCTCCGAGAACGATGTCCGGTTCCTGAAGGAATTCGAATCCGCCCATTGATCAGATGACTGTCCAGGAGCGGTACCGTAAGGTATTGGAGACATTCGCGGCGACGATACCGGAGCCGGAGACGGAACTGCATTATGAGAATCCGTTCCAGCTGCTGGTGGCTGTTATCCTGTCGGCGCAGTGTACCGACAAGCGCATCAACCAGGTGACTCCGGCGTTGTTCCGGCGTTTCCCGACAAGCCGTGACATGTCGCAGGCCACGCCGGAGGATGTATATCCTTACATCCGGTCGGTGACCTATCCCAACAACAAGAGCAAGGCTCTGGTCAGCGCGGCCAGACAGTTGGAGGATGAGTTCGGCGGCGAGATGCCTAAGGATATAGACAATCTGATGAAGTTGCCCGGTGTTGGTAGAAAGACGGCCAACGTGATGCTTGCGGTACTATGGAACGGGGCAGCGATGCCGGTGGACACGCATGTGTTCCGTGTCAGCAACCGTATCGGACTGACCAATAATTCCAAGACACCGTTGTCCACGGAGCGGACGCTGTGCAGACATATTCCTGACGAGTTGTTGCCCAAAGCACACCATTGGCTGATTCTGCATGGACGGTATGTATGCAAGAGCCGGACACCGGATTGCTATGGATGCGTCATCTCTGAGTTCTGCAAGTCGTATCCGAATTTTCTGAAGGAGTTCAAGCAGAAGGAAGAGGCTAAGGCCAAACAGAAAAAGAAGTAGAGATATTCTTAGTCAAAATAATAGCCAGGGCTGTAAAGGCTCTGGCTTGTTTATTATAGTCTGGTGTAGCTCTTGTAATCAAGTTTGGTTTTTGTTTGGCACCTGCGTTTGGCGTGTCGGATACATGCCAAACGTATGCATTGGTCCAAGCTGAACTTGGCCGGGCCGAGAATGGCGAAGACGAGTGCTGTGAATGCCAAAGCACCGCTGATGACCGCGCCGGCCATTCCGGTCATGGCGAAATAGAGGCATGCGGCCATCATCCCGATGGAGACTATGCGGGTCATGAACCCTGTCAGCAGCGAGGCTCCTAATACAATGAGGGGGAGGAACAGTATCGGTTCCTGGCCGGAGTACCATGAGTACCATGTCAGGCCCCCGAGAATGGCGGAGGTGATGACGCGGAGGAACAGCATGCGGCGTGACGTGCTTGCGGAGGTCTTGGAGGAGATTCCGGTCAGGGCGTTGAGTATGGAGGGGCGTATGGGCTTGGCGGGTGAGGTTTTCACTATGGACTGCACCGGTTCGTATTTGCTGGCTTCCTGCAGCAGCTCGCCGATGGTCTTCTTGCCCGGATTTACGGATATGACCTGAATAGCATTCATAGCGGTGTCGTTTTTATGGGGAGTAGAGTTGTTATTTATATGCTTTAACAACAACCATATATTGCATTTTGTTCCCTCAAAATCAGCAGTAAAGGCACTTTCCCACCTCTTTTTCGTTAAATTCTGTAGAAAATTCTTGTAAAATTAAAAAATATTATTAAATTAGCCGCATATTGCTATAATTAACGCTAACGAGTATGATTAAAACACTGACAGCAAAGACAGCCGTGTCCTTCCTTGCCATTCCACGGCTCGCCGCATATACTGATTCCGGGACCGGGCACGACAGGCTGACCTGCTGCACCCCGAACCCGACGAACGGCGCGGTCACCATCGGCTATGCACTCATGCCGGAAACGACCCGGGCGATGGTCATCGTCACGAACCTGGAGGGAACCACCGTTGCCTCGGTTGAATGCGACGTGTCGGAAACCAGTGTCGACGTGAACATAACGGGTGCCGTCCCCGGGGTATACCTCGCCACCCTGGTCTGCACACCATCGAATATATCCATATGTGTCACGAAGCAGGGATATATTCCCAGACTCATGAACATCACGAACCATGTGGTTTATATACAGGATGAGACAGTCGCCGGACCTAAGAGGATAGATGCCGACATAGTGAGGATCGGTTCCCATGTCACTGATTCGAGACCTTCGGGAACCGCGGTTATCGGAACCGGAGAGGTCTTTATCGATGCCGGCCATATAATCATCGAGAACGGCACCGTGATAAGCGATAAGGCAAACCTAATTATCAACAATAAAAATGCGGAAAAATGAGAAAATATTTTTTATTGGCAATAATGCTGATTATCCCGATGACCTGTCTGTTCTGTCAGGAAGCATATCGACCCATGCTGACTGAAGGCAAGTCCTGGGTGGCCGTCAGGACGTCCTCCATGAGTGATTTCTACCATTTAGAGGATTATGAAATCGTCAAAACGGTATCCCGCGATACTGTCATAGATGGCCATTCCTGCAAGATTATAGAGAATGTAAGGAAGGATACAGGAGGAAAGTACGAGACAATCCTCCTTGAAGAGGACAGAGTCATTTATTGGTATGATGAAAGTAAGGAGTTT